>DASWLD010000025.1:0-36994 GCA_036396275.1 Burkholderiales bacterium
TTATCGAATTGCTGCGCGCCGACGCGCTACCGGTACAGGACGGTTCAGTGGCGTAGGCCACCGCCCCACCTCGTTCACGCGTCGCGTTCGCGGCATGAAATGGTTCCCAAAAGTAGGCCCAGGATTTTCGAGCAAGCAAAACGTCGCAACGGAAGTGGCGCCAAGCGCTTAGATCAACAGAGAAATAACTGATGGGCCGTGGAGGATTTGAACCTCCGACCAACTGGTTAAAAGTTAGCCAGAGCTCTTGCGAAAAACTTTAATTCAATAACTTACGGAATGCCCGTTGCGCAACTTTCAGCAAAAAGCAGCAAGAAGCATGGCGAAGTGGCAAAAAACTGCCACAACAATTAATGATCTCCCCATAGGTTGCGGAGTCAGACGCAAGTCATGGCGATTGAAAAGGCCGAGAAACTTGGAGAAAAACTGACCAACCGACATGCGCTCGGTCTGCGCGTTTTCGGTACCCCAGGCGAATCTTTATTCTTACCAAGTCACCGACCACGCCGGCTTGCAGGCTCGCGCGCCGTGGGGTCTTTAACTGCCTTCCGTGACTATGTCGACAATGACCGAAGGTGAAGTGCGTCCCCATCCTCCACGGTCAGCTGTCTAAGTTCCGGCCGAAAAGGCAGGTCTGATTGGGTACGAAGGTTCCACGCCAAGCCGAAGATCTCCAAGCCCTTAAGAAACCACCAGCCCGGGTCCCACTCACCGGGCGCGAGTCCGAGTTTCGCTGAACCTGGGAACGCATGGTGGTTGTTGTGCCACGACTCTCCCATGGTGAGGAGCGCGCAGAATCTTACGTTGTGTCCCTGAACGGCCGCGCCTTGGACTTCGTAGTGCATGGGGCCTTCGCGGTGGGCGAAGTAACCGACGAGCCAGTGGCCGAGGACGCAAATGCTGACGCGGGCGCAAACTGCCCAGCAGACCATGGCCCAGCCGCCGAGCCAGAAACAGAGCAGCACCCACGGGAGCTGTTGCCACATCCAGGTCCTTTCCAGGAAGCAATAGAAGGGATCGTTGGCGATGCGATCTTCGATGGCGAGTGCGGGCGGGTTGACGAGCTTGAGGTCGCAGTGCACCTGCCAGTAGTGATCGATCAGCGCGGGTTGCCGGTGCGCAAAGTAGTCGTGACAGCGTGGCAAGCGCTGGGCGAAGTCGCGCATGTCATGCGTGTGCAGAAGGCCCAGCGGGCCCGAAATCCCGACCAATGTTCCGCAGTAGACCAGGAAATATTCCAACCAGAGCGGACACTGGAAGCTGCCGTGTATCAGTCGCCGGTGCATTCCGACCGAATGACCCAGCAGTAACACGAGTGCAGTTGAAAGGAGAAACGCGCTGAAGGCGGTCCAGTCGAACACTACCGCCCCGCCGATGAATCCAGCCGCCGCCATGCCAGTGAACCAGAGCGATTTCGCAGGCGACCACTTCACTTCACCATGGCATACGTCACTGCCTGGGGTCGCCCTGACTCGGTGGTCTTTGAGAGCAGGTGGAGTATGCATGGGCCCTCCTTAAGTCGATTGCGTGGCTGTTGTTGCATGCGCCGATTCGCTGCGCCGGCGATAGAAATCCAGAATTACCTCACTAAAGTTCCCGAGCAGGGTTTGCGCGACTGTATCCGCGTACCAGTTGAAATGTGTGCTCACGCGGTAGTGAACGCGGATAGTCAGTTCGGTTGCATCGCCACGCGGGGTGAGGGTGTACGACGTGTCCTTCAGGTCGAAGTAGTGTCCGCCGATGACGACGTGGTCATCGAACGCGTTGGGCGGGAACGAATCCTCATAAAACCGATAGGTCCAGCGGACGTATTGGTTCTCACGCCATTCGGTCGATACCTGGTCGAAGTGGACGCCCTTGCCCATGGTTACTTTGCGCACCAGTCCTTCGGGCGTCTTTTGCGCGACGCCGGCCAGCGGCAGCGGCACGCCGATGCGATAAGCCCACGCGTGTCCGACCTCAGCGGGGCGGATGTCGTGGGTATCGTGGAGTTGGAGCCACACTTGATCCGGCGTTGCGGCGATCAGCGTCGATCGCTCGATCTTGCTTATGTGTTCCTCAGTAGGAATCTCGCCTTCGAAGGCACCGAGCACAATCGGCAGCACGGCGAAGCTGTAAAGCGCTGGCCGCGGCCAGCTGGTTAGCCGGCAGACGACGCCCATGATTACGCCGCCGACGGCGCCGATAAGCGCCATCAGCGGGACGATGACGATGGCGCAGATCAGCCCCTCGTAGTTGATGAGTAAGGTGCCCAGTACGAACATCACGTTCGCCGCAAACGGCGCCCAGAAGTAATACGCCCAATGGCGCCGACGTTTGGTCTCGGCGACGTAGATGGTGACGGCGCCGACAACCGCTGGCGTCAGCAGGATGAATGCCCCCATCATCGTCGCGTATCGCTCGCCCGGGCCACCAGAGAACAGAGCGCGCAGGCCGATGCCGGCAATGACGCCGGCGAGCAGCGGCCACCATTTGTTGAACGGCAGCTCCTTGAAGAAATAGTCTGTCTCGTCGCCGTGCCGCAGCGCTTCGGGATCGGGCGGCGTGGCTGATTCGGTGGCCTTCTTATTTGTACTCATGTCTCTACCTACAGCCGTGGTTGCGAGGATCGCGACTCACAGAACTCCTTGAGCGCGAGCAGACGGTCTATGATAGCGCGCCGAAACAATCGCTGGACCAGACAATCGAGTGGGCGTCGCAGCGCCGCCGGCCGCGTTGCGAAGGTGTATCGAAATCTCGCCCGCACCGACCTCTCGCCGACCTCTTCGAAAATCCAGGTTCCCGCAAATTTCTTGAAGAATAGCGGACCGTAGAGCATGACGATTGCGGCGCGCTCCGGCCGTTGATAGCTCACATACTCGAAGGTCATCCGAAATCCGTTGCGCGCCTGCACAAATCCCTTCACGCCGACCGCGGCCGCAGTCACGCCGTCCAGGAGGTAAGTGCCGCGCGAGAAAGGATCCCACTGACGGCGGATCGCATAGTCTTGAGAAACATCGAAGACAAGATCGCGCGGTGCGTTGATCAGGATTTCTTCTTCAACCAGCGGCATCGCCGGTCACCACGTTCGGTCAGGGACAGTGCAGCTGTCGCCATCGCAACCGTGTTTCCCGCGTAGCGTCGCGATGGTCCAACGGAAGCGCCGGGACAGCACATAGCGATTGTCGGCGATGCGGGGGTAGGCCCAGGTCGCGGCTTGCCGGATTCCGGGCAGCCCCAGCAGGCGCGCAATGGCGCCGAGACCGGCAGCGACGTAGGCGAGACGGATCGCATCGACCCCCTGTACCAGGCTGCCGTCCGGCCGCACGCCGTGAATCACGCGCATCAGCTCGGCATGCGTCGTGCCGTACTTGCTGGCGTCGAACTCGGCGGTCGAAGCGTCGACAAATCGAAGCAGGCCGCGGCGATTCCGAGCCATCCAGCCGCTCCATCTCCGCCATGCACAGCGGGCAGGCGCCGTCGTTCAAGAGAGTCAGCGGATAGTCGCTCATGGTGTGCCCTCCCTCGTTACCCCAACTGGACAGAACAGCGTGTTGCGCAACGCGTTCGGCTCGCGACCCCAGGCATGCAGCACGATCCACCAGAATGGCAGCCACCAGATCACGTCATTGAAGAAGATCATGATCCACCCTTCGGCGGCGAAGATGCCGTTCAGCCACCCCTGGAAGAAGCCAATCGGCCCAAGCGTCTTGCCGACGATGCCGACCGCCACAAGGGGCCAGAGCTTCACCGGGTTGCTGCCGGCGACCCAGTAGCAGAGCGCGTAGACACCAACCATCATGCCGATGCAGCGGATCATCACATCGGGGGTGTGCGGCATGCCGAGCCAGCGGAACGTCTGTGCGGGGTAGAACGCCAGCAGCAGGCCGTAGCCCAGGTTATAGACGCCGGCAGCCCGCATTACCTGACGCATCCAGTCGGGGGTTGGTTTCATGTCGATCTCCCACGTTTCTCAGTTTTCAAACCGAAGCGTGCCGCGATACTGCAACAGGCAGCCGAGCAGCGGCGTGCGCAGTCGTACATCGAAAAAGAACGACTTCGCATCGATCGCTCTTTCACAGGCGACGATCTGCATTCCCAGGGTCGCCGGCAGTGGAATGCCGAACAGCGTCGTGTACCGGGAGCGTTGCCACAGGTTTCCTTTGCGCACCTCGGTAAACAGGTGGATCGCAAGCGGTCCGATGCGCTCGATGATCTCCTTGTCTCCGCCCGGCAACTGCACGCTCACCATTTCGAGGTCACCGACACGCCGCCACCAGAGTTCTCCATTTCGATGCGCCCCGAGGGCTACTTCCGACTCCACCGCCTCGCTGCTGCGCGGCATTCGCGCGATCGACATCATGAGGCGAACGTGTGGCCGCGCACCGACGCGCACCTTGAGCGTGCCGTGCAGGCGCCTTTCGCCAGTCCCGTGCAGGCGGGTCAACACCGGTGCCAAACGGTGGAACAGCGGGCCAAGCGCACGCGCGTACAGGGATGCGGGCGTAACCGAGGTGCTGACCAAAACGGTGGTATTGGCAGTCATGGTGTGGCTCCGCGCAAGTTGGTCAAGGCAGTCTCGAGTCGAGGAAACAGGAAGCGGTAGCCACTTTGTTCCAGCCTCGTCGGATAGACGCGCTGACCGTCGAGCATCAGCGTTGCCTGCTCACCCAGAACCGCGCGGAACAACGTGCCCGGCATGGTCAGCAGACTGGGACGGTGCCATACCCGCCCAAGCGTCCTGGCGAAGTCCGCTTGCGTGACTGTCTGGGGCGCAGTGACGTTGTACACGCCAGCCGCGCGTGCGGGGTCGGAGTTCATTAGATGTGCAATAACCCCGAGCACATCGTCGATGTGGACCCAGCTCATCGCCTGGCGTCCAGTGCCGATCGGGCCGCCCAGACCCAACATGAAAGGCAGACGCATCCCAGGCAACACGCCCTGGTGGCCGAAGACCAGACCGAGGCGCAGCAGCGCCAGCGGAACGCGGTGGCGAGTCACCGCCCGCGCCGCTGTCTCCCAGAGCTGGCAAAGCTCGGACACGAACACTCCTTGGCCGGCTGCATCTTCGCTCAGCGTCCGCGTGTCATCGGGCGCTTGCACACCGTAGTAACCGACAGCCGATGCCGAGATCATGAGCTTGGGCTTGGTGCGCGCCTTTGAAATCCAATCGACAAGCGCGCGTGTGGTGCCAACGCGGCTTGCTATCAGGGCCTGCCTGCGCGCCTCAGTCCAGCGCGGACCGACGATGCGCTCGCCGGCGAGATTGATGACGACATCGACGCGGGTCGCGGGGTCGAGCTCTGTCAGTTGCGTCACGCACCGGGCGCGCCCATTGAATAGGTAGGCGCACTTGATCGGATCTCGCGTGAGCAAGGTGATCTCGTGACCGGTAGCCAGTAGCGCACGGCACAGGACCTGGCCGATAAAGCCGGTGCCACCCGTTATCAGGACATGCTTCGCGGGTCCGTCAAACCTGACGTTTGCGATCTGGTTGAGACGCCGACCAAGCGCGCGATTCGCGAAGGCGTCTCTCACGCCCGATGCCGCAACGCCGATGGCGAATACGCTCAACACCACGCTCTGCCAACCTTGGAAAACAGGATGCAGGCCGGTCGGCAGCGCCCACCAGATCGGTGCGTGCAGACACAGGAGACCGAACGCCGCGCCGCTATTGATTGCAAGCACGGTGTGCAACACGCGTTCGCTTTGCGGCAACAGGCGGGTGCGATCCTCGACCAGGAAGTCCCACAAGGTCAGCACGACTTCGATCAGGACGATGATGCCGAGGACGACGAGCCAGACACCGCCCCATGCAAACCACGCCAAGCCGGCGAAGACCACGCCATAGAGCACCGAACGTATCGCGTGGATACGAAGCTCGAGCCCAGCGCCGGGTTGCTGCGGCAACGCGGCGCGCAGTTCGTGATGGTAGATCGTGTCGAATGCACCTAACACGCCTTGGATCACGAGTAAATTGAGAACGATATTGAGCGTGTTCATGCTGCGCTCCTGAGATCTTGCGCGGCCGGGGGCGTAGCTACGTGATCGGCGACCCCGACAAACAGGTATTTCTCGATCCAAGCTTCGCGGAACAGCAGTGCGCAGATCGCGCCGGCTGGAACTCCGAACATCATCAGCACACCGAGCGCGCCTGACCCGAAGCTGATCAAACTCGCCACATAGCAGCCAGCCGCCGCGCAGACAGCACCCAGCACCAGGCGAGACAGCCGCGTAAAGCGGGCGCGCGAGCGGCGACTGGCGACGACGAGTGCGTAGAGAACCCCACCGAAGAACGCGGGTAGGCCCCCAATGAGGTAGGAGTACGGAATGATGACGATCGTCCAGTTGAATGGCGCACCGCCGATCAATGGTCCGAGCGCGGTGGACCACACCGTGAGGATTGCGAACAGGCGGATTCGGTTGGCGAATGAGACGGCAGTGGTGTTGTTCTCAGCGGCGCTCATGCTTATGTCCTCCTATTCCGTAATTTCTGTCAAAACAGAAATACCTAATCAAAAAAATAGCCGACGCTTACTCCACGTCGGCCGCTACCTTCTTGCTCTTGGCGCCGTCACCCCGGACGAGCTTTTGTACCTTGGCGCCAAGCTTCATGACCTTCACCAGGGTCTCGGGTGAGAGGCGCAGCATCTCATCGGCCCAGCTCGCTACTGTCTCCATCAGCAGCAGCGTCTCGCGTATGCGCTGCTGCGCCCCGGCTTCCTCACGCGCGAAATCCGGACTCGCCAGGCAATCGCGCAGAACGGTGATGGTGGGATCGAACTCACGTTGTTTGCGCTCACGCACTACTGTACGGAACAACTCCCACACGTCGGTCGAGGTTTCGAAGTGATCGCGCCGGTCGTTCATCGTGTGCACGATATGAATCAGCTGCCAATTCTGCAGTTCCTTGAGGCTGTTGCTGACGTTGGAGCGTGCGACGCCGAGGGTTTCGGAGATCTCCTCGGCGTGCACCGGCCGGCCGGATATGTAGAGCAGCGCGTGGATCTGGGAGACGGTTCTATTTACCCCCCATTTGGAGCCCATCTCTCCCCAATGGAGGATGAAGCGTTTGGCGACGGGTTTCAATTCCATGAGATTAGCTTAGACTCGTCTGTTATTTCTGTCAATACAGAAATAAATAAAATATCTGGCGCAGAACAGAGAAGCGGTATTTATTAAATTGGTGGCTATGGGCGGGATCGAACCGCCGACCTCAGCATTATGAGTGCCGCGCTCTAACCAGCTGAGCTACATAGCCAAAAAACAGCTACAAGAGGAAAGATACAAGATTCAAGCCGGGCGATTATATCAGCGTTCGCTTGAATCTTGCCGCTTGGATCTTGTACCTGCCGTTAAACATTAAACCGAAAGTGCATGACATCACCGTCATGCACGCGATATTCCTTACCTTCCAGCCGCAGCTTCCCTGCTTCACGCGCCGCGGCTTCGCCGCCCAGCGCAACGTAATCGTCGTACGCTGTGACTTCGGCGCGGATGAAACCGCGCTCGAAGTCCGAGTGGATGACACCGGCAGCCTGCGGCGCCGTGGCACCCTCGCGCACGGTCCAAGCACGAACTTCCTTCGGCCCGGCGGTGAAGAAGGTGATGAGACCTAGGAGCGCATAACCCGCTCGAATCACGCGATTGAGGCCCGGTTCTGCCAGTCCCAAATCCGCGAGAAACGCCTGACGGTCTTCCGGAGGCAGCTCCGCCAACTCGGCCTCGATGGCGGCCGACACCGCAACCACGACGGCGCCTTCGCCTTGTGCGCGTGCGCGCACCTGATCGAGATACGGATTGTCGCTGAAACCCGTTTCGCTCACGTTCGCGAGATACATCGTCGGCTTGTCGGTAAGCAGGCACAGCGGTTTGAGAAGCGCCTTGTCTTCCGCCGACAGCGCGAGTAGGCGCAACGCCGCGCCGGTATTCATGTGCGCCTGGACACGCTCGAACAGATCGCGTGCGCGCACCTCTTCTTTCGCGCCGCTCTTCGCGCGCGATGCCGCGCGGGCGTGCGCTTTCTCGATGGTGTCGAGATCGGCGAGCGCCAGTTCGGTGTTGATCGTCTCGATGTCCGCCAGCGGATTGATCGCCCCGGCGACGTGCGTGACGTTTTCGTTCACGAAACACCGTACCACGTGGGCGATTGCATCGACTTCACGGATATGGGATAGGAACTTGTTGCCGAGTCCCTCGCCCTTCGACGCACCGGCAACGAGGCCGGCGATATCGACGAACTCGATCGTCGTCGGAACGATCTTTTCCGGCTTTGCAATCGTCGCGAGTTTTTCGAGCCGCGGATCGGGAACCTCGACGATCCCGACGTGCGGATCGATGGTGCAGAAGGGGTAGTTCTCCGCCGGCACGCTCGCTCGCGTGAGCGCATTGAACAATGTCGACTTGCCCACGTTCGGCAGGCCGACGATTCCGCATTTGAATCCCATAACGCTTATCTTGAAACCGCAGATAAACGCAGATGAACGCGGATAAAAACGACGGAAGGATCGTGCCGTTTTTCTATTTCCATCCGCGTTTATCTGCGTTCATCTGCGGTTCCAAAAATCTCACGGTGCGTGCGCGTGCAGCGCGTTCATGGCCTTTTGATACTGCCCCTCGACGATTTCCGGCAAATGATGGCACGCCAGGTCGATCGCGGCATCGATCAATGCCTGCTGCGCGCGCGGCGCCTTCTTCAGAACGTACGTCGCGCCCTGCCCCGCGCTCGGAGGACGCCCGACACCGATGCGCAGTCGCACGAAATCCGGCGATCCCAGTTTTTCGATGATGTCGTGCACGCCGTTGTGGCCGGCGTCGCCGCCGCCCTGTTTCAACCGCACGCTCCCCGGGGGTAGATCGAGCTCGTCGTACGCCACCAGAATTCGTTGCGGCACGATCTTGTAGTACTGCGCGAAGCGGGCGACCGCGTCGCCGCTGCGATTCATGAACGTGTCGGGCTGCAACAGCCAGAGTTCGCGACCGGCGATCGCTGCGCGCGCCACCAACGCTCCGAAGCGCGCTTCGGATCGAAACGTCACGGTCTGGGATTTCGCCAGGGCGCCCAGAAAACGGAACCCGGCGTTGTGCCGGGTTTCCGCATATTCCGGACCGGGATTTCCGAGACCGACGATAACGGCGATGCCGGGCTCCACCGGCCTAAATAAATCGCATCAGCACACCAACTCCCCCTCTCCCCAAGTGAAGAGGATCGCGCGCAACGCGCTCGGCTCGCTCCCTTCTCCCTCCGGGAGAAGGGATGGGGATGAGGGAACGCCGGCCCTCACCCTTTGCCCTCTCCCAAAGGGAGAGGGGAAGTTGGTGAAGGTCTCCATGCCGGTTGGGAGAGGGCAAGGGGTGAGGGATGCAGGACCGCGCTTGAGAGCGAATCATGCGTTTACCAACATGTCGCTTTACTTCTTGCCTTCGGGCTTTTTCGGCTCCGCCTTTTTCGGCTCCGCCTTCTTCGCGTCGGCCGGTGCTGCCGCCGCCGGTGCCGCGCCCGGAGCCGCCGGTGCCGCACCCGGTGCCGCCGCCGCTTCCCCGGCTGCCGGTACCGCCGCTTCCACGACCGGCGCCACGATTTCCTCTTCCTTCACGATCGTGATCGTCGCGACCGCCAGGTCGTCGCCGCCGTGCGCGAACGTGGTAATGGCAACACCTTCGGGGAGTTTCAAATCGGACAAGTGCACCGACTCGTTCAAGTTCGTGTTCGACATATCGACTACCAGGTACTCCGGCAGCTGGTGCGGTAAGCAGGTGACGTCGACTTCGGTCATCAGGTGGCTGACGAGACCGCCTTCTTGCTTCACACCCGGGGCCACGTCCTGGCCGACGAAATGCAGCGGAATGCTCATGTGAATCTTTTCGGTGGCGCTGATGCGCTGAAGATCGACATGCAACACCATCGGTTTGACGGGATGCATTTGGTAATCGCGCAGAATCGCCTGGTCCTTGGCATCGCCGAGGCTCAGCGTCAGAATCGACGTGTGAAACGCCTCTTGCGCTAAATTCCGCAACATCGTGTTTTGATCGAACGCAACCGGCACCGCTTCCTTGCCGGCGCCGTAAACGATACCCGGTACCTTGCCGCTATGGCGGAGGCGGCGGCTCGCACCCGACCCCTTTGCCGAACGCGGCTCGGCGACAATTTCAAACTTCGTAGCCATGACATTCTCCTCGACGGTTAACGTTCTCTCGTTTCCGCGACCAGACCCGAGAGCCTTTCGCTCAGCTCACCCCCGCAGGAGAGGGGCGAGTTGAGAATACAGTTAAATGACCCCCGGCAAAGCCGGGGGCTTATTGGGTGAGCGCCTCAAAGGCGCCAGTAACGCCGTGAGCCGCCTGAGGGCGGCGGATTGTTTCTCCTTCCCCCTTGATAGGGGAAGGTTGGGATGGGGGTGAGACGTGAGGGTCCGTGCAGACTGTTGACGCTGCACCCCCACCCTCGCCCTCCCCCTTCCAGGGGGAGGGAAATATATTTGTGGCGACCGCCGCATAGGTCAAACCTCGGTGAGTCCCCCGGCACAGCCGGGGGTTTACCTTAAACTGAATTAATCCATGAACAAGCTGCTGATGGAATCGTCGTCCGCGACGCGCCGCATTGCTTCGGCCAACAACTCGGCGATGCTCAACTGGCGGATGCGCTTACACGCCTGCGCGTCGGCGCGCAACGGAATGGTGTTGGTCACCACGAGTTCATCGAGCTGCGAATTCTCGATGCGCTCGATCGCCTGGCCCGAAAGAACCGCATGGGTACAGTACGCCAGCACCTTGCGCGCGCCTTCGCTCTTCAGCGCGGCCGCTGCCTCGCACAAAGTACCCGCCGTGTCGACCAAGTCATCCATTAACACGCAAATGCGATCGCCCACTTCGCCGATGATGTTCATTACCTTTGCTTCGTTCGGCCGCGGACGGCGTTTATCGATGATCGCGAGGTCCGCGTCCAGGTGTTTCGCCATGGCACGGGCCCGGACCACGCCGCCGACATCGGGCGAGACGACCAGCAACTCGTCATGCTCTTGGCGCCAAAGATCGCCCAGCAAAATGGGCGACGCGTAGATGTTGTCGGTCGGGATATCGAAGAAGCCCTGAATCTGGTCGGCATGCAGATCGACCGTGAGCACGCGGTTCGCGCCGGCCGCGGTGATCATCTCCGCCACGAGCTTCGCCGTGATCGCCACCCGCGCGGTGCGCGGCCGCCGATCCTGGCGCGCGTAACCATAATAAGGAATCACGGCGGTGATGCGCCGCGCCGACGAACGGCGCGCGGCATCGATCATTACCAGCAACTCCATCAAATTGTCGTTACTCGGCGCACAGGTCGATTGCAGGATAAACACGTCCTTGCCGCGCACGTGTTCCATGATTTCGACCATGACCTCGCCGTCGGAAAAGCGCCCGACCGTGGCCTTACCGAGCGGAAGACCGAGATGGCGCACGACCAGATCGGCGAGCGCGGGGTTCGCGTTCCCGGTAAAGACGGTCATGTTGTCGGTCGACATGTCAGGAGAAGGAGGACAGAGGACGGAGGACAGACGACTGTCTCGGTCGTCCGTCTTCTGTCGTCCGATCACTGGCCCGGTCATCTGTCATCTGTCTTCCGTCCTCTGTAGTTGGCTGGGGTGCCAGGATTACTCCGCACTTCCCTGTGCTCCGCCCCTTCGGGGCCAGCGTCGCTTCGCTCCGCTGTTCAAAATCGCTCCCGGCGATTTTGTCGAACCCTTTGGGTTCTCATCCTGGATCTAATATCAGCCAACCTAAGTATGCTCAATATGAACATACTTAGGTTGGCTGGGGTGCCAGGATTCGAACCTGGGAATGCCGGAATCAAAATCCGGTGCCTTACCGCTTGGCGACACCCCAATTCAGATGACTGAAGACAGAAGACGGAGGAAAGAGAACTGATGACGGTAGCGCCTTTTAGTTCTCCATCTTCTGTCTTCTTTCTTCAGTCCTCTGATTCAGTCATCCGTCCTCTGTCTTCTACCCTCTGAACCGGATGCCGATTGAGTCCCCGGACCACAAACCCTGCGAAACCGGGCGGCGCTTCTTTCAGATATTCCGCGCCGCGCCTGGCGTCGGTTACTTCAACAAACACACAGCCACCCGAACCGGTCATGCGCGGCTGTCCATATTTCGCCAGCCACGCGAACGCCCGCTCAACCGCGGGAAAGCGGCGGCGAACCACCTGTTCGAGATCGTTTCGGCCAAAGCCCGGTTGAAGGTCGCGTATTGTCCGGGCGGGGGTATAGGGTGTCAATCCGCGCGCCGCGGCGAATTCGGCGAATACGGCCGCCGTCGGCACCGACACCGGGGGTACTGCGACCAGATACCGACGTTGCGGCAGTTCGACCGGCGTCAACGACTCGCCGATCCCCTCCGCCCACGCGGCGTGACCGTGGACAAACACCGGCACGTCGGCCCCGAGGGTCAATCCGATCGCGGCAAGCTCCGCCACGCCCAGCCCGGCGCGCCAAAGTTCGTTCAGCGCCCAGAGCGTCGTCGCCGCGTCCGAGCTGCCGCCGCCAAGCCCACCACCGATTGGAATGCGCTTGCGCAGTCGAATCTCGACGCCGTGCGTGCCGCCGATCGCTTCCTGCAGCCGCCGCGCGGCGCGCAGCGTGAGATCGGCCTGCGGTGCAACGTCGATGATCTCGCGCGCCCGCGCGATTCGACCGTCATCGGTAACGCGAAATGTCAGCTCGTCGCACAGGTCGACGAACTGAAAAGCCGTTTGCAACAAATGATATCCGTCGGACCGCCGACCGACGACATGCAGAAACAAATTGAGCTTGGCCGGGGCCAGCCAGATCATAGGTGCGCGGCGTTGTAGTGGGCCGATCGATCGGAGCGTATCACGAAGCCGAACTCTGACGCCGGCCCGCGCAAATGTAAATCAAAACGATCCGAGTCGAACCGCTGGCTCCGTCCGACAGCGCAAGGCGCGGACGGCGATTACTGCCGCGCGACTTTCTTTGCGGCGTAGCTGCGCACGTGCCACGTTTCGATCACCAGGCGCGCCTCGATGTCGCCGTCCGACGCGTTGCGCTGCTTGCGCCGGATGAATACCCGCTTCGGCAACTCGTACTCGCCGGCTTGGGTGTACTCGATGAATTCCACGTCCCAGCCGAGCTGTTCCAGCAACTTCAACCGGCCCCATTCATCGAGTGTACTGTGCGACGGCACGCCGGGATCCGGCAAACCGAGCACCCAGTAATTCAGTCCCTCGATCGGCAGATTCCAACCGGTGGCGCGCAACAACAATTGCTGCATCGTGGCGCCGTGATAGGTCTCGCCGCCGGCGTCGCGCAGCTCCGCGCCGTTGCGGTCGTACGTGAGACGCACACGCCCGCCGCCGAACGGCCCGGCCAAGTTCAATCGATGCCGCTCGCGGTCACGCACCCAGCGCAGCGATGCGTTCGCACCCTGATCGTCGGCGCGCAGCGCCAGGCGACCGCGCAAATCCCATACGTTCAGTTGCGCCAGCTGAAACTGCCGCGTTTGCCAAGCGGCGGAGGGATTTTCCGCCGGCGCGCGCTGCGGCAAGCCGGCGCAGCCGCTCAGCGCGGCGAGAACAACGAATGGAAAATGGCGCGACCAGCGCGCGGCGGCGCCGTTGCGCGGCGATCCCAATTCTCGGGTCTTCATTCGAACGGCTGCGCGCGTCGATCCGACGCGCTACGGCTTGAACTTCTTGATCACCGCACGCAATGCCTCGTTGTCCGGCGTATCGTGCAGTGCCCGCGTCCAAACCGACTCGGCCTCGGTGCGATCGCCGGCCACCCACAACACTTCGCCAAGATGCGCCGCGATTTCGGCGTCGCTGCGAATGGTGAGCGCGCGCTTCAAGTATCGAATCGCTTCGGCGTTGTTGCCCTCGCGATAGTGCAACCAGCCGAAACTGTCGAGCACGAAGGGATCGTCGGGCTTTTGTTCGAGCGCCTGCGTGAGCAAGGCCCGTGCTTCCGCCAATCGATCGGTGCGGTCGGCGAGGGTGTAGCCGAGCGCGTTCAATGCGTTCGCGTTCTTCGGATCGCGCGCCAGGACCGTCCGCAAATCGCTTTCGAGCAGCGCCAACATGTCGAGGCGCTCGGCCACGAGCGCACGCGCGTACAACAAGTCCTTGTCGCCCGGCATGCGCTCGATCGCCGCGCTCAACACCGACAGCGCGTCGCGATATCGTTTGGCATCGCGCAGCATTTGTTCTTCGGCCAGCACCAACTGCACGCGCTGCTGGTCGCTTTCGGTCGGCACCTCGTGCAGCAGCGCGCGCGCCTTTTCGACGTCGCCCCGTTTGGCCGTCACGATCGCCAGTCGCGAACGCGCTTCGACGTAAAGTTCATCCGACCTCACCTGCTCGTACCACTGCGCGGCCTCGGCGAAGCGCTTGTCCTCCTCGAGCGCTTGGCCGAGATAGATGCGCGCCTGGTCGTTGTTCGGGCGCAGCTCGAGCACGCGCTTGAGGTAGGTCTGCGCTTCGTCCAAGCGGTTGGTTTGCAGCGCGAGCAACGCGACGGCATAGATGGAATCGGCGTCGTTCGGCGCCTGCGCGACGACGCGCTTGAATTGCTCGCGCGCCTGTTCCCATTGCTTCTGGTCGACGAGAAAGCGCGCATAGTGCAGCCGCACGCTATTGGCGCCGGGATGCGATTGCAGGAACGCTTCGAAGTAGCGCTGCGCCTGAACGTTGTCCTTCTTCGAAACCAGAATTCGCGCTTTGAACAGGGCCGCGTCTTCCCAATCGGGTTTAAGTACCAGCGCGCGATCGACCGCGGCGGCGGCGACGTCAAGATCGCCGGCACGCACCGCCAGATGGGCCAGCGCAAAGTGCCCGGCCGACACGTCGGAGTACCGGTTCACCAGCTGCCGCATCAAGTCGATCGCGGCCTCGCGATTGGACACGCGACCGAGAACGGCGGCGATACGCAGGAAGGATTGATCGAGGGTATTGCGCGCCCGCTCCATCTTAAGAAGGCTTTCGAACTGCGCGCGCGCCTCGTCGCCACGCCCGAGTTCGAGCAATGCGCTCGCCAGCGTTTCATGCGCTTCCGGGCTGTCGGGCCGCTGCTCGACCCAAAGCTGCGCGGCCCGACGCGCGGCGTCGAACTTCTTCGCGAATAGCGCAGCCAGCGCGGCGCGCTCGGCCAGCCGCGGGTCGCCGGTTCGCTCGGCGGCGCGGCCCAGCGATTCCGCCGCAACGCCGGCTTGACCGCTTTGCGCCGCCAGCTCGCCAAGCAGGATATCGAACAGCGTCTCCGTATCGAGCGATGCGTCGGGTGCATCCGCCGCCGCGGCCCCGTCGCCGCGCTCCGGCTCGGAGGCCAGCGGCGAAACGCCGACGCACGACAGAAGCACCAAGAGAACGGATAGAATCGAGACTTGGGAAAGTGGCTTCATGGAAACAAACCCTGCGACCATTCACTATACACGTTGGACCCGGCGAGAACACATGCGTGGCCGCTCGCGGATTCGTGAAATTTGCTCATGATATGACGACGCACCGATGAACACCCTATTCTTAGTCGCCGCAACGGTCGCCGCGTTCATCTTCGGCTACCGCTTCTTCGCCAAACTGTTGGCGCTCGAAATCTTCCGGCTCGACACAAATTATAGTACACGCGCGCAGTCCCACCCCGACGGCCAGGACTACGTTCCGACGCATCGTCACCTGTTACTCGGTCACCATATTGCCGCGGTCACCGGTATCAGCGCCTTTGCCGCGCCGATCGCGGCATTGGACTGGGGTTGGATTCCGGCGTTCCTTTGGATCACGATCGGAAGCACCGTCGCCGCCGGCACCTATGCCGTGGGAAGCTTTTGGCTGTCGAGCCGCTTTCCGGACGAACTCGGTCGCTTGGCCCGGAATCTGATCGGCCTGCGCGCATGCGCCGTGGTGCGATTGCTATCGATCGCCATGCTGTCGGTCGTGGTCGCCGCGACCGCGGGTTTCAGCGCCGCGCTTTTCACAACGTTCCCGGCCGCGGTTCTGCCGTCGGCGGCCGTGGTGGTGGGCGCGTGGTTTTTCGGAAGCTATTTGCATGGCCGCGCCCAGTCGCGATTGCTCCCGGCCGCGGCGGTTTCGCTGGTCGCCCTCTTGCTCTTCACCGCGTGGTTCGGCGACATCCCGATAAGCCTTAGCGGTCAGCTGACGATCAACCTCGGCGATCGAATACGCTTGGCGATCGATCCGGTGATCGTTTGGATCGTGTTGCTGCTCGTCTACGCGTTCGTGTCGGCGCGGCTGCCGGTGTGGAAGCTCGCGCGCCCGCGCGGCTTTCTCGTCGCAATGATGGCCGGTGTGATGCTGTTGTTCTTCTTCGCCGCATTGATCGTTCAACATCCGACGATCGATGCACCGCAGTTTCACTCGCCGGCATCGGGTACGCGCGCGCTGCCCTGGCTCTTTCTCACGGTCGGCACCGGCGCACTCGCCGGATGGCACCTGCTGATCGTGCGCGGCGTCACCGGGCGCGAGCTGCAGCGCGAACCGGACGCGCGTTACGTCGGTTACGGCGTCGCCGTCGTCCAGGGGCTGATCGCGCTCAGCGCGGTCGTGCTTGCCGCCGCCGCTTTCGGCGATCGCGGTACATGGTTCGCCGGCGCCGGCGCGCTCGATGGCGCCGACTTCCCGCGCGCCGCGTCGTTCTACGTCGATCGATACGCGCGTTTGGTGGCCGTGCTCGGACTCGAACCGGCCGTCGTTCGCCCGTTCGCGGCCACCGTACTCGCCGGCCTGTCGCTCGCCGTGTTGGAAGCGGCTGTGCGTGCATTGATGAACGGTTTGATCGACATCGCGCCGCCGCCCGCGCTGCCGGGCCGGCGCGACGGTCGCCGCGCTCGCCTATGGCTGGTCGTGCTCGGCGGCGCGGCGTTGGCGCTGCACGACGGTCACGGGCTCGGCGGCGTGACCGCCTGGCCGCTGCTCGCCGTGGCAAGTCTTTGGTTCGCCGCCGCGGGCTTCGCGTTGATGGCGTTGGCGTTGCGCGGTGCGCGGCAACCGGCGCCGGTTCCGCTCGCGCTCGCGGCGATCGTCGCCGCGATGGCATTGTGGAGCACGATCGTGCAGCTTTGGGATTGGTGGCGTGCCGAGAACTGGTTGGCGTTTTTTGTCGGTGCGGTTATCGCGATTCTGGCCGCTTCGCTGCTGTGCGAAGCGGCCTTCGCGGCGCGGCGTTCGCCGCCGGCAACGCCCGAAATGACCCGCGAAACTTGACACCCCGCGGGGTTGGGTCAAAATCGTCCACGGCTAAGCCCCCGCTAACATTCACGCCCATGCGTCTGCTCGCCCTCGGCATCAATCATCAAACCGCGCCCCTCGAACTGCGTGAGCGCGCGGTTTTCAATCCGGATCAGTTGGCCGGTGCGCTGCACGACGTCAAGGAACGCGGCATCGCCGGCGAAGCGACGATCCTCTCCACCTGCAACCGCACGGAGCTCTACTGCCGCACCGAGAACGACAACGGATCGGACATCGTCGAGTGGCTGTGCCGCTACCGGCAACTGTCGGTCGAGGAAATTCGAGGAAGTCTGTACACCTATCCGGACCAAGAAGCGGTGAAGCATGCGTTTCGCGTCGCGGCGGGTCTCGACTCAATGGTGCTCGGCGAGCCGCAGATACTCGGCCAGATGAAAGAGGCGTTCGCCACCGCGCACAAGGCCGGGGTTACCGGCAAGCTGCTCAACCGGCTGTTCCAGCAAACCTTCGCGGTCGCGAAACAGGTGCGCACGGATACCGCCATCGGGGCGAGCCCGGTGTCGGTCGCGTCGGCGTCGGTGCTGCTCGCCCGCCGGCTTTACAGCGACCTCGCGCGGCAAACGGTATTGCTGATCGGCGCCGGCGACACGATCGAGCTGTGCGCCCGCCACCTGAAGGAACATGGTATCGGTCACTTGATCGTCGCCAACCGCACGATGGAGCGCGCACGCCTGCTGGCCGACCAGATCGGCGCGGAGGCGATATCGCTCGCGGAAATGCCGACCCGGCTGGCCGACGCCGATATCGTGATCTCCTCGACCGCCAGCCAATTACCCATATTAGGCAAGGGCGCGGTGGAAAGCGCGCTTAAAGCGCGCCGGCACCGGCCGATGTTGCTCGTCGATCTCGCCGTGCCGCGCGACGTCGAAGCCGAGGTCGCGGAGATCGAGGACATTTATCTTTACGCGATCGACGATCTCAAGGACATCGTGCAGGAAAGCGTGCAGTCGCGGGTCGCCGCGGCGCACGAAGCCGAAAAGATCATCGACACGCGCGTGGTCGACTTCATGCGCTGGCTGAAGGCGCTCGATGCCGTGCCGACGATACGGGCGCTGCGCGAGAGCGCCGACGCGATTCGCGAAGCCGAGCTTCGGCGCGCGCACCAAAAACTCGCGCGCGGCGAGGACCCGGCCAGGGTGCTCGACCAGCTGGCGCGCGCGCTGACGAACAAGTTCACCCACGCACCGAGCGACACCCTTCGCCGCGCCGACCACGACGGCAACGACGAGTTGGCCGCGGCGGCGCGCCGCCTGTTCAACCTCGACGACGAGTGACCGCGGTGAATCCCGCCATCGCACGGCGCCTGCAAGGGCTGGCCGAACGCTTCGACGAAGTCACGGCGCTGCTCGCCGATCCGAAAGTAATCGGGAACAACGAGCGATTCCGCAAGCTGTCGCAAGAGTACGCTGAACTGAACGAGGTCGTCGCGGCCTACCGCGAATACCATCGCGTGCGCGACGAGCGCGACGCCGCGCTTGCGCTGCGCGACGATCCCGACGCAGCCTTGCGCGAAATGGCGACCGAGGAAGTCGCGCGAACCGCCGCACAGCTCGAACGGCTCGAACGCGAGCTGCAAACACGAATGCTGCCGAGAGATCCGGACGACAATCGCAACGTATTTCTGGAGATCCGCGCCGGCACCGGCGGCGATGAGGCCGCGATTTTCGCGGGCGATCTGTTTCGTATGTACAACTACTACGCGCAGGCACGGGGCTGGAACATCGAAGTCGTAAATTCCAGCGCCGGCGAACACGGCGGCTTCAAGGAAATCATCGCGCGCATCGTCGGGCAAAACGTCTACGCCAAGCTCAAGTTCGAATCCGGCGCTCATCGCGTGCAGCGCGTGCCGAAAACCGAAGCGCAGGGCCGCATTCACACCTCCGCGTGCACCGTCGCGGTTCTGCCCGAGGCCGACGAAATCGACAAGGTCGCGATCAATCCGGCGGACTTGAAGGTTGACACGTTTCGCGCGTCCGGCGCCGGCGGCCAGCACGTGAACAAGACGGACTCGGCGATTCGCATCACGCATCTGCCGACCGGCATCGTGGTCGAGTGCCAGGACGAGCGTTCGCAACACAAGAATCGCGCGCGCGCGCTGGCGATTTTGTCGGCACGGCTGCTCGAAAGCGAACGACGCAAACAACGCGAGACCGAGGCGGCGGCACGAAAGAGTCTGGTCGGCAGCGGCGATCGTTCCGAGCGCATTCGCACCTATAACTTTCCGCAGGGCCGCGTGACCGACCACCGCATTAATCTCACGCTGTACAAGCTCGATCAGGTGATGGAAGGCAACCTCGATGACCTGATCGCCGGACTGTCGCAGGCGGATCAGGCCGATCAGCTCGCCGCGCTCGCACAGTGACCGCGCGCCGTCCGGCGTCGATGGAATTCGATCAACCCGTCACCCTCGCCGCGGCCGTCGACGCCGCCGCGCGCGCGCTTAGGCCAAGCAGCCCGACGGCGCGGCTCGACGCGGAAGTGTTGCTGCGCCACGCGAGCGGTCTGACGCTCGCCGACGCGGTCGCACAACCGCGGCGCCCGTTGTCCGATGCGATCCGCGCCGCATTCACCGCCCTGATCGAACGCCGACGACAAGGCGAACCCATTGCCTACATCACCGGCCGGCGCGAATTTTGGTCGCTCGATCTCGCGGTTTCGCCGGCCACCCTCATTCCGCGGCCGGAAACCGAGCTGCTGGTCGAACAGGCGCTCGCGCGTATTCCGGCCGATGCACCGAGCCGCATCGTCGATCTCGGTACCGGTTGCGGTGCTATCGCACTTGCGATTGCCAGCGAGCGCCCGCGTGCGCGGGTGATGGCAACCGATATTTCCGAAGCCGCGCTCGCGGTTGCTCGCGCAAACGCCGCGCGTCTGGGAATAAGCAACGTGGAATTCCGTTTCGGCGATTGGTTCGTACCATTGCGCACGGAGCGATTTGATGTGGTCGTGTCGAATCCCCCCTACGTCGTTCCCGAAGACCCGCATTTGCGCGAAGGCGACTTGCGCTTCGAACCGTGCGTCGCGCTGGTTGCGGACGGTCCCGACGGGCTCGACGCCATCCGGGCAATCGCTTCCACCGCACGCGCGAACTTGGTCCCGGGGGGCTGGTTACTGCTGGAGCACGGCTTGGATCAGGCACCGGACGTACACGGGATACTTGCGCGCGCCGGTTATGTGGAAATCCGGTCTTACAAGGATCTTGCAGGACATGATCGCACCGCGATCGCGCGCAGCCGCTGATACTGGACTTCGCTTCGGCGTTTGCTATCTAAAGTAAGGGTATCAACGCAGGGAGCTTCTCGTGCAAAACAAATCTTTTCGCTGGTTGGCGCTGTTGGGGCTGTTGGTCGCCGGCGTCGCCAATGCCGACGGTTTCGGTATCGGTGTCAAAGCGGGAACGCTGGGATACGGCGTGGAAGGTACGTTCGCGCTGTCCGAGCGGGTGAATCTACGGGCCGGCCTCAACGATTACTCGCTTTCATATGACGAAAGCGAGGGCGGTATCCTTTATAACGGCAAGCTCGAATTAGGTACCGTCGCAGTGCTGTTCGATTGGCATCCCTTCGCCGGAACGTTTCGATTATCGGCGGGGCTGATGAAGAACGACAACGCCATCAAGCTCACCGCCACGCCGACGACGAATCAAACGATTGGCGGGAATCCCTATACGCCGGCCGAAATCGGAACGCTGTCGGGCGACGTCAGCTTCAAGAGCACCGCACCCTACCTCGGTATCGGGTGGGGCAACGCTTCACGAAACGGCAGGTTCGGAGGCAGTTTTGAAATCGGTGCCATGTTTCAGGGCAGCCCGAAGGTTTCACTCAGTGCGAGCGGCGGCGCCGTCTCGCAAGTCGATCTGACGTCCGAGGCGCAAGAAGCGCAAGCCGATCTGGACGACTTCAAAATTTACCCCGTGATTTCCCTGGGTCTCTCCTTCCGTTTCTAGTCGTACGGCGCGCCCGGCAACCGCGGCCGGGCGCGACTTCGGTACAATGGCGGCATGAACGACGCGCAGCTCCTGCGTTACAGCCGTCACATTTTGCTTCCCCAGATCGGCATCGACGGCCAGCAAAAGCTGCTCGACGCGCGCGTGCTTGTCATCGGCGTCGGCGGGCTCGGCTCGCCGGTCGCCATGTATTTGGCCGCGAGCGGCGTCGGCCACATTACGCTGGTCGATCCGGATACGGTGGACCTGACGAATCTGCAACGCCAGATCGTGCATACGACCGAAACGGTCGGTCGCACCAAAACCGATTCCGCGATACAACAACTGAAGGCGCTCAATCCCGACATCGACATCACCGGCATCGCGCACAAACTCGAAGGCGACGCGCTGCTCGATCGGGTGCGCCGCGTCGACGCCGTGATCGACGGCAGCGACAATTTTCCCACGCGCTTCGCCGTGAATGCCGCGTGCGTGGCCGCCAAGAAGCCGTTGATCTCGGCCGCCGTTACGCGGTTTGAAGGCCAAGTGTCCGTGTTTCGCGCCGACCAACCGGGCAGCCCGTGTTATCGCTGCCTGTACGATGAATCGGGCGACCCGGGCGAGCCGTGCGTGCAGTTCGGCGTGCTGGCGCCGGTCGCGGGCGTCGTCGGCGCGATTCAAGCGACCGAGACCGTGAAGGTGTTGATGGGGATCGGCGAACCGCTCACCGGCCGCCTGCTGCTGGTCGATGCGTTGACGATGGACTGGCGCGTCGTGCGTTTGAAGAAAGATCCCAAATGCCCGGTGTGCAGCGGCGCGTAGCCGCCATGATCGAACATTGATCGAGCGCGCGCGAACTCAGACGACCGCTTCGTCGGCGATGCTGCGCCGCAACACCTCCCACTGTTGTTCCCAGCCCGTCGTCGGCGGATAGGTGAAACCGCTGCGCGCAAACCGGGCAACGCGCCCTTCGATCAGGGCCAACAGCAACGCCGCCGTATCGCTCACGGCGAACTTGCGGCTCTCGCGCAACTCGCCCTCGCGCAGAACTTGTTTCAACTGCGTTTCCAGTCGGTCGTAGATCTGGCCCACCCGACGACGCAGCCGTTCGTTTTCATCGACCAGAATATCGCCGTAAAGAATGCGCGCCATGCCGGGATTTTTTTCGGCAAATCCCAATACGAAGTACACGATCGACTGCAACCGTCGCTGCGTGTCCGGCTCCTGTTCGAGAATGCGCGTGATGCGGCTGAACAACGACTGTTCGATGAAATCGAGCAGCGCTTCGAACATGCGCGCCTTGCTCGGAAAGTGGCGGTACAGCGCCGCCTCGGAAACGCCGACGGCGCGCGCCAGCACCGCCGTGGTAATGCGCTCGCCGCCGCGCTCTTCGAGCATACGCGCGAGCGTTTGCAGAATCATTTCGCGACGTTCGCCCGGCGGTGTTCGCGCCATGGTCAGCGTATCCGGCGCACCGGGACCGTCTTCAGCGCCAGGCAATCGCGGTTCACAGCGGCCGCCTATCCCCGAATCAACGTGCCGACGCCCTGGTCGGTGAGGATTTCGAGCAACACGGCGTGCGGCACGCGTCCGTCGATGATGTGCGCGGTCTTCACGCCGCTGCTGACCGCATCGAGCGCGTAGGTTACTTTGGGCAGCATGCCGCCGTGGATTGTGCCGTCGGCGATCAAGCCGTTCACGTCCTTGATGCTGAGGCCGGTCAGCAGATTGCCCTGCTTGTCGAGCACGCCGGTGGTGTTGGTCAAGAGAATCAGCTTCTCCGCCGACAGCGTGATCGCGAGCTTGCCGGCCACCACGTCGGCATTGATATTGTAGGTTTGGCCGTCCTCGCCCACGCCGATCGGCGCAATGACCGGAATGAACTCGGCGCCGTCGAGCAGCGCGACCAGTTTCGGATCGATGCCCTGCACTTCGCCGACCTGGCCGATGTCGACGATCTCGCTCGCAAGCCGATCGGCGCCGCCTTCGCGGCGCAGCACCATCTTGCGTGCGCGAATCAAACCGCCGTCCTTGCCGGTCAGACCGACGGCTTTACCGCCGTGCTGATTGAGCAAGTTTACGATTTCCTTGTTGATCAAACCGCCGAGCACCATTTCGACGACGTCCATGGTCTCGCGATCGGTGACGCGCATCCCTTGCACGAACTCGCTCTTCTTGCCGATGCGTTCGAGCAGCTGTGCGATTTGCGGACCGCCGCCGTGAACAACCACGGGGTTGATGCCGACGAGCTTCATCAGCACCACGTCGCGCGCGAACCCTTGCTTCAATTCATCGGCGACCATCGCGTTGCCGCCGTACTTGATGACGACGGTCTTTCCGCGAAAGCGCTTGATGTAAGGAAGCGCCTCGGTGAGGATTCGGGCGCGGTCGGCGGCGGAGGTGGGGGTTAGGTTCATCGTCTCGAATACTTTGCGAAGCGCAGGCAAATTACCCTATCCCACGTATAAAGTCAGCGCCCAATCGATCTACCGCGTGAGCGAACTAACTCTGCTGCACATGGGTGAGCCGCATTGCGGCGAACGGGCAAACAGGATGTTTGCACTGGACTTTGGCGCGAAGCAGGGACGGCACAGCGACAAAGTGCGAATGTCGCGAGCGGCCGCTCCCGCACATCCTGTGCTTCGCGGCATTCGCGCGTCCCTGCGCAGCACAGATGCGCCGGAGCGACCCCCTCTCCCCAAGTGAAGAGGATCGCGCGCAGCGCGCTCGGCTCGCTCCCTTCTCCCTCCGGGAGAAGGGATGGGGATGAGGGAACACCGGCCCTCACCTGCTGTACATGGACGTACGAATGTCGCGAGCGCAGGATGCGCCGGAGCGACCTTTGCCCTCTGATCGCTCTCGACTCCTGTCTCCCGCGGATCTTTAGTGCGTCCCTGCACGTCACCGAAGGGAGAGGGGAAGTTGGTGAAAATCTCCATGCCGGTGGGGAGAGGGTAAGGAGTGAGGGGCGGAGAGCGAACAGCCACCTCAGTTGTGGAATTCGACATTCGCTCTCCGCACCAAAAGAAAAAGGCCGCATCAGCGGCCTTTTCTAACGGCACGTTACTTTTGCCTTAGCCGACGTCGACCGCGATTTTGCGCGGTTTCACTTCCTCGGCCTTGGGCAGGACGAGTTCGAGCACGCCGTCGCGATAGTTCGCTTTCACGCCCTTCTCGTCGACCTGCGTGCCAAGGCGCAGGCTGCGCGTGTAGCGTCCGTAGCGGCATTCGCGCCGCAGCTCACGCTCGCCTTCCTTTTCGACTTCCTCGCTCTTGCGCTCCGCATTAATCGTGAGCAATCCGTTTTCCATGGTCACACCGATGTCTTCCTTGCGCACACCCGGCAGATCGGTGCGCACCAAGTACTCGTTCTCGCCTTCCTTGATGTCCATCGCCGGTACGAAATTCTCGCTGGTCGCTTCTTCGACCCAGCGCAGCGGGCGGAAGAAGCCTTCAAACGCGCGATCGATGTCTTCGCCGAATCCCCAACGCGTAATCGGGGAGCCGCTTCGTGTCACTAGCCGATTCATGTCACTACCTCCTTCACGGAATATTTGACAGGGGGGAGCGCGCGGCCCTTCGGAACCGACCGGTGACTCCCCTTTACGGCGTATTGAATGAGGACGGGGCGGGAATTTTTCAAGGGCCGACGGCGGCGGCTGAAGAAGGCCGCCGGCGCCCGTACTGTACTGTAATCGGGCGGGTTACAAAATATAGCGCGTCAGGTCTTCATCCCGTGCGAGGCTCGCGAGGTGCTTCTCGACATACGCGCCATCGACGACCACGGTCTCGTTGCCGCGATCGGCTGCCTCAAATGAGAGGGTCTCGAGCAAACGCTCCATGACCGTGTGCAGGCGGCGCGCGCCGATGTTTTCGGTGCGCTCGTTCACCTCGAACGCGACTTGCGCAATGCGCCGCACGCCGTCGGCGGCGAATTCCAGCGTCAAACCTTCGGTGGCGAGCAGCGCCGCGTACTGCTGCGTCAGCGACGCATCGGTATCCGTGAGGATGCGCACGAAGTCCTCCGCGTTCAGCGCGCTTAGTTCCACACGGATCGGCAACCGCCCTTGCAGCTCCGGTATGAGATCCGACGGCTTGGACATTTGAAACGCGCCGGAGGCGATAAAAAGAATGTGATCGGTGCGCACCATGCCGTACTTGGTCGACACGGTGCAGCCTTCGACCAGCGGCAGCAGATCGCGCTGCACGCCTTCGCGCGATACATCCGGCCCGCGCGTATCGGAGCGGCCCGCGATCTTGTCCATTTCGTCGAGGAAAACGATGCCGTTTTGTTCGACGCGCTGCAGCGCGGTCATCTTGATGTCGTCATCGTTCACGAGTCGTGCCGCTTCCTCTTCGATCAATAGTTTTGCCGCTTCCTTGATCTTGAGCTTGCGTGCGCGCGTACGCCGGCCGCCGATATTTTGAAACATGCTCTGCAATTGACTGGTCATCTCTTCCATGCCCGGCGGCGCGAAGATTTCGACCCCCATGCTCGTCTGGCTCAGTTCGATCTCTATCTCCTGTTCATCGAGACCGCCTTCGCGCAACTTCTTGCGAAAACGCTGGCGCGCGGCGCCGTCGTCCGAACGACGTTCGGCCGTTTCGGCGGCGAAGCCGACTTCGCGCGCCGGCGGCAGCAATGCGTCGAGAATTCGCTCCTCGGCCGCGTTCTCGGCCGTCGCGCGCACTTTTTCCATCGCGCTCATGCGAGTCGTCTTGATCGCCATGTCCGCCAGTTCGCGGATGATGGAATCGACGTCGCGCCCGACATAGCCGACCTCGGTGAACTTGGTCGCCTCGACCTTGACGAACGGCGCGTTCGCCAGACGCGCGAGACGGCGCGCGATCTCGGTTTTCCCGACACCGGTCGGACCGATCATCAGAATATTTTTCGGCGTGATCTCGTTACGCAGGTCCTCGTCCGCGACTTGCATGCGCCGCCAGCGGTTGCGCAGCGCGATAGCGACGGCGCGCTTCGCCGACGCCTGCCCGATGATGTGCTTGTCGAGCTCTTGGACGATTTCGCGTGGCGTCATTTCAGACATATTCTTGCGACCTTCTTCAGAAACCGAAATAATCCGTAAAATCACTCAATCCGCAGATGAACGCGGATAGGAACGAAAGATCAACGCGGACGAAAAGTGGAAAATCTGCGTTTATCTTGTTGTTCATCCGCGTTCATCTGCGGATTCTTTTTTTGCCGTTACCCGGTCAACTCCTCGATCGTTAAATTCCGATTGGTGAAGACGCAAATATCCGCGGCGATTTCGAGCGCCTTCTCGACGATCGCGCGTGCGTCGAGCTCGGTATGTTCCATCAGCGCGCGGGCGGCGGCCTGGGCGTACGGTCCGCCGGAGCCGATCGCCAAGATGCCGGCTTCCGGTTCGATAACGTCGCCCTGGCCGGAAATGATTAGCGAGGCGGCGCGGTCGGCGACGATGAGCATTGCCTCGAGCCGGCGCAGCAACCGGTCGGTGCGCCAATCCTTCGCGAGTTCAACCGCGGACCGCGTCAGGTTTCCCTGATGCTTTTCGAGCTTCGCCTCGAAGCGGTCGAACAGCGTGAAGGCGTCGGCGGTACCACCGGCAAAGCCGGCGAGCACCTGATCCTTATAGAGTCGCCGCACCTTGCGCGCGTTTCCCTTCATCACGGTGTTGCCGAGCGATACCTGCCCGTCGCCGCCCAAGGCGACCCGGTCGCCGCGGCGCACGGACAGAATGGTGGTTCCGTGAAATTCCATCGATGTGTCTCTGGTTGTGATCGCGCGGCCGTCGGCGCAATCCTTCGGCAGCGGCGTTCGCCGCTACATCGGTACGCGGCGCGCCATAGTTTACAGCACTCGCAACGCCGAATACCGCCCGCGCGCGTTTCGTTCCTGCACCTGACCCCACGCATGCTCGCCTGCGTGCAGCAAGGGGCGTTTGAAATCGCCGACGTACTCGACTCCCATGACGACGATGTCAGCCGGATCGACACGCGGCCGCACCGCGAGATCAAGCGCGTTGCGATCGCAACGACCCGGACATTCGACGGCGGCGCGGCGCGAACGTTTCCTATTCGTAGACAATACCGCCCGATTATCCCGACCCCTCGGTTCGGTTTCAGCCCCGAGGCAGCCGCCGGGTTTCAGCCGCCCCCGGCGCCGACGGGGACACGCGACCGGCTCGCCGGCGCGGACCGTGGGACGGGTCTTGGCTGCGGCAAACCGCCGGCATGTGCTTCCTCCCGAGCCGCCACCCCCGTGAGAGGATCCGACGCGACCCGACCGGGCGGCGACCGCGGCGGCGTAGATCACGCCCTCGCGATACGCTGTCGCGCGTCATTCTTCTGCTATATATTGCTCACGTACAAACCACCGTGCATCCCGCTATTTACTCGCTTTGTAGTACCGGCAGCAGGCGCTGCCACCCCCTTGCTGTGTCCATTTTTTCCTAGTACGCGGCCTGCCACGCACGGCGCCGGCGCGACCGAATTATCGTTTGGCGCGTGGTCCTGACTACTTGCGTCCACGCACCCAATCCACTCAGACACCGACAACCCAGCCGCGACCGTTACGTCGCGACTACTTGGAACCACCATGCTTGCCCAATCCGAAGAACCTCCGCAAACCATAATTCCGGCGATGGTCGAATCGCCACCGCCGCTAACGCCGACGGTCGCGTTGACTGAAACGGCGACCCCGCTGATTTTTCCGCGCCACTATCTGTCGATCGAAGACCAGCGGCTCTATCCTTTCACAATACACGCCAAACCGCTGTTCGATCGTTATGCCCAGCGCGTCGCGACACCATTGTCCGACTACACTTTCGCCAATAATTTTATTTGGCTGTCGCAGCGCAGCGGCTTTTATCAAATCATCGAAGACTGCTTCTGCTTGTTCAGCTTGAACGGACACTGCCTCACCATGCAGCTGCCGCCGCTTGGCGCGCCGGATCGCCAGAAACCGGCGCTCGCCGCCTGCTTCGACGTCATGGACCGCTACAACCCGAATCCGTATTTAAGCTCGGTCGAATTCGTGCACCGCGACTTCGCGCAGCTGATCGAACCGGAACGCTGGCTCGTCGAACGCAGCCTGCCCGACTACATCTATTGCACCGAGGACTTGATCGAACTCAAGGGCAACGCCTATAAAACGAAGCGCAGCGAGATCAACCAATTTCGCCGAGCGAATTCGAATCACCGCATGGAGGTCCTCGGACCGCATCACTGGAGCGGCATCCGCGCACTGATCGACACTTGGCTGCGTAATCGTCTCAAGTACCTCGAAGCCGAGGCGATCGCGGACTTCTTCTACACCGTCGAACAGGAACGCAAAGCCATCGAGCGCGCGCTCGAAAACTACGACACGCTCGGCATTTCGGGACTTTGCCTGATCATCGACGAACGGCTCGAAGGGTTCACTCTCGGCGAGCGGATTACGCCCGACGTCGGCAGCGTGCTGGTGGAGAAAACCAACTTCGCGATATCCGGCTCGGCGCAGTACCTGTTTCGCGAATTCGCCAAGACGTTTTCCGATTGCACCTACATCAACGTCGGCGACGACCTCGGTTTGGAAAATCTGCGGCGTGTCAAAATGAGCTACCGTCCGGCGCTGTTCGGCGAGAAAGTCACCCTGCGTCACAACCCGGCGAGCTGATCGTGCCCTTCACCATCCGCCGCGCCACGACCGTGGATCTGCCGGCGCTGCTCGCGCTCGAGAGCGGTTTTCCCGGCGATCGATTGAAGCGCGAACATTTTCGCCATTTATTGACGCGCGCGCGCGCCGATGTTTGGCTGTATGTCGCCGCCGAAGCGCTGCTCGGAAACGCCATCGTCCTCTACCGCGCCGGCTCGCGGCGCGCACGCCTGTACTCGCTCGTCATCTCTCCGGCGGCCCGCAGTCGCGGTTTGGCGCAGGCGCTCGTCGAAGCCGCGAAACAGGCCGCGGCCGCCCGAGGCTGCGGCGCGATGTATCTTGAAGTGCGTTGCGATAACCTCCCCGCGATCAACCTCTATCGCAAACTCGGCTACTCCTGGGTCGGCCGCCTACCGGGGTACTACGAAGACGGACAAGACGGCTGGCGTTTCGAATGCGCGCTGGAAACACCGGCGACGCCGCCGCGCATGGCGGCTTGACGCCGGCGCCGCGCGGATCGCTAGCCGACAGCGCCGGGCGCTAACTCCATCGGCGGCACCGGGCAGTGCAGGCTGGCGCAAATCGCGCGCAGCAGTTCCATTTCGCCTAAATTAATTTGTCGGTCGTGCGTTACGGTGGCCACCAACGCTTCGATCACCGACTGCTTTGCGGCCGGCGCCAACCCGTCGAGGCGGGTCAACGCCCGATCGAGCGGGGCGATCCACGGTTGCGGCACCGCGTACGGCGGTACGTTGTTCCCGAATAATCGACGCACTCCCTGATCGTAGGCGCGCTGCGCGGCATGTTTGTCGCGATCCCCGGTTTGCGCGATCACTGAAAACAAAATCGATACCTCGTCGCGCAGCGCGAAGAGTTTCGCCGATCTAACCGGCCCCGCGCCCTGCGGCGCCGCCGCCTCGGCGAGACGCTCGCGCAGCAAGCGCGCCAGGGCGTAGTCGAGCACGTCGAAGCGGCCGTCCATGCGGGTGACATCCTCGACCGCGGTGACAATCTGCCGCAATTCCTGCGGCGAGCGCTGCCGCAACGCGGGGAACGCAAGCTCGATCAACGGCAGACGATGCGCCGGGTTGAGCGGCGCGATCATCGTCAGGATCGCATCGAGATGCTCGAGCAGCGCCTCCGGCAAACGTTCGCGCGACCGCGCGATCTGGCGGCTGCGCTCGGCGGGATCCGGATTCAGCGCCAGCGCCAGAACCAACGCCGGCGCGAGCGAGCGCGCGTGCGCCGCCCGCAACAGCGCGTCCGGGATATTCGCTTGCGTGCGCGCCGCGGCATCGAGCGCGGCAGCGCTTAGGACGCCGATACTCGCGATTACCAAAGCGGGAGACACGGCGGCGATGGTCGCGGGCCGCGGGGGAGGCGGCGCGCCGCGCTCGGCGGTCACCGCTTGCAGTCGGATCCGCTCCAGCTCCGCCGGATCGAATCGCCGGTCGATCGCCTTGATGCGTTCGAGGATCGGCGGGTGTGTCGCGAAGAATCCCGCGAACATCTTGCGTCCGTCGGCGATCAGCATGTGACTGATCTCCTCGGCCTCGGCCGCTTGCAGCACCGTGCGCAACGGCGATACCGCGATTTTCTTTAGCGCGCCGGCTATGCCGTTTGGGTTGCGGGTGAACTGAACCGCGGATGCGTCCGCCAGATACTCGCGCTGGCGCGACACCGCGGCGCGGATCATCGCACCGAACAAAGTTCCGAGATAGCCAACGACGACGAGGGCGAGCCCGGCAAAAAACGCCGCGGCGATCGCCTGTCCGCCGCCGCGCCGCGACGTGCCGCGCACGTGCGCCAGGCCGCGCAAAATGATGCGACCGGTCAGCCCGATGAACAGCAGGCCGAAGACGACGCCGAGCAGGTGCGTGTTCAATCGCATGTCGCCGTTCAGAATGTGGCTGAACTCATGTGCGATGACACCCTGCAGTTCATCGCGCGTCAGCAATTCGAGCGTGCCGCGCGTCACCGCGATGGCGGCATCGCCGGTGGTGAAGCCGGCCGCGAACGCGTTGATGCCCGGTTCCTGCTCCAACACGTACAGCTGCGGCACCGGAATACCGGCCGCGATCGCCATTTCCTCGACGACGTTCTGCAACCGGCGTTTTTGCGGATCGGCTGCATCCGACTCGACGAGAACACCGCCGAGGCTGCGCGCGACGGCGCCGCCGCCGGTTCTCAACGACGCCATGCGATACATGCTGGCGGCGCCGATAACGGCGAGCGTGCCGAGCGAGGTCCAGATCAACGCGTTCGGATTCGCGCCTATCCAGGCGGACAAGGTCGGCGCCTTGGAAAAGTCTTCGGACAGAGCGGCCACCACCGCCAGCGCGACGGTATTCGTCAGCACCAGCGTCGCCACGGTGGCGAGGGTAAACAACAACGCCAGAAACCAAGTGCGCTGCCGCGCCCGTCGCTGGTGTTCGAAGAAGTTCAAGGATGAAACCTCAAAGGGCCGAGGGCTCGGGGTCGTTGATGTGAACCGCCAAGGACGCGAAGGAAGATGCCTTCGAAATGTTAGAACGTTTGCGTCCCCGGCGATTCCCTCGATGCGCGCCAAACCCTAGAACGAGACTTTCGGCACGGCGCGCTTGGCGACGTCTTCGATCTCGAGCATCGTAGCGGGCGTGAATCGGAACGCGCCGGCGACGATCGAGTTCGGGAACGTTTCGCGCGCGTTGTTGTAGTCCATGACCGAATCGTTGTAACTCTGGCGCGCGTAGGCCACGCGGTTTTCGGTGCTGGTCAATTCTTCCGAAAGCTGCATCATGTTCTGGTTCGCCTTGAGGTCGGGATACGCCTCAGCCACCGCCAGCAGCCGTCCAAGCGCGCCGCTCAGCGCGCCTTCGGCGCCGCCCAATTGCCGCACCGCCTCGCCTCGACTCGGATCCGCCGCCGCCGCTTTGAGGCTCGCGACCGCCGTGTTGCGCGCCTGGATTACCGCTTCGAGCGTTTCGCGCTCGTGCTTGATGTAACCCTTCACGGTCTCGACCAGATTGGGAATCAGATCGTGCCGGCGCGTCAGCTGCACGTCGATTTGCGCGAACGCGTTCTTGACGCGATTGCGCAGCACGATAAGACGATTGTAGAGAACGACGACAAGAACGATTAACAACAGAACGACGGTGATGGGAATCCAGCCTGCCATGTACCCTCCCGAATCGATCGGCGTGAAATGCCAACCGGCAGTATAGCCGCGTCCTGCCGTTGATTCCGGATCGCGGGATGCGGGCGGTTTCGCCTCGTCGAGGCAACCCGCCCTAGCCGGTCGGCCGCGCCGCTGTCACCCAGGCGACATCTACGTGCGTCATGCCGGCGACACGGCGCGTGCCGGGAGTCGGCGCCGGTACGCCCACAAGCGGTACCCCAAAAGGATTGCGAGGATAGTTGCGTAAATCAGCGGTTCGCGAATGTCGGATTTTACCAACCACCAGAAGTGCACGACGCCGCCGATCCCTATTGCGTAGACGAGCCGGTGCAGCGCGCGCCAGCGTCCGCCGCCCAGCCGACGCACCATGCCTTGGGTCGACGTTACCGCCAGCGGTATCAGCAACACAAAGCAGGTAAAGCCGACGGTGATGAAGGGGCGCTTGATGACGTCTTTCACGATTTCATCGACGTCGAACAGCTTGTCGATCCAGAGCCAGGACAGAAAATGCAGGCAAACGTAAAAAAACGCGAACAAGCCGAGCATGCGGCGAATGCGGATCAAATACTGCCAACCGGTGATCTGGCGCAACGGCGTCACCGCGAGCGTGATCAACAAAAACCGCAGCGTCCAGTCGCCGGTGAAACGGTTCAGCGTTTCGATGGGATTCGGCCCAAGCTGGTCGGTCAACACCATGCGCACGAGCAACGCGAACGGGATTAGCGCGAATGCGAAAACAAAAACTTTGGCGACGCTGATCGCGCGCGCGGACGGCGGCATCATGACACTAGAAGAACTTCTTCAAATCCATGCCGGCGTAGAGCGACGCAACCTGATCGGCGTAGCCGTTGAACGAGAGCGTCTTGCGCTTACGAGTCAACCGACTGAGGAAGGAGTCCTCGCCGACCCGGGTCTCGTACGCCTGGCTCCAACGCGGGTGGTCGACCGCGGGATTCACGTTCGAGTAGAAGCCGTACTCGCGCGGGTTCGCTTTGCTCCAGGTCGTGGGCGGCTCGCTCTCCGTGAAGGTCATCTTCACGATCGACTTGATGCTCTTGAAGCCGTATTTCCAGGGCACGACCAAGCGCAGCGGGGCGCCGTTCTGATTCGGCAATACTTCGCCGTACAAACCGACCGCGAAAATCGCCAGCGGATGCATGGCCTCGTCGAGGCGCAGCCCTTCGACATACGGCCAATCGAGCCCCGCGCCTAACAGTCCCGGGCGCTGCCCCGGCATTTGTTTGGGATCGAGAAGCGTCGTGAACTGTACGTATTTCGCGCGCGACGTCGGCTCGGCGCGCTTGATGATTTCATTCAATGGAAAACCGACCCACGGAATAACCATCGACCAGGCCTCGACGCAACGCAGCCGGTAGATACGCTCTTCGAGTGCATAGGGTTTGATGAAGTCTTCGAGCTGATAGGTTGCCGGGCGCTTTGCTTCTCCCTCGACGGTGATGGTCCACGGGCGCGTGCGAAAATTCTTGGCGTTGTCGGCCGGATCGGATTTGTCGGTGCCGAACTCGTAGAAGTTGTTGTAGCGCGTGATATCTTTGTAGGAGGTCACCTTTTCGACGGTCGAAAACGGACCTTTCTTCAGCGGTCCGAGTTTCTTCTTCGATTCCTGCGGCCACGCATTCAGGCCCGGAGCGAGCAACAGCCCCGCGGCGGCGGCCTGCTGCAGGAAGCGCCGACGCTCCCGATACAGTTTCTCATCGGTTATTTCATGGGACGGGATATCTGGCGCCTGTTTTATAAGCATCGATCGGGACCTCGGACTTCGGTTTGAGACGGCGAACGGAATGTTAAGTTTAGTCGGGTCCCTCGATAAATCCTTACGACGGCGGGGTTATTCGGGTCGCGAGTGGGGTAGCCGGTGCGGAGCCAATTGAAATTTATTCCGTCGGCGGACGACTAATACTCTAATCGAAAACCGATAACCAGAGGACCCCCATGCCCAACAGCACCGCCGGTTTCTACGCCCTGCTCCTCAGCGCCGCGCTGTTTGCACCCATCGCACCGGCAATCGCCGGCTGCGAGGCGAAATCGGGAGATTCGACGGTTGCCCTATTGGAACTGTATACCTCCGAAGGATGCAGTAGCTGTCCGCCGGCGGACAAGTTCGTTTCGGAATTGCCGCGCAGCGGATTTCAGAGCGACCGGGTGGTGCCGCTCGCGTTTCACGTCGATTATTGGAACTACCTCGGCTGGACCGATCCGTTTTCACAGAGCGACTTCACGCGCCGTCAGCGTGACTTCGCGCGCCTCACCAACGCGGCCACCGTCTACACGCCGGAACTTGTCCTTGGCGGCAGCGAATACCGGCGCTGGTGGGGCGGCAGTTTCGAACGTGCCGTGCGGCAAGTGAATCGCACTGCCCCGCGCGCCGACATCGCGCTCAAACTGGATCGCGACAAAACGACGCTGCGGGTCGACGGCCGCGCGTCGGTGCGCGACAAATCGAGCGACCGGCGATCCGCGCATCTTTACGTTGCGCTCTTTCAGAACAATCTGAGCAATAAGATCGACGCGGGCGAAAACAGCGGGCACACCTTGAACCATTCGTTCGTGGTGCGCCGGCTGTACGGACCGTTCGCGTTCGACGCCGCCGGGACCGCCCGGTTCAATCGAGCGCTAACGCTCGACGCCCAATGGAAGCCCGCCGATCTCGGCATTGCCGCGTTCGTGCAGGAATCGCGCGGTACCAAGATCTTGCAAGCGCTCGCGCTGGACGTTTGTTCCTGAAATCCAAGTAACGACTCGCAAACCCAAAAACAAAAGGCCGGCAACGTCCTCGCGTTACCGGCTTTCGCCGCATCGATTGCTTGCGCTGTTAGCGGCTCGCCTGCTGCAACGCCGCAATGCGCTCATCGAGCGGCGGGTGCGACATGAACAACCGCTTCAACCCGCCGCCGACACCGCCGCTAATACCGAACGCCGCCATCTGATCCGGCAAGTGCGATTCGTGGCTCGCCTTCAGGCGCTCGAGCGCGGCGATCATCTTCTCCCGCCCGGCCACCCGCGCGCCGCCGGCGTCCGCGCGAAATTCTCGGTAGCGGCTGAACCACATGACGATCATGGTCGCGAGAATCGACAGGAACACCTGAGCGACGATCGTCGTGATGAAAAACGCCGGCCCGTGACCTTGCTCGTTCTTGAACACGGCGCGATCGACGACATGACCGATGATTCGGGATAGGAATATCACGAAGGTGTTGACGACACCCTGCACCAAGGCCAGCGTCACCATGTCGCCGTTGGCGACGTGGGTCACTTCGTGGCCGAGAACCGCCTCGGCTTCATCGCGATTCATCGATTGCAGCAAACCGGTGCTAACCGCGACCAGCGCGTTGTTGCGACTCATGCCGGTCGCGAACGCGTTGATATCGGGGGAGTCGTAGATCGCGACTTCGGGCATCTTGATTCCGGACGCTTGCGCCTGGCGTCGGACCGTATCCACCAGCCACGACTCGGTGCTGTTGCGCGGCTGATCGATGACCTGTGCACCGGTCATGCGTTTCGCCATCCATTTAGATATCGCGAGCGAGATGAACGACCCGCCGAAGCCGATGACCGCGGCAAACACCAGGAGCGCATTCAAATTAAGTCCGGTGCCGGATTCGTCCAGAATCCGATCGACGCCGAGCAGGCGCAAGGTAATGCTCAGAACCAACAGGATCGCGATATTGGTCGCCAGGAACAGAAAAATACGCTTCATGGGTGTTCTTTCTCCAAGTGGTTGCCGCAAAAAACCTATACTTAGATGCGGGCTTGTGCCGGCAAGTTCAATAGCCGTGTTAACTCGGCTGCCGGCCGCATGCCAAAAGGTCCACATCGTTTCTTTCAAATACGCTAGCATGAACGTCGATCGACCGGAATGGGCGGGTGCGCCACCGGCGGTACCCCGCCATTCCAAGGCTTGGCTTTTTCCCTTATGAACGTAAACCGAAACCATTTCATTTCCCAGCGCGAACGCGAAGGGATGATTTCGCTGACGGCGATCAGTTTCATCGAGGAGAACTCCCTCTTGAGCCCGGCTCAGATCGACGATGCCAAGAAGAGCTTGCAGGCATTGTTTCTGCGCGCGAGCGGCGAAGAAACGATGCTGCGCAAGCTGATCGAAGTGCTCAAAGCGACGCGCCATATCCAAAACTCGTTTGCCAACATCTCGGGCACTCTCGCCGGCGTGTCTCGGTGCATCGCCATCCTGGAAGAAAAACTCGCCGATCTTCGCACCCAGCTCGCGCTTAGGCCGGTTACGCCCGAGGCGAATACGGCCTTCGTCGGTCCGTTCTTGTCTTTTTCGCAAGAGTTCGTCCTGAAAACAACGAGCCTCTCCGAAAGCCTGGTGCAGTACCTAGCCGCGCGCGAGCAGGAAGCGCGCGCGCAAAGCATGCACCGCATCGCGCTCGATGCGCGTGAACGGCTGCGGCGGCGACTCGCCGGTCAACTGGCGGAAGTGCGGGATGAAACCGAAGCGCGCATCAAGGACGAACTGGTAAGCTCGTTCGACTACGGGCAGGCCGAATCGCTGCTCGAGGACGCACGCTTCGAGGCGCGCGCGATGGAACGCGCCGTGCGCGACAATCTCGACGAGATTCAAGCGATGTGCCGTCGCGCCATGAACCCCGCCATGCGCGATCGGATCGCGATTATCGACGAGGGTTCGGACATCTTCACCCAATTCGCCGACGCGCTACCCACGCACCCACCGCTCGAGTCGATAAAGCAATCGGTGATCGAACTATTCAAGCTGTATCAGCACGCGCACGGCATGTTTCAACTCGACTTCCAGAAATTGAGCCATGCGCTCGAAACCATGATCGACAATCCCGACGTGTATTTTCAGTCGAAGCAGGAAGACCGCGATTTGAGTCACAAGCGCGACAAGCTGCGCAAGATCGAGGGCCTCATTCCGTTCCTCGAACGGGCGGCGCGATGGGCGGCGGATCAGGAGATGGACGCGTACACCGCGTTCTCCCGGCAGCTGTCGGCGACCATTTCGGAGCGCCGCGCGCAGTGGAGTCACATCGCCGAGGAATTGCTGCGCGCCAAAGTTCA
>DASWLD010000026.1:0-18038 GCA_036396275.1 Burkholderiales bacterium
GAGATCGCCACGATGGCTGACTTTACCAGCAGCTTTTGGAATTGGTTTATCGCGGTTCCGACCGTGATCGGGATCCTCGTCCTCTTCTGGCTGAACCGAAAGATGACGACACCGCGGCGTGGCCGCCAGGAAACCACCAAGACGACGGGTCATGTCTGGGATGAAGATCTTCGCGAACTGAACAATCCGCTCCCACGCTGGTGGTTGAACATGTTCTACATCACGCTGGTTTTCGGGCTGGTGTATCTCGTGCTCTATCCCGGGCTTGGCACGTTCGCCGGCATGTTGCGCTGGTCGCAGCAGGATCAATACGAACGCGAACTCGCCGCAGCCAACCAGCGCTACGGCGAGCTGTACGAGAAGTATCTGCGCGAGCAGTTGACCGTGCTTGCGGCGAATCCCGACGCGGTGAAAACCGGTGAGCGCTTGTTCGTGAACTATTGCGCCAGCTGTCACGGTTCGGACGCGCGCGGCGCGCCGGGTTACCCGAACCTGCGCGACGGCGATTGGCTGTGGGGCGGCGATCCGCAGGCGATCGAGTTCACGATTCTCAACGGTCGCCAGGCGGCGATGCCGGCGTGGGGGCAGGTGTTGGGTCAAGACGGCGTTGCGAACGTGGCCGAGTACGTTCTGTCGTTATCCGGCAAGCGCACGGTAAATGAGAGCGCGGTTGCCGAGGGCAAGGCCAAATTTCAGCAGCTGTGCGTCGCTTGTCACGGACCCGAGGGCAAAGGCAACTCGGCGCTCGGCGCGCCGAATTTGACCGACGACGTGTGGCTTTACGGCGGCTCCCAGCGCGTGGTGATGGAAACGATCGAACGCGGACGCAGCGGACGCATGCCGGCGCACGAAGATTTCCTCGGCGAGGCCAAAGTGCATTTGCTTGCGGCCTACGTTTACAGCTTGTCGCATGGGAAGACCGTTGAAAAGTGAACACGTGAGAGCGGGAGATCGGGAAAGCGTGAGATCGAACACGCTTTTTTCATCTCACGCCCTCACGATCTAACGACTTCCCGTCTCTACGCTTAAAGATGTCCGCTAAATCGCAGCGCGTGATCCCCGTCGTCGCGGCCGGCGCGATCGAGCCGGAACTTTACGCGAAGCGCGAGCAAGTGTATCCCCGCGAAGTGCATGGCGTATTCGCGCGCTGGCGCCTACTCATGGTCGCGCTCACGCTCGGTATTTACTACGGGCTCCCCTGGATCAACTGGGGCGAGGGGCGGCAGGCGTTCCTCATCGATCTCCCGGGGCGCAAGTTCAATTTGTTCTTCTGGACATTCTGGCCGCAGGACCTGTTTTATCTCACGGCGATCCTGATCATCTCGGCGTTGTCGCTGTTTCTCTTTACCGCCGTGGCCGGACGGTTGTGGTGCGGCTACACCTGCCCGCAGACGGTGTGGACCGAAGTATTTTTGTGGATCGAGCGACGCATCGAAGGCGACCGACCGCGGCAAATTCGCCTGGCGGCGAGCCCGTGGAACGCGGAAAGGATTTTCAAGAAAGGCGCCAAACACTTCGTGTGGATGGCGTTCGCCGGTTGGACCGGTTTCACGTTCGTTGGGTACTTTACGCCGATACACGAACTGGCGGCCGCGGTTCCCACGGTCGCGGCTGGCCCGTGGGAAACGTTTTGGATCTTGTTTTACAGCCTCGCGACCTACGGCAACGCCGGTTTCCTGCGCGAGCAGGTGTGCATCTACATGTGCCCGTACGCGCGCTTTCAGAGCGTCATGTTCGATCGCGACACGCTCGTCATATCCTACGACGGCGCGCGCGGCGAGCCGCGCGCCGCGCGCCGACGAACGGAAGACCCAAAAGCCAGGGGTCTCGGCGACTGCATCGATTGCACCTTGTGCGTGCAGGTGTGTCCGACCGGCATCGACATCCGCGACGGTTTGCAATACCAATGCATCGCCTGCGGCGCGTGTATCGATGTGTGCGACACCGTGATGGAAAAAATGAATTACCCGAAGGGGCTGATCCGCTACACCACGCAGAACGAGTTGGACGGCGCCAAGCCGCGGCGCATTGTTCGTCCGCGCGTGCTGGTCTATAGCGCCATTCTCGGCATGCTGACGGTGGCTTTGATCGTTGCCGTGCTCTTGCGCGTACCGCTCCAGTTGGACGTCATCCGCGATCGCAATTCGCTCTATCGTGAGACGCCGGAAGGTCTCATCGAGAACGTCTACACGCTCAAGATTCTGAACATGGATGCGCGCGCCCACCGCTTTACGCTGCGTGCCGAGGGTATCGAGGATCTGAGGTTGGTGCGTGATGGCGCCAGCATCGCCGCCGGCGCGGGTGAGGTGATCGAAGTGCCGGTTCGGCTGCAGGCCGAAGAAGACGAGCTCGAACATCGCAGCAGCCGCGTGCAATTCATTTTGCAGTCGGAGGACGATTCGCGGCTGCGCGTACGCGAACAGGCGCGTTTCCTAGGACCGGAGCGGGAACGATGAGCGCGCCGCGCGCATCGGTCCCCTGGCATCGCGTGCCGTTCGTTTGGCTGCTGATCGCGCTGCCGTTCGCGGCGGTGGCCGGCGGGTTCACGACCTTGTGGCTCGCGTTGCGCTCGGACGACGGCCTGGTGGTGGACGACTACTACCGCCGCGGCGTCGAGATCAATCGCACGCTCGATCGCGACCGCGCCGCGGCGGCGCGAGGCATCATGGCGGAGATCCGAATCGACAACGAGGGGCGCGAAGCGCGCATTGCGCTGACGCTTGCGCCGGCAAAGCCCCCGGCGCGGCTGCAAGTGCAGCTACTGCACGCGACCCGCAAAGGCCACGACCGGCGGGTGACCGCCGCACCCGATACCGAGGGCGACTATCGCGTGCCGCTCGCCGGGCTCGTGCCGGGACACTATCACGTCGAACTCGCCTCCGGCGATTGGCGTTTGGTCGGATCGCTGCGAATCCCGGATGACGCGGAGCTGCGTCTTGTTCCGGTGGCGGGTCTTCCGGAGCGATAATCACAGCAACGTTGCGCCTGCATCGGCCGCAACGGGAGTACCAGTGTGGCTCCAATCGAACTCGCATGGGTATCCGCATTTCTCGTCGGCTTCCTCGGCTCGACCCATTGCATCGGTATGTGCGGCGGCATCGTCGGCGCGCTGACGCTCGGGGCGAAGCGCGACCCCGTCGCCGGCGCGTGGTCGCAGCTGTCCTATCTGGTCGCTTATAACGTCGGCCGAATCGCCACTTATGCCGCCATCGGCGCCGCTCTCGGATTCATCGGCGCTCAGGTCTTTCAGGCAACGCCATCGGCCGGGGCGCAGCTGATCGCGCGGTGGATATCGGGCGGTTTCATGGTGGCGCTGGGCTTGTATTTGAGCGGATGGTGGACGGGCATCGCCGCGCTTGAACGGCTTGGCGGGGGGATTTGGCGAAGGATCGAACCGTTCGGTCGGCGCCTGCTACCGGTGAATCACCCGGGGAAAGCGTTTCTGATCGGACTGATCTGGGGCTGGTTGCCCTGCGGGATGGTCTACGCGGCGGCGGCGTGGTCGCTGTCGGCCGGTAGCGGCGCGAACGGCGCGGTGCTGATGGCGGCGTTCGGACTCGGCACGATGCCGATGCTGTTCGTGCTCGGCGCAACCGCGCGCTGGCTCGGCGCCGCCGTGCGTCGCCCCGCCGTGCGTCGCACGGCGGGTGTTCTCGTTCTGCTGCTGGGCGCCTACACCCTGTGGGCCGCGGGCGCGCCGGTTGGACACTTGCACCACGCCGTGCCCGGCGGTGGATGATCGCGGCGGGAATCCCACCGCATCGCCGGCTCGACGAGCAACGCTAGCGCTTCGTGGACGTCTTCTCCGCGACGGCTTTTCCCCTCAACTCTCGAAAGCGCGCCACGTCTTTTTCCGCCTGCGCCTTGATCGCCGCTTGTTCTTGGCGGCGCTGCACAATCGCGGCTTCGTGTTTTGCGATCTGGGAACCGGTTTGTTCCAGGGCTTTCGTCGTGGGTTCGGACACGCCGCCCGCTTTCTTCTCGGCGTCGGCCTGTGCTTCGAGTCGCTTGAGCGTCGCGCGCAGGGGATTGAGCGTATCGTTGCTGGCTTTAATCGACGATTCCAGCTGCGCGACTTTGCGATCTCTTATGTAGGTGATGTCGGCTTCGTGTGAGTAAGTCGTGCGCAAGATTTCATCGTGCTTGGCTCGTCCTTTCGCACGTTCCTCCTGGGCCTCGATCTCGGCCTTTTTCGATTCACGTTCTTTCAGCTCGGCATCGGTCAGCGGTGCGTCGATGACCGCTTTCTTGATGCCCTGCTGGTTGATGACGGTCACTTTCGATTCGGCGCAAGCCGCGGCGGCGGAATCGCCGTAGTGCCAGCGACCGTCCGCATCCTTGCATTTCTTGATGGTCGCTTGCTTGGAGGCGGACAGCGCCGGCGGCGACGAGATAGCCAGGGTACAGACGGAGACGAGAATAACGAGGGTGGCTTTTTTCATGAGGTCAAATCGTTTCGCGGAAGCTGTTTTCAAGATAGGTGCGGCCTCCCGGGACTGTCAAACCAAGCCCGACGGGTGAAGCAGCGGCCCGATGCTCGGCACCGGGAGCGGCAGGGGCGGCAATACGCACGCGCAACAGCAACTTAGGCGATTCTTATCTTGCTCGCCGTCCGCTATTCGGCGTAATGTGCGCGCAAACGAAAAGATCGGCAAAGATGAGATTCAACATCTTTCGACGCAAGAATCGGCGTGCTCTCGATCGCACCGAGTTTCCGACGGTGATCGGTGAGTATATGACCTACCGCGGCGATCTGGCGGGGTCGGGCAACTACTTGGTGCACGGGCGGGTCGAGGGCCGATGCGACATCGACGGACATCTGCTGCTGGGACCGACCGCATACTGGCTCGGAGACATCGTTGCGACGCGCGTTGTCGTCGCCGGGGAAGTGGTCGGCGACGTCTATGCCGACGCCAAGCTCGAACTGCAGGCGAGCGCGCGCATACGCGGGAACATCACGAGCCCGGTGATTGCCATGGCCGAAGGGGCGCTCTACGACGGCGAAATTCGCATGCGCCCGCGGCCGCAGCTGGTGCGCTTCAACGAGAAACGTTCCGGATAATCGTTAACGCGCATGGATCGCGCGCCGGATTCCTCGCCGCTCGATTCAACTCACTCCATATTTTTTCCGGTAGTCCTCGACGGCGCGCAGGTGGCCCGCGAGTCCGCTCGACGCTCTCAGGTAGGCGAGCAGCGCATCGAGGTTCGCGATACTGACCACGCGCAGGCCGAACGCGCGCTCGACTTCCTGTACCGCGGACCGCTCGCCCTGACCGCGTTCTTGCCGGTCCAGCGCGATGGCGACACCCGCCGGTACGGCCGCGGTGCGGCTGATGATGTCAATGGATTCGCGCACCGACGTGCCGGCCGAGATGACGTCGTCGACGATCAATATTCGCCCGCGCAGCGGCGCACCGATCGTGGTGCCGCCCTCGCCATGGTCCTTCGCCTCCTTGCGGTTGAACGCGTAGGGAACGTCGCGCTGATGGATTTGCGCCAAGGCAATGGCGACCGCCGACGCCAGCGGAATGCCCTTGTAGGCCGGACCGAAAAGCATGTCGAATTCGATCTTGGAATCGACGATCGCCGCCGCGTAAAAACGACCGAGGCGCGCCAGGCGCTCGCCGGTGTCGAACATGCCGCTGTTGAAAAAATACGGACTCACGCGCCCCGACTTGAGGGTGAATGTCCCGAAACGCAGCGCCTCGCAGGCCAGGGCGGTATCCAGGAAGTCGCGTTGGAAGGATTTCACGATTGCGCATTCTACCGGCCGGGACGGCGCGCGGAAACGACGATGTTATGATGCGGCCCAAAATTCCAGCGGCGTTTGGATATGCGCGTCACCACACTGAATGTAAACGGCATCCGCTCGGCGACCGCGAAAGGCGTGTTCGATTGGCTCAAGCGGCAGAATGCGGACGTCATTTGTCTGCAGGAAGTGAAGGCGCACGAAAGCGATATTACGGACGCCATGCGTCCCAAGGGCTATCACGCGTATTTCAATTGCGCACAGAAGAAAGGCTACGCCGGTGTGGCGTTGTACACGCGTCGCGAACCCGACAAGGTTCATATCGGCTTCGGCTCGAAGGAGCACGACGACGAGGGACGCTATCTGCAAGCGGATTTCGGAAAACTGAGCGTGGTGTCGCTCTACCAGCCCTCGGGTTCGGCCGGCCCGCATCGGCAGGAATCGAAGTATCGATTTTTGGACCACTTCTTTCCGGTATTGAAGCGACTGCGCCACGACGGACGCGAATACATTATTTGCGGCGACTGGAACATCGCTCACAAGGAGATCGATCTAAAGAATTGGCGCTCGAATCAAAAAAATTCCGGCTTCCTTCCGCAAGAGCGTGCCTGGCTGACGAAAGTGTTCGACGAGCTCGGCTGGGTCGACGTGTTTCGCACGCTCAACCCGAAATCCGAGCAGTACACCTGGTGGTCGAATCGCGGCCAGGCGTGGGCGAAAAACGTCGGGTGGCGGATCGATTACGAGATCGCCACGCCGGGAATCGCGCATAAAGCGGTGAAAGAGAGAATTTACAAGGACAGACGCTTTTCCGACCACGCGCCGCTGACGATCGACTACGATTGGATTCTCGTTGGTTCTTGATTTCCCCTAGGTACCAGCATAACGTTGAACAATGAACTACCGCGACATCATCACCATTGAACCCGGCAAGCGCGGGGGGAAGCCGTGCATACGCGGCATGCGCATCTCGGTCTACGACGTGCTCGGATGGCTTGCGTCGGGCATGAGCAGGGAAGATATCTTGCGCGACTTCCCGGAACTAACGCTCGATGACATTCAGGCTTGTCTGCAATTCGCCGCCGATCGGGAGCATCGGCTCAAGCAGGCTTGAAGCTACTCTTCGATCAGAATCTTTCTTATCGCCTGGTTGCGGCGCTCGAAACAATCTATCCCGGCTCCGCTCACGTTCGTTTGCTTGGCATGGAGCGCGCCAGTGACGAAACGATTTGGCGATACGCGAAGGAAAACCAATTCACGATCGTTACGCAAGATTCCGACTTTAACGAGCGCAGCGTTGTTTTTGGCCATCCGCCGAAAGTTATTTGGTTGAAGGGCGGGAATACGTCGACGAATCGTATACTGGCGCTTTTGAAGCACCATCAACCATTCGTCGTTCTGTTCGACTCCGAGGCGGAAACCGGGTGCCTGGAGCTTATGTAACGGGCACAGCGCTATTCCGATTGTGTGCTGCCCGCGTTTTTCGGCTACAGCAACGTTTTCAGTTTGTCCCAAACGTTCTCCAGTATCCGCGGCTGTGCCGTGGCGGTTGGGTGCAGGCCATCTTCCTGAATGTCGACGCCGTTCGGAGCCAAGCCTTCCAGCAGAAACGGCACGAGCGGCACGCGCTGCGCGGCAGCCACATCGGTGTAGATCCGCCGGAACCTTTCGTTGTACGGCGTGCCATAATTCGGCGGAAGTCGAATGCCAACGAGCAGTACCCGCGCACCGTTTGTTTTGGAGGTTATGACTAAGGCCGTCAAATTTTTCTTAACTTGGTCCGGCGGCAACCCGCGCAGTCCGTCGTTGCCGCCGAGTTCGACAATGACGACGACGGGGCGATGTTGCTTGAGCAGCGTCGGCAGCCGCGCCAACCCGCCGGCGGTGGTGTCGCCGCTGATGCTGGCATTGACGACTTTGTAGGGCGGGTTACGCTGCGCCAGGCGCTGTTCCAGAAGGGCGACCCAGCCGGCCTTCACATTTATGTTGTAAGCGGCGCTGAGACTATCGCCGACCACCAAAATGGTTTGCGCGTGCGCGACCGCGGATCCGACGAGCAATAACAGCAGCGCCGCCAGGAAACGATGTATGAACGACCGATCGATAGCAACAGCCATATCCGCAATCAACCTCAATAAACGCGTCGTCACCGCCGAAGGGCCGCTCGACATCTTGTCGAGCATCAATCTCGAGATCAAGCAAGGCGAGAGTGTCGCCGTCATCGGCGTGTCGGGCTCGGGCAAGTCGACGCTGCTTGGACTGCTCGCCGGTCTCGATGTTCCGAGCAGCGGCGAAGTCACGCTCGCGGGTCAAGCCATCACCGCGCTTGATGAAGACGGACGCGCGCGAGTGCGTGCCGGCCGCGTCGGCTTCGTGTTCCAGAGCTTTCATTTGCTGCCCGCGCTGACGGCGCTCGAAAACGTGATGCTGCCGCTGGAACTCGCCGGCAGCAGCGCGCCGGAGCCACAGGCGCGCGCGTTGCTCGAGCGTGTCGGCTTACGCGAGCGCCTGACGCATTATCCGCGACAGCTGTCCGGCGGTGAGCAGCAACGCGTGGCGATTGCCCGCGCGTTCGCGCTCGCGCCGGCGATCCTGTTCGCCGACGAACCGACCGGCAATCTCGACGCCGCCACCGGCGCGCGCATCATCCGGCTCTTGTTCGAGCTCAATCAGGAGCGCGGCGCAACGCTGGTGCTGGTGACGCACGATGAGTCGATCGCGCAGCGCTGCACGCGCCGTATCTATCTCGATGCCGGGCGCTTGGTCGAACGGACCTAATGATGCCCGCGCTCGGAAAACCAAAGCTCGCGCTGCGCCTGTTGCTGCGCGACTGGCGCGCCGGGGAACTGCGTCTGTTCGTGGCCGCGATCATCGTTGCCGTCGGCGCGGTGACCGCGGTCGGTTTCTTGAATGACCGCCTGGATCGCGGGTTGACCCAGCGCTCCGCCGATCTGCTCGGCGCGGATTTCATTTTGTCCACGCCCGCGCCGGTGACGGGCGAGTGGATCGAATCGGCCGCGCGCATGGGCTTGCGCACCGCGGGCGCGCTCGATTTTGCCAGCGTTGTCGTTCGCGGCGATCGGCTGCAGATCGCCGGCGTTCGCGCGGTGAATGAAGACTATCCCCTGCGTGGCACGGTGCGCACGGCGTCCGCGTTGTATCAGCAGGGTACGCCGACAAGCGCGAAACCCTCGCCGGGTAGCGCCTGGGCCGAGGCGCGCGCGTTGCAGGCGTTGGCGATCGGGATCGGGCAGACCATCGAAATCGGCAGCGCCTCGTTTACCGTAACGCGGGTTCTGACGGACGAGCCGGGCCGGATCGGAAACTTCTTCGCCCTCGGACCGCGCGTATTGATCAATCTTGCGGATGTGCCCGCGACCCGCGTCGTTCAACCGGGGAGCCGCGTGACGTATCGCTATGCGTTCGCGGGAACCGAGGCGCAACTGCGCCGGTATCGCGACTGGCTCGAGCCGCGGCTTGGGCCGAGCGACCGCATCATCGATGCGCGTACCGGGAACGCCACCACGGCGCGCACCGTCGAGCGCATCAACAGCTACTTCGGGCTGACCAGTCTGTTGGCCGTGGTGCTCGCCGGTGTCGCGATCGCGATGGGCGCGCGCCGCTATAGCTTGCGGCATTACGACACCAGCGCGATGTTGCGTTCGATGGGTGCGACCCAGGCGGACATCCTCGCGCTCTACTTGCCGCAGCTGGTTGTGCTTGGGTTGATCGCTTCCACGCTCGGTTGTGTCGTCGGGTTGATCGCACAGCAAGGCATCTATTTCATCATCAAGGACATGTTTCCGATCGCGTTGCCGCCGCCCGGCATCGGACCGGCGCTGCTCGGATTCGCCGCCGGCCTCGTCACGCTTGCCGGCTTTGCGCTGGTACCGATTCTGCGGTTGCGCTCGGTTCCGCCGCTGCGGGTACTTCGGCGCGACCTCGCGCCGCTGCCGCCGGCCGCATGGACGGTGCTCGCGGCCGCGGCCGCCGCGCTCGTCGTTCTCCTTTGGTACTACACGAAGAATCTAACCTTGACGTTTGCCGTGTTGGCCGGCGGCGTTGCCGGCGCGGGTGCCCTGCTTGCGCTCGTGCTCGGCCTGTTGCGCCTTGAGCGCAAGTTCAAAGGCGGCGCGCGCAGCCAATGGCGTCAGGGTTTCAGCCGATTGCAGCGGCGCGTGCACGCGAGCGCCGGCCAGATTCTCGCCTTCGGTCTCACGTTGATGGCGATGGCCGTGATTGCGGTGGTGCGCACCGATCTCTTGGCCGCCTGGCAAGCGCAGGTGCCGTCCGATGCGCCGAATCATTTCATCTTCAACGTCCAGCCGAACGATGTCGCCGGCGTGGAAGATTTCTTCAAGAGCCACGGCATCGCATCGCAGGCTTTGTATCCACTGGTGCGCGGGCGGCTGGTGGAAATCAACGGCGTCCCGGTGCGCGAGGCGGTAACCAAGGAAGAGGGCGAGGAGGCGAACAACGCCGCCATGCGGCGCGATCTCAACTTCACTTGGGCGGCCGATCCGCCGCCGGATAATACCGTCACCGCCGGCGCGTGGTGGAGCGCCACGGCACCGGTCGGCGAAGTGTCGGTGGAGGAAAAGCTCGCGCGCCGACTAAACATCGCGCCGGGCGATCGGCTGACGTTCACGATCGCGGCGCAAACGCTTCATGCACGCGTCGCGAGTCTGCGCAAGGTGCGTTGGGAATCGTTTCACCCGAACTTCTTTATGATCTTCTCGCCAAGCTCGCTGAAGGATCAGCCGACCACTTACATGACGAGCTTTCATGTTCCACCTGCGCAAAAACACCTGTTGGCCGATCTCGTGCGCGCGTACTCGTCGGTGACGATACTGGAACTCGATCTGGTATTGCGTCAGATCCGCGCCATCGTGCAGCAAGCGTCGACCGCGGTGGAGCTGGTATTGCTGTTCGTCTTCGCCGGCGGCCTGACGGTGTTGTTTGCGGCGCTATCCGCGAGCATGGACGAGCGCTACTTCGAGGGCGCGCTGTTGCGCACTTTCGGTGCCAGCCGCTGGCAACTGCGCCGCGGCCATATCGCCGAATTCGTCACGCTCGGCGTTAGCGCCGGGGTACTGGCAGCGATCGGCACCGAAGCGGTTACTTACGTGCTGTACGCGCGCGTGTTCGAAATCGTGTACACGCCAAAGTGGTGGGTGTGGATCGCCGCACCGGTGGTCGGCGCCGTGCTGATCGGCTCGGCCGGATGCATCGGTACGCGCCGCGTGGTGGCGCGCAGCCCGCTTTCGGTATTGCGGGACATCTAGCGCCAAGTAAAAGTCGGCGATGAGAGAAAAGGGAAATCTTCGGGCGCTCGGGGGGCGGATATGTGGAGATCGGAACATAAATAAAACGTCCAAGCGCCTTACACCTCGAAAAATAGTCTTCCACAAGGTCGTCGACGTCGAGATCGTTTCGGTAATGCGCTCAGGATTAACTACATTAAGGAGACGTGCGCGCAGCATTGGTTGAACCCAAGCGGCGAATTCGAGATTAAGACGCCGGTTCATATAGACAATAGCGCCGCAATCCATTATATAAGCCGCTACTTTTCTGTCTGCGCTTTTGCAGACTTAACCGATCAAGAGGCTAGGATTCATGGTTCTAGCGGTCGTGTTGGTCCTATTGGTTCTCGGCTCGCTGCTGTTTCACTTCGTGAGCCCGTGGTATTTCACGCCCATCGCCTCGAATTGGGGCGCGATCGACGACACCGTGACGATTACATTCTGGGTCACGGGAATCGTTTTCGTCGCGGTTAATTTGTTTATGGCCTATTCGGTGTGGCGCTTCCATCACCGCCGGGGCGCGCGCGCGGCGTACGAGCCGGAGAACAAGAAGCTCGAGGGATGGTTGACCGTGGTGACCGCGCTCGGCGTTGCCGCGATGCTGGCGCCCGGCTTGGTCGTCTGGGCGAAATTCGTCGATGTTCCGCAAGACGCCTCGGTCGTCGAGGCCGTGGGCCAGCAGTGGTACTGGAGCTACCGCTTCCCCGGGAACGACGGCGTGCTCGGAACCGTCGATGTTCGCCATATCAGCGACCAAAATCCGTTCGGTATGAATCCGGACGACCCCAACGGCAAGGACGACATTTTGATTTCAAGTCCGGAGCTGCATCTCCCGATCGGCAAGCCGGTAAAGGTCCTGCTGCGCTCGAAAGACGTGTTGCACGACTTCGCCGTACCGCAGTTTAGAGTCAAGATGGACATGGTGCCGGGGCTGGTGTCGTACGTCTGGTTCACTCCCACCCGGACCGGAAAATTCGATTTGCTGTGCGAAGAGCTGTGCGGCATCGCGCATTTCACGATGCGCGGCAAAGTCGTCGTGGACGAGGAGCCGGCGTTCCGATCGTGGTTGGCCGGCCATCCCACGTATGCGCAGACGTTGGCCCAAGTCGCCGGTGACGCGACCGCGGGCAAAGCGCTGTTCGGGGTTTGTGCCGCCTGCCACGGCGCGCAAGCGCAAGGTAATCCGGCGCTGAACGCGCCAAAACTTAGCGGACTGGGAGACTGGTACTTGAAGCGCCAGTTGAAGTACTTCAAGGCGGGCGCCCGCGGCACCGACGAGAAGGACACGTACGGCAAACAGATGGCGCCGATGGCGGCGACGCTGGCGAATGAGGCCGCCATCGACAACGTGGTCGCCTACATCACGTCATTGCCCGACAGTGCCGCGTCGGCGACGGTAACGGGCAACGTACGGAACGGAAAGGCGGCGTTTCGCACGTGCGCGGCTTGTCACGGCCCCGACGGGCAGGGGAATCGGGCGGTGAATGCGCCGCGTCTGGCCGGAATGAGCGACTGGTATTTGCGCACGCAGTTGAAGAACTACAAACACGGAATTCGCGGCGCGAATTCAAAAGACATGTACGGTCCGCAGATGGCGATGATGGCGGCGGTTTTGACGAATGACCGGGCGACCGACGACGTGATCGCCTACATCAATACCCTCCGGTAACCGGTCCGGGCGCAGCCTTCCGCGGCGAGTGCGAATGCGATTTGAGGGTTGGCGGCCAATCAGCGTCAGCGTGAAGCGGATCGAGTATAAATAGATCAGAGAGCGTAAGAGGATTTAGCAATGGCCTACGTTGCGCATGATGAATCGGCATACATCCCACCGGCCGAGGTCGAGGAGGTAGAGCTTTACCATCCGAAAACCTTCATCGGAAAATACATCTGGAGCCAGGACGCCAAGGTCATTGCGGTGCAATACGCGATCACCGCGATGGCGATCGGCCTGGTGGCGCTCGTCCTATCGGGGATGATGCGGCTGCAGCTCGGTTTCCCGAACAGCTTTTCGTTCATTACACCCGGCAACTATCTGCAGTTCGTCACCATGCATGGGATGATCATGGTGATCTACCTGCTGACGGCACTGTTCCTGGGAGGGTTTGGCAACTACCTGATCCCGCTGATGGTCGGGGCCCGCGACATGGTGTTCCCGTATGTGAACATGGTGAGCTACTGGGTCTATCTGTTCGCCGTGTTGTTGCTGGTGGCGAGCTTCTTCGTACCCGGCGGCCCGACGGGGTCCGGCTGGACACTGTACCCGCCGCAGGCGATTCTCCCGGGCACGCCGGGGTCGGATGCCGGAATTGTCTTGATGCTCGCCTCGCTCGCTTTCTTCATTATCGGATTCACCATGGGCGGGTTGAATTACGTCGTCACGGTGCTGCAAGCGCGCACCCGTGGAATGACATTGATGCGCCTGCCGTTGACGGTGTGGGGTATTTTCATGGCCACGGTCCTCGCGCTCCTGGCCTTTCCCGCCTTGTTTGTCAGCGCCGTGATGATGCTGTTGGACCGGCTGCTCGGAACGAGCTTCTTCATGCCCGCCGTCGCGTCGCTCGGGCAGCAGCTCAACTACAACGGCGGCAGCCCGATATTGTTCCAACACCTGTTCTGGTTCTTCGGTCATCCGGAGGTGTACATCGTCGCGCTGCCGGCGTTCGGTATCGTTTCCGATCTGATCAGCGTGCATGCGCGAAAAAACATTTTCGGCTATCGGATGATGGTCTGGGCGATTATCGCCATCGGCGCCTTGAGCTTCGTCGTATGGGCGCACCACATGTACGTCAGCGGCATGAACCCGTATTTCGGTTTCTTCTTCGCCACGACCACGCTCATCATCGCGGTGCCAACCGCGATCAAGGTTTATAACTGGGTGCTCACGTTGTGGCGCGGTGACATTCACCTCACGGTGCCGATGTTGTTCGCCATCGGATTCGTTTTCACTTTCATTAATGGCGGCTTGACCGGGTTATTTCTCGGCAACGTCGTCGTCGACTTGCCGCTCTCCGACACGTATTTCGTGGTCGCGCACTTTCATATGGTGATGGCGGTGTCGCCGATTCTCGTGGTGTTTGGCGCGATTTACCACTGGTACCCGAAAATCACCGGGCGCATGCTCGACGATACGTTGGGCAAGTTCCACTTCTGGATCACGTTCGTCGGCAGTTATTGCATTTACTATCCGATGCATTATCTCGGGATACTGGGCGTGCCGCGGCGCTACTACGCCCTCGGAACCACGGATTTCATACCGCCATCGGCGCACGGCGTGAACGAATGGATCACCATTGCGGCGTTGATCGTCGGGGTTACCCAGTTGGTGTTTATATTCAATATGATTTGGAGTTACTACAAGGGTAAGCGGGCCGGTCCGAATCCCTGGCGCGCCACGACCCTGGAATGGCAGACCCCGGACACGCCGCCCAAGCACGGCAACTTCGGCGCGTCGCTGCCGCTGGTGTACCGCTGGGCGTACGACTACAGCGTCCCGGGCGCGAAAGAGGATTTCATACCGCAAAACGTCCCGCCCGGAAAGACGGGCGTCTCCAAGGGCAGGAAGTAGGCGCTCGGGAACTTGGCGGTGAACATTTTCCAGCAACTGACGGACAAGCCCTGGATTAGCGAACAGGGGTCCGTCGTCACCCTTCCCGGTTGGAGTAGGTCCTCGCAGCCGGCGGCACGCATCGCGCTGCGCATGTTTCTGGCGGTGGTCGGCGTTCTGTTCATGCTGCTGATCGTCGCCTACGGCGACCGGATGGTGTACCCGGACTGGCGTCCGACCCCGCAGCCGGCGCTGCTGTGGACGAATACGTGGGTGTTGATCCTGGCCAGCGGCGCGCTGCAATGGGCGAAATTCTCCGTGCGCCGCGACCGCATCGACGCCATGCGCGTCGGCTTGCTCGCGGCCGGCGCATTCACCGTCTTGTTTCTGGTCGGCCAGATTCTCGCGTGGCGCCAGTTGCAGGCGACGGAATTTTTCGACATTACCAATCCTGCAATCGCTTTCTTCTATCTCGCCACCGGTTTGCACGGGTTGCACATCGTCGGCGGCTTGGTGGCCTGGGTCAGAACCTTTAGCCGCGTGTGGGGTGAGTTCGACCGGGAGCGGATACGGCGCAACGTGGAACTATGCACCACGTACTGGCATTTCCTGCTGGGGGTTTGGCTGGTCCTTTTTGGCCTGCTGTTTAGCGGGGACAATTTGAACATCGTGTTGAAGTTCTGTGGGCTGAGGTAATAAGGACCAACGCAAATGACGCAATCTGCGACGAGCTCGGCGGGCGCGCTCCCGCGTCCTGAAGGCATGGAGGGAGTAGTCGCCGATTGGTCTTCGGACCAGCGGGCGTTCAAGAACGTCCCGTGGGGCAAGGCCATGATGTGGATCTTCCTCTTGAGCGACACCTTCATCTTCAGCAGTTTCTTGATTTCGTACATGAACGTGCGCATGACCACCACCGTGCCGTGGCCGAATCCGAGCGAGGTGTTCGGCCTAACGGTCGCGGGGACCGAGGTGCCGCTACTCTTGATCGCGATCATGACGTTTGTATTGATCAGCAGCAGCGGCACCATGGCGATGGCCGTCAACTTCGGCTATCGCAAGGACCGCAAAAAAACGTTCATCCTCTTGTTGGTCACTGCGGCGCTGGGCGCGACGTTCGTGGGGATGCAGGCATTCGAGTGGACCAAGCTGATCGTGGATGAAGGTATACGCCCTTGGGGCAATCCTCTGGGTGCGGCTCAGTTTGGCTCGAGCTTTTTCATGATTACCGGGTTTCACGGCACACACGTTTCGATCGGCGTGATTTTCTTGATCATCACTGCGGTCAAGGTGATACGCGGGACATTGGACAACGAGCGGCCGGGCTTCCTGACCGGTCGCAAGGGGAACTATGAGATCGTCGAAACCATGGGTCTGTACTGGCACTTCGTCGATCTCGTGTGGGTATTCATCTTCGCGGTTTTCTATCTTTGGTAGGTAACGCCATGGCACACGTCGAAGGCCAACAACATCCGATTGGCATCTATCTCAAGATCTGGGGCTTGCTGTTTGTGTTGAGCGCCTTTTCGTACATGGTGGATTATTTCCAGTTCCACGGCTACTTGAGATGGTTTCTAATACTCTTGTTCATGATGCTGAAGGCCGGGCTGATCGTCGCGGTTTTCATGCACATGGTGTGGGAGCGGCTGGCTCTGATGTACGCGATTATTGTCCCGCCGTTGCTGTTGCTGGTGCTGCTCGGCATCGGCGCGCTCGAGGCGGACTACACGTTTTTCGCACGCGGCGTGTTTTTCGGCGGCGGTTAGTTGCCACGCGTGCGCGCCGAGCTGAAGCGACCGTGCTTCCGATATCAATCACAATCATGAGTCAAAGAACGCCGTGAAGAATTCGACGATAATAGTTATCTTCGGCATCGTGCTGACGTTTTTCGGCTACGTTTTCGTGGCGCACCATCTCGATGTCCCCGCCAAGGTCCAACGCGATCGCATCGAGCAGCTCGGCGGTGGTTCGGGCGCGGCCGAACGAATTCAGCCGGTCGGCTGGCTGAACGTCGTCGCCGCGACGGAAACCAAGCGGGAACCCGCCAAGACCGCGTCCGCGGCTGCACCGGCCGCCCCGAGCGGGCAAAAGGTCTACGAGGGCGCCTGCATCGCCTGCCACGGCGCCGGTATCGCCGGAGCGCCCAAGTTCGGAGACGCGCAGGTGTGGAAGAAGCGCGTCGCCAAGGGTGTCGGTGCTCTGTATACGAGCGCCATCAAGGGGTTTCAGGGAAGCGCCGGTTTGATGCCGGCGAAGGGCGGCAACGCCGGCCTGAGCGACGCCGAAGTGAAGGCCGCGGTCGATTATATCTTGGCAAAATCGAAATAGTTTCTCCGCCGGTGCCGCTTACCCGGCGTTTCGTTCCGCATCGAGTCGCCGCACCAACTCGAAACGCGCGCTGATCAACGCCGGGTCATACGGCGGTCGAAAAATCGCGTGAAAGCGTACTCTTGGATCCACCAGGTATACCGCCGGCGTGTGATCGACCGGGTAGTTGTCGCTGCCCGGTTCGATCGTCACTTGGTAGCGCGCCCCGAGCTGCCCGGCGAGATTGGCGATTTGACGGTCAGCTCCGGTCACGCCGACGAACTTGGCGTCGAAATGGCCGACGTACTGCTTAAGCTTGGTCGGCGTATCGCGATTGGGGTCGACCGACACGAAAACGAACTGCGTTTCCAGATCCGCGCTCCCTTGTTTTGCGATTTTATTGCGCGCCTGCGCTAGCTGGGCCAGCGTCGTCGGGCAGACGTCGGGGCAATAGGCGTATCCGAAGAACAGGAACGTCCACTTGCCTCGCAGCCGCGCCAGATCGAACGGGTGCCCATCGTGATCGGTGAGGGTGAACGCCGTCAGCGGCTTCGATTCGGGGAGCAAACTGATCACCGAATCCGGCAGCAACACCGCGCGCGCACCGTTTTCCTTGTAGCTGATCGCGAGCGCGATCGCGGCGAGCCCGGCCACGAGCGCGACGGCTGCCAGCATGACGGTGAGTTTCCCGGTCGATCGGTGCATGGCTGTTTCTTCTAGGATGTCGGCGATGTGAATCTACCACCCGGCAAACGGGGGGGTATCAAGCCGATGGGCGCTCCGGCTCGCCGGCCGGTGCCGTGTGCGCCGAAATCGCGTTATCGGCGATCGCGGTCTTGGGCAGCGGCCGTGCTTGGAAAGTTCCGCATTCGCCGGTGTTCAGCGTTAGGAGTGGCGGATCATTCCGGATCGCCGTTGTAAAGCGATGAGCCACTGTGGTGCCGGCGCGCCGGTTCCCGCCGACTGGACTTGTGGATGCGACTTAAGCACCGATTCCAGCACCGTTTCCTGGTTTGGTTCGAGATCGACGAAGAAAACGTGCTTACCGTCGTCGAGCGCCTTCTCGAAACGGGTAAAGTTGTGGTTCGGCCGTTCGATGCCGAGAAGTCCGCCCTCCCAGGCGCAGAACCCGAGCACG
>DASWLD010000027.1:0-1968 GCA_036396275.1 Burkholderiales bacterium
TTATCGAACAACTCGCCGCTGACGGGATGGCCGTCGGTGTCATGCACGCCGCGCGTGACGACGACGGCATAGCGGGTGTGCTGGTTCAACAGCTGGTCCGGCTCGACGTGCAGCGTGTTCATGGCCGGGTCCCACACGATCTGGTTGATGCCGACCTTCTCGCCGAACGAACCGCGGCCGATGGGGCTGCCGAGGCTGATCAGAAATACCGTGTCGCTGTTCACGGTGGAAACGTCGATCGGACCGCTGAACGGGATCGAAATGCGCGGTTGCGGGTTGAAACCGTCGAGCTCGTTCAATACGTCGATGTCTTCGCAGATCGATTGTTGCGTCGCGCAGTCGGGCTTCGGCAGGTTGACGCGGCGGAAAGTGGCTTGCGTGAAGTCGAACTTGGTGAACAGGTTGCTCGGGAATATCGTTTGTGTCGGATCGTTCTCGTCGAACAAAACCTTTACGTCGGCCAGTGCGCCGAGAGGCGTCAACCCCAAGACGCAGGCGAGAACGATAAAGGCGTAGCGTGCCCTTGCGTGCATGTTTAGTCCTCCAAGTCGCTGGTGTTGTTGGTAACTCCGAATCTGCAGGAATCGTAAAGCGCCGTAAGCGACGACGCGCCGGAATGGTGAAGCACGCTACACGCGGCGCATCGACGGGGTCAATACGCGTTCGACGGACAAAACATGGACCGCTAGGCGGAATGCTCAAGGGTGTTGCGCATTCGTCTGACTAACACGATGTTCGTTTTCGCGTTTCCAGAATTTCCCCGGCTCGTTATAATGTCATTCTCCCTTGGCGATTCTGTGTCGGTGGTTCCGGGACTGGCTACGGCGGCATTGCGACTATTGCGTACGATCCGCGCGATCGACTCGTGACAATGTCCGAACCATCCGTACAACCTTTTAAGAGCTTCTTTCCCGGCGCGCAGCGCGCGGCGTCGATCGTCATCCCCTTCACGATGGAGCGAGTATGAGCGGTACTGAATATCAACGACAAGGCGCGGTGGCGGTGATCACGCTGAACAACCCGCCGGTAAACGGTCTCGGCCATGCGGTGCGCAGCGGGATCGCCGAAGGACTCGACCAGGCCCAGGCCGATAACAACGTCAAGGCGATCGTCATCATCGGCGGCGGCAAAAACTTTTCCGGCGGCGCCGACATTCGCGAATTCAACACGCCGAAGGCAAGCGCCGAGCCGACGTTGCACGAAGTCATCGACGCGCTCGAAGACTGCACCAAGCCGGTGATCGCCGCGGTCGCCGGCGCGTGCATGGGGGGCGGCCTGGAACTGGCGCTCGGGTGCCACTACCGCGTTGCCGTTTCCGGCGCGCAGATCGCGCTGCCGGAAGTGAAGCTTGGTATTCTTCCCGGCGCCGGCGGCACGCAGCGGCTGCCGCGCCTGGTCGGCGTCGAGCAGGCGCTCAACATGATCGTCTCCGGTGCGATCGTTCCCTCGGAACAGTTCAAGGGAACGGCGCTGTTCGACGAGATGATCGACGGCGATTTGTCGAAGGGCGCCGTCGCGTTTGCCGGCAAGGCGGTCGCGGAGAATCGTCCGCTCAAGCGTGCGCGCGATATCAAGATCGATTACCCGAACGCGGAAGGGTTCTTTCAGTTCGCGCGCAACAACGTGCAAGCCGTGTCGAAGAATTTTCCGGCGCCGCTCAAGTGCGTCGATGCGGTCGCGGCGGCGGTGGCGAAGCCGTTCGACGAAGGATTGCGCACCGAGCGCGAGTTTTTCGACTATCTCGTGCAAACGCCGGAATCGAAGGCGCTGCGCCATGCGTTTTTTGCCGAGCGCGCTAGCGCGAAGATAACCGACGTGCCCGACGGCACGCCGATTCGCGGGATCAAGAAAGTGGCGATGATCGGCGCCGGTACCATGGGCGGCGGGATCAGCATGAACTTCCTGAACGCCGGCGTCCCGGTCACGATCCTCGAGATGAAGCAGGAAGCGCTCGACAAGGGCGTCGCC
>DASWLD010000028.1:0-11073 GCA_036396275.1 Burkholderiales bacterium
CCCCCCCCCCCCCCCCCCCCACGCCGGTTACACCTTGTTGTCGGTGCCGGGTGCGTTCGCTTCGTCGAGCGATTCACTTAGCCAATCGCCGCCGAACTTGAGCGACTTTTGAATCAAGGCGTCGACCTTGTTCAGGAAGGCGTGTTCGTTCATTCCGCTCTCGAGTTCGGCAATCCCGACGGCTGCCGTGACGTTTGTCGTCGCGGGCGTCTTCCCCGATGGGAGCGCGATGGGCACGGCCTTGATCGCCGCCTTCAGTCGCCCCGCCAGCTGGCGCGCGGCGTCGAGATCGCAATCGGGGAGAAACGCGAGAAAGTGCCGATTCTTATCGATAGCCAGAATATCGGTTGGACGCGTTTGGTCGAGCAACCACGGGCCGATCGTTTCAAGCGCGCGCATGCTTGCACCGATGCCGTGTTGCCGGGTGATCTCGTCGAGCTTGTTCACGGCGAAGGCGACGATCGCGAGCTTTTTATCGCCCATGCGGTAACGGCCGATCAAGCGCGGGAACACGGTGTCGAGCCAATGCTGATTGTGCAGGAGCGTGAGCTCGTCGATGTAGCCTTGCCGAACCGACTCGGCGCGCCCGCGCGTGCCGACATTGAGGCAGTTGTCGCCGCGCAAGTAACTGGCCAGCAGGGCGGCGTAGTTGCGGGCAAAGGTATGCGAACGCTTGGCCAGCTCATCGAGTGACGATAACTCGACGGCGATGATGCGCGACACCTCGGTCGCGATGACCGCGTGATTCGCCGGCTGGGCGGCGAGCGCCGAACGCAGACCCGTGGAGTGACCGACGTCGGCGACGGACATCGGTCGTTTGTCGCCGGTGTGGGCGTAGAGTCGCAGCTGGCCCTCGACCACGAAAAAGATTTTGGTATTGAGCCGGCCCGGCGCGAGCAGCACGTAGCCCGGTACCGCGCAAATCGATTGGCACCGCGGCGCGATCGACGCGACGTCCTGGCCGTCCAGCCCCTGAAACAGTTCGAGCGCCTTCACGTCTTCCGATGTCGCGGGCTCGACGCGGGTCGTTTCCGGATTTTGCGACGCGCCTTCGCGGAACGCCTCTTCGACGGCGAAATCGAGATCGACTTCCCACAACTCCACCACCTCGATGCCATCGAGCGTGTAGGCCTCGCCAGGCGTATGGGCAGGTTCGGTCATGGTCCGTCGAGCACGTCGTCCTACTACTTATATAGAACAAAGTCGAAGCCGCAGCCGCCGCGCGCGGCAAGCGTTGGCCTGACCGGCGGTTGCCTGTATTGTTCGGGCCGCAATCCATGGGGAACCGATTTCCATCGACACCCAGCTTCGATCCGGCGGAGAAGTCGTGACGGTTGGCGCCCACGCGGCGCGCTTTTACCAGAAATGACGGGAACAGGATGCTAAGGAACTTCGCGCGACTGGGTTCGGCGCCGCCGCTGACGGTCGCGCTCGCGGCGGTCAGCGTGGTGGTTTCCGCCGCGTCGCGGTTGGGTTCGTCGCTGTATGTACTCACCCCGTTTCTCATCGCGACGCCGGGCAGCCGCGGCCTGGCGGACGTTCAATCCGGCGAGGCGTGGCGCCTGCTGACGCCGATATTCATTCACTTCGGTATTCTGCATCTGGTCTTTAACATGATGTGGCTGTGGGATCTCGGCGGTCTGCTCGAACGGCGGCGCGGGACCGGCCGCTTTGGTGTATTTGTCGTGGGCGTCGGCGTGGCTTCGAACCTGGCGCAATATTTGGTCGTCGGCTCCCCGTTTTTCGGGGGCATGTCCGGGGTGGTGTACGGTTTGCTCGGCTATATCTGGATGCAAGGCAAATACAATCCGCGCTTCGGCTACGTGCTGCACAAGCACATTGTCACGATGATGCTGATTTGGTACGTGCTCTGCTGGACCGGCCTGCTCGGTCCGATCGCCAACTGGGCGCACACCGCCGGTCTCGCGATCGGTGTCGCCTGGGGGTTCCTCGAACGCGACGCGCGCGGGAGTATAAGAAAGGTTTGATCAATCGCCGAAATATGAGCTCTTGTCGCAAAGACGGTCGCTCCCGCGCTTTCGTCGCTGCGCTCGAAAGCCCGGGGCGCGCCCTCCATGGCGTGCCCGCTCGCCGGGACGATGCGCCACCGGCGCATCGTCTCTTTCCGGCTCGCCCCTGCGCTCGCGACATTCGTGCGTCCTGCACAGCACCAAGACGCAAAGAATATCTCTAAAACTGCGCTTTCCTTTGCGTCTCGGCGTTTTTGCGTCAGATGATCATATGAATCGGATACTTGCTAAGAGAACGTAACCACCGACCGGATCGATTTGCCTTCGCGCATCAGGTCGAAGGCGCGGTTGATATTATCGAGCGTCATCGTGTGCGTGATCAGGTCGTCGATGTTGATTCGGTCTTCCATGTACCAATCGACGATCTTCGGCACGTCGGTGCGCCCGCGCGCGCCGCCGAACGCGGTGCCTTTCCAGACGCGGCCGGTGACGAGCTGAAACGGACGCGTGCGGATTTCCTGGCCGGCGCCGGCGACGCCGATGATGACGCTGACGCCCCAACCGCGGTGGCAGCATTCGAGCGCCTGGCGCATGAGATCGACGTTGCCGACGCACTCGAAGCTGTAGTCCGCGCCGCCGCCGGTGAGGTCGATCAGATAAGGAACCAGGTCGCCGCGGATGTCCTTCGGATTCACGAAGTGTGTCAGGCCGAACCGGCGCGCGAGCGCTTCGCGCGCGGGGTTCAGGTCGACGCCGATAATCCTATTCGCGCCGGCCATGCGCGCGCCTTGCACGACGTTTAAACCGATACCGCCGAGTCCGAAGACGACCACGTTCGCGCCCGGCTCGACTCTCGCGGTGTTGATGACGGCGCCGATACCGGTGGTAACGCCGCAGCCGATGTAGCAGACCTTGTCGAACGGCGCGTCCTCGCGGATCTTCGCTACCGCAATCTCGGGCAGCACGGTGTAGTTGGCGAAGGTCGAACAGCCCATGTAGTGGTGAAGCGTCTCGCCGCCGAGCGAAAACCGGCTGGTGCCGTCCGGCATAACGCCTTTGCCTTGCGTTGCGCGGATCGCGGTGCAGAGGTTGGTTTTGCGCGACAAGCACGATTTGCATTGCCGGCATTCGGGCGTGTACAGCGGAATAACATGGTCGCCCTTTCTTACGCTGGTCACGCCCGAGCCAACGTCGACGACGATACCCGCGCCTTCGTGTCCGAGAATCGCGGGGAACAAACCTTCGGGATCGGCGCCCGAGCGCGTGTACTCGTCGGTGTGGCAAACGCCGGTCGCTTTTATCTCGACCAACACTTCGCCGGCCTTTGGACCGTCGAGACGAACGGTCTCGACGGAAAGCGGCGCTCCCGCCTCATGCGCGACGGCGGCGCGAATATCCATGAAGTTCTCCTTGGCGACGGTGACTTGTATCGGGCGAGTCGCTATCCGGGGCCGTGGCCGAGTCACCGCGAAAAAACGATCGCGGTGTCATGATGACCGAAGCGCTCGCGCGGGCGCAAGTAAGAATGGCGCGCGGTGTTCCGCGGGAGGCGTGAACTACCGGGATCGCGGGTTGCGAGGCGGTTGACCGCCGCGTCGCTTAGTTGAAGAACTGGAACTTCGTTCCGGCGACTTCGATGATGTCGCCTTTTTCGAGTAACTGGCCGCCGTTTGGTACGGGTTTGTCGTTCAGGCGCGGCTCGCCGGGCCCGGCGGATGCGTCCAACAAGTAGCCTTCGGCGGTGCGGTAGATGCGTGCCGGGTTCTTGCCGGGGTTATCGAGGACGACCGTTTCCTTGATCAACGGAACGCGTTTGCCTTTGTTGACGCCTTGCACCGCCAGCAGCTGTGCGAACGCCATGAGCACCGTGGTTTGCTCTTGATTGTTCGCCGGCGCCGGTTGTCGCTGCTTGGCGAGCTTCGGTGCGTCGAGGTTCAGATCCGAGCGATAGAACAGCGAGTGCCCGCCGATGATAATCGTTTCGCCGTGGCGCAGTTCATGCAGTTTGATTTGTTTGTTCTCGATGAACGTACCGTTGGTGCTGTCGAGATCCTGAATGGTGGACTTCACGCCCACCGTCTTGACGACCGCGTGTTCGCCGCTGACCGCGGCGTCGTGCAGCACGATGTCGCAGCTCGGCAAGCGGCCGATCTTGATGTCGCCCAGCTTCAGATTCACTTCGTCGATGAGTCTTCCTTGATGTTTGATGACTAGCTTGCCCATAACTCCGATTGCTCGTTGTCGATGTTGCAGTCTGTGCCGGGGATTTGCAGGCGGCGGGGACCCGCGACCGGCCGTTGCTCCTACTTAAGTAGTGTAGGCTATTGTCCGTTACGGTTTTCTTGTCTACGGAAGGGGTAAACGGCCGGCAGCGGGACCAGGCGATGGCGCGAACATCGAACAGGACAACGGGTACCCGAAAGCGCGGAAAGCCGCGCCGACCCGGGCGCGCGCCGCCGCGGCGGGCCGTGGGCCTCGGCCGGCGCTGGCTGCGATTGCTATGGGCCGCGCCGCCCGGAATTCAGATTCTGGCGGGTGTCGTCGCCGTGGTCGGTGCATGGTCGGCGACCAATTGGATCTATCAAGTGGTGCGCAAACCGACGGAGCTCTACTTCCCCGTGAGCGGCGTGCTGCGCAAGACACCGCCCGAGACCTGGCGCCGCTATGGGCCCATCTTCCGTTTGCATTCAACCGAGGCGATCACGCCCGAATTTCTGGCCGCCCTTGCGCAAGTCGAAGGGTCGGGCAACCCGGTGGCACGGACGTACTGGCGTTGGTCGCTGACGCCGGATCCCTTCGAGCTGTATCGGCCGGCCTCGAGCGCGGTCGGGATGTATCAGATTACCGATGCGACCTTCGACATCGCCAAACGCTACTGCATCCACGATCACGTCGTGGTCGAAGACGGGCCGTGGCACGCGTGGCGATCCTGTTGGTTCAACGGTTTGTACACCCGCGTCATCCCGTCGCATGCCGTCGAGCTGACGGCGGCGCTGCTCGATCGCCAAGTCGCCGCCGTCATCCGCCGGCAACGAATCGTCGTCGCGACGCAGGAGCGGAAGCAGGACCTGGCGGCGGTCATTCATCTGTGCGGCCTCGGCGCCGGCAACGCGTACGCGCGTCGCGGCTTCCGGCTGGCCCCAGAGCAGCACTGCGGCGACCACGACGCGCGCGCGTATCTCGCGAAGGTGCACGAGATGAAACGCGCGTTCGCGCGGCTGGCGAATTGAGGATCGCAATTTCCGAATGCCCTGGTTCGGTTCTATCGCAAGCTGAGCAGTGTCGAGCGCCGTCAACACTCGATCGACACGCGGCGGAAAGTCGAATGCGAATCGTCGAAAACTTCGCCGCCCACGCGGAAGTGTTGTATCGGGAGTACACCGCTCGCCAACAGCCTCTCGGCGTACGGCTGCAGTAGATGGCCTGGTCCCGGTTTGGCCTAGAACGGTCGGCTTGCGCCCAGCGAGATAATGCGCTGCGAATACGAGAACTCCGGAAAGTTGGAGCGCGTGTCGGCGTAGGTATAGTCGCCGAATAAACGCCAGAACTCGCTCAGGCGATACGTCGCGCGCAGCGTGACCCGCCGCTCATCGTCTTCACGCGTGGCCGCGAGACCGCTCGCGCGTTGGTCGGCATCGGCATAGCGACTTTGCGCGTACGACGTACTCGGTTGAAGGCGCCAGTAGCCCCGAACCGGCCACGAGCCCGCAAACGAGACACGATAGCGCAAGGGCGAAAAGCTGAAGAACTCGTTTGCGGTCGCAAGATCGGCGCGATCGTTGCGTTCGATCGCGAAACCGAGCCGTGTCTGGCCGCCGCCTACGTGCTGCCCGATGGACGCTTCGAATTCCTGGCGTGAGCCGTCGAGGAAGGCGAAGTCGCCGTCCAGCGCGTCAATCGTACTCAGTTGGACGCTGAGCCGCAGGTCGCCGCGGTTCGGCCGGTCGCGAATGCCGCTGAGCTGCAGCGATCCGATTTGTTGAAAGCGTTGTCCGTGGCGCAATACGTATTCCCACTGCGCGCCGACACTTGTATGCCACGACGCGATCTGGGAAGGGCGACTGGCGCCGAGCGTGATCGACGTAACGTTGTTGCCGCTGAGTTCACCGTAGCGTAAGTCGTAAAGTGATGCGTCCCAGAGCAGCGTTTGTGAGTCCTGTCCCCATCGGCCGGTCGCGGAGGCGAGTACTTCCGAAAAGTAGTCCGGTTCGCTCGTCGTTTGCAGCGTTTGGTTGTCGGCGCTGAGCGTGACGTTGTCGTTGTAGCCCGTGTCGACGCTAAGCGCGCCGCGTGGCCGACGGCTGGCGGCAACGTCGACGCGCTCGAGCATGGCGAGCGCGAGGCCGCGCACTTCGTCGCTGTCGGCGGTCCGCCAGGCGCGCTCGAAATAGTCGGCCGCGGCGGCGCGCTTTCCGCGCTGGTAAGCGGAGAGCCCGGCGTTGTAGTTCGCAAGCGGTGCCCACAGCGGGTCGCGGGCGCACGCACGAAAGGCTTCTTCGGCTTCTGCGTATCGACCGAGTTTGTACAAACTTGCACCGAGATTGAAGTGAAGGGTCGGCTGGTCGAGGCCGGCGGCCCATGCCTGCTGGAAATAGCTCACGGCCGATTCAAAATTTCCGTTCTTGAAGGCACCGACACCTTGTGCAAAAAGCCGGTCCCCGGTTGCGGCGCTGGCGACCGACGCCAGCAGCCAAAGGCCGAGCAGACACCACCCCCACCTTGCGTCCTGTACGTGCATCACTCCTTAAAATAGTAGTTTTAAATCATTTTGGACGTAGAAATTCACTTTTGACCCCAGGACCGCCGGCCGTCATCGCCGTGCTTCGGCGGGAAATCGGGAAGCACGGCATGCCGGCGGGCAGTACGGCGGGAGCAAAAAGAGCCACATCGGTTTCCCGATGTGGCTCTCAAGTGAGGAGAAAAGTGGAAACTCGATCTCTGTGTTTGCGTGAATCGATCCGGTGTGGCGCGCGCCGTGGCTCGGCGCGACGCCGAACTAGGGCCGGCCCTTACCCTTGGATTTTGCTTGCTCGGCGATGGATTGCCCGAACTCGCGCCCGAGGGCGCGTGCCTCGTTCGCGCGTTCCAGCCCGTGTTGCGAGCGCTCGCGCGCTCTATCCGAAGCCGCCGGCGGGAGTTCAATCGTCTTGGTGACGGCAGCCGGCAGATCGCCCGGGGATTCCACCACGGTAATCGTTACGTCGAGCGGTTTATCGTCGGCCACGGCGGCCCCTCCCATGCAAATGGCGGCCAGAAGCAAGTAAACCCTACGCATCGTTCTTCTCCCTGGGAATTTCGTTGCATTCGTCGTGTGTGCGGCATGTTGCCGGTAAGGCGCTGGTTCGCGGCGCATCGCTGACGTGCAGTGGAACCGTCAACTGGGTGCTGCGATCGCCGTGTTCCAGGCGCGCGAGCAATGTGCCGCCCGTAGCGGAGACCGCGGTAAGCGGCAGCGACAGAACGTTCGCCCCGCGTGCGATACTCGTTTGCCAGCTAACTTGGTGCTGTCCGGGGAAGCCTTGCAGTTCGACTCCCTCGGGCAGCGTGATGCTGAGCGTCGCCTGAGGCAAGTCGCGTTCGGCATTAAACGAGAGCTGTACCGTGCGCGTTTCATGCAGCGCGATGGTGACGCCGATCGGCTTTGTCGCCGGTTCCCGGAGCAGGGTGGGCAATTGGCCGGCGCCGATCCACAGCGCGAGGCTTGCCGCGAGTGCCGCGCCGGCGATATATGTCCATCCTGTCCGGCGCGCGACGCGCGCCCCCTGGGCACGTGCAAGCGCATCTTCGAAGAACCCCGATCTTGGACCCGGCGCGGGCAGTGTGCGTAGCGCGGCGCGCAGCGCTTGCATTTGCGCGAGACGTTGTTGGCAGCCGCTGCAGCGCTGCAGGTGCGCGGCCGCCGCGTTGTACGCCGCGTTGGCGAGCACGCCCTCGAGGTATTCGTCCAAGTGGTTTTCGAATGCTTGGCAGTTCATCTCATGCTTTCCTCTTGTCCTTAACACGTCCGAGCGTGTCAAAAGGTTCCGTCATGAGCAGTTGCGCCAATCGCGCGCGCGCGCGGTGCAGCCGCGACTTCACGGTGCCGCGGTTCAGTTCGAGCAGCGCTTCCAATTCTTCCAGCGTGTGACCTTCGATTTCGTGTAGTGCCAGCACCGCTCGGTGTTCGGCGCTCAGTTCCTGCCACGCACGCTGCAAACGCTCGCGGTCGAGGCGGAGCTCGAATTCGGCATCGGGGCCGGGTGTTGGGTCGGCGACATCGGCGTACTGATCGCCGCTGTCCTCGCTGGCGGCGAAATCGGAATCGACGATCGATATATAAGGAGCGCGCGCGTCGCGGCGCGTCTGGTCGACAAATAGGCGATACATCACCCGTGCCATCCACGGGCGAAGGACTTGTACCTGCGCCAGCTCGTGGCGGCGCGAATACAGTCGTATAAGCAATTCCTGGATCAGGTCCTCGGCACGATCGGCGGCGCCGGTGAAGCGATACGCCAGCTTGTATAAATGGTCGAGATGCGGGCGCACCAGCCGTTCGAAGTCCGTTTCACTGCGACGCCGGGAAATTCCAAAACGTGAACGCTTCTGCATTATCGGCGGCCTGTCGCGCCCCCTGGTGACCACGAGTGCCGGCTGCCAGCCTCCGAAAATGACCCAGCGCGAACCGGCGGGCACGGGCGAAAGCATGCAGCAACCGTCGGCTGTAAGCATAGCCTAGAAGTCGACGGCCGATTGCGTTGGCGTGAACAGCGCTTCGACGCAGAGCGGATCGAAGTGTTTGCCTTTGAGTTGTTCCATATGCTCGACCACTTTGGCCCTTGGCCAGGGAAGCTTGTAGGGTCGACGGTGGGTGAGTGCGTCGTAGACATCGGCGACGGTGACGATACGGGCACACAGCGGAATCTCCTCGCCGGGCGTGCCGTGGGGGTACCCGCTGCCGTCGAATTTCTCGTGATGCGCGAGCGCAATCTCCGCGCCGCATTGCAGATACTTGGAGGTGCTGTTCTTAAGAATGTCGTAGCCGATCAGCGTGTGATTCTCCATGATCTTTCGCTCGCTCTCGGTGAGGGGCCCGGGCTTGCGCAAGATTGCATCCGGAATGCCGATCTTACCGATATCGTGTATCGGTGCCGCGGCTTCGATGATACTGCATTCGTTTTCCGGCAGTCCGAGCACTTCGGCGATATGCCGGCTGATTCGGCCGATGCGCACGATATGCGCGCCGGTATCTTCATCGCGAAATTCGCCGGCGCGCGCGAGTCGCAGCAAGATCTCGCGCTCGCGTGCGTGCACGTATTGTGGCCATTCGCCGGTATTGTCGCCGTTCCAAAGTCCATCGCGCAACAATCGCCGCTGCGCGTTCAGGGTCAACAGATTGAGTATCCGAACCTGGCACTCGTACGGATCGAGCGGTGCGGTAATCAGTTCGTTTGCGCCCGCGAGCAGCGCTTGTCCGCGTTGTTCGCGTTCGCGCTCGTCCACGACCGCGAGCAAGGGAATGTCGGCGCACGCCAGGTCGGTGCGGAAGTGGCGCATGAAGTCGATGCCATGGCCGTTGAGGCGCCGCAGATCGACGACGGTGATATCCGGTTGATGGGCCACCGCCCAGACGTGCGCTTGCCTGAGATCGGATAGCGTTCGGACGCAAGCCGGTCGATCGGCGGTCGTCGCGACTTCTTTCAATAGAGCCTCGTCGACGGCGTGCCCGACGTTTAGTATGGATAGCGACACGGTTACCCCCAATAAGCAATGCGCCGGCTTTCTCGTAACGGCGCCGGCGACGGTTAGTGCGTGAGCTCACTTCCTGCGGGTGATGCGCCCTTACGAGCTAACACGCCGGACGGCCGAAAAAGGTTCCGTGCCGTATTTCGGCAGGTTGCTATTGGCGCGTCGGTGGGGGCCGAGCGTCCTGCGGAATTCGCCGGGGAAATGGCGACTTAACGTCGCCGAGGGAGTGGGTTAAGCGGCTATCTCGAATCGCACGCCGACGCCGTCGTCGGTATGGCGTACGACCGTGGCCTCGACCTGCACCGGCGGCATGTGCGTTTCAAGCGGCCAGCGGAACGTGATTTGAATGACGCTGCCTATCGGCGGCAGAGCGGTATGTTCATCCCGACGCCGCAGGAATGCGCCCGAGCGACTAAAGCCGCTCGTTGTGAAAACCAGCGAGCCGTTGGCGTCGTCCTCGACGATTGCCTCGAGGCGGGTGGTCAGGCGCTGATCCAGGCGCCGGTCGGCGGATTTGGCGCGCGCACCATCGTTTTTTGCGGTCATGGCGTTGCGGTTCGGGTTTACTCCTGATGAAAAGAATAGCAAGGACCGTGCCCGCGGCGCGCCACGGTGGTTTCTTGACTTCTCGCTGTAAGTCCTTACACTGCCAAAAGTTTTGCTTCCCCACGAGGTGCACCACACTGTTGGCTAGCACGGGGTATGCAACACGGGCGGTCATCCGCCATCGGGCGCTACGGAGTTATTGCCATTCGGCGCCGCCTGATCGGTCGCGATGAGCTGCCCACCACGGCTTTCAGGCGGTTCGCTAACCGCCGGCGTATTCCTGTCGTTCCGCGCGTAGCGGTTTATCCGTCCTTCGCGAAAGTACTCACCGTTCGTTTTCGCTCTCCTATTTTTCACTGCGCGCATTCGCACGGCATCGTGCGATGCCATCCGCCGCCGCGTGGCGGCCGCCTGCCGCGAACGGACCGGGAGCGGCATGACGTGCGGAACCTAAAGAGGCGACGTGGCCTCTTTTTTCTTTTCGTGTCCCTAATTCAGTTTAAGGTAAACCCCCGGCTCTGCCGGGGGACTCACCGAGGTTTGACCTATGCGGCGGTCGCCACAAATATATTTTTCCCTCCCCCTGGATGGGGGAGGGCGTGGGTGGGGGTGCAGCGTCAACGGTGTGCACGGACCGCAACGTCTCACCCCCATCCCAACCTTCCCCCATCAAGGGGGAAGGAGAAAAAATCCGCCGCCTTCAGGCGGCTCACGGTGCCTTTGAGGCGCTCACCCAATAAGCCCCCGGCTTTGCCGGGGGTCATTTAACTAGACGGGCAACGGCAGGTATTGGATAGGGTTGATGCCGAAGCTTCCGGCCGGCAGGACCGTG
>DASWLD010000029.1:0-3827 GCA_036396275.1 Burkholderiales bacterium
GGCGGCGACGGCGACCGTTAGGGTAATCACAGCGGCGGACACACCGCTCGCGAGCGAACCCGCGCGCGTACAAGTGACGGTCTGCCCGACGGCGCCGCACGACCATCCGGTGCCGGTCGTGGAGACGTAACTCAATTGTGCCGGCAGCGTATCGGTCACCGTGATCTGGCCCGGTTCGCTTATCGGTCCGTTGTTGGTCACCGTCAACGTGTAGTTCGCGTTCTGTCCCGGGGTGAGGGCACCGTTGCGTACCTTCGTGATTCCGAGGTCGGACACCGGCGTGTTGGTCGTGCTGATGACCTGTGAGGACAGGAGCACCAAATCGCCGCCCGAGCTGTACACCGTGGTGGCCGACGTTTGGCCGGCCGCGAGATACGCACTGATATCGAACACGTCGAAATCGACGCCGTAGGACGTCGTGTCCACCGGCGTGCTCATTGTCGATACCGAATTGAACTGGTTGTTCACCGGGTTGTTCGCGTCCGTCAGCGCGGTGCCGTCGAACGTGAGGGCCTCGTTGAAGCCGTTCATCGGCGCCGAGTTCCCCACGTCGCCTTCCCACGTCAGGTGCGCGTTCCGTCCGTTGATCGGCGAAACCGGCACGAGAAAATTGCTCGGGTTGAGCGTGATGGCCGAGCCGCGGAAGTGCTGGAACCCCTCGTAGACGTTGATTACCCGAAAATCCTCGGACGGGTCCGAGTAGATCACCAGCAGCGCCCAACCGGCGAGGACCGCGGAACTCGCGCACCAGGGGTCACCGTTGTCCACGGTGAGCCCGGCGAAGCTGTAAGTACCATTGCCCTTCGCGGCCACGACCGAAGTAACGTCCGCGACTCCGCTGAAGTAGTCGTAATCGACGCCGAGCGTGAACGTCGCCGTGTACCGGCGCGCGGGATCGGCCGCGAGCGCGCTTCCGTCGAACGTCACGTTGTAGTCGGGCGTGTTGCCGGAGCCGGCCCAGTAGAGGTAAGCGGCCTCGACCGTCGCCCCAGCCGGAAGACCTGCGAGCGTCGCGTTCGTTGCGGCGGCGGTGACGGCACATGAGTTACCACCGTCCGGCTGCGTACGCAACGTTTGCTGCGTGCCGATAAAATTCACGTTGCCGGCGAAGCTGTCGAAGAGGCTGACGGTCGTATCGGCACCGGCGGTGCCGGGGATTACGAACAGCGCAAAGACCACAAACAGCAAGACGCGTCGCACCGAAACCAAAAGGCGAGCAGCGCCGGTTGAACCGCTCCGCCCCGGCTCGGCTCGCGTGGTCCGTACACCGCGCGTCGTCTCGAGTCGTTGCATCTCGTCAGTACCGCTCACGTCGATAAATGTCGCGTTGCCCGCCGCTCGACACATCCAGCTCGCCCGACCAGGTTTGCATGGGCTCCGTTCCGCCGCGCGCCGGGTACTCGCGCCCCACCAGGGCGCCGCGGCGCAAGCGCGTCCGCCGATTCGCTCGCTAGGCGGCGTTCGTGAATCACATCGTGCTGTCGATACCGTCGTCATCAGTAAACTTCGCGTCGATAAATGGTTTGCGAACTTGTTTCCGACTCGGGCGAGGCGTTTTCCGGTGGCGCATCGGCATGCTGATCCGTCTTGCGCTGTTCATGCTCGCGGTCGATCGTCTCCACGGCGGCGGGCGGCGATGGCGGAGACTTGGACCTTGAAACCACATCGCTCCAGTACGCACCGCCCCACCACGCGGCGGCTGCCCCGGTCGCTACGAGACCGGCAAACATCCACCAAAAACGCGCCCGCGGCCGTCGTGGCGCCGATGTGGACGACGCTTGACGCAACAACCGTCGCCCCAGTCCTTCAAGTCTAGCCGCCTCCGGTGCGGGCAACCCATTGAATGCTTCGACGACCGCCTTCGCTAGAGAGTCATCATCCAGCCGCATGCTTATTTTCTGCCTCATCCCAGCGATCACGAATCCTGCTCAACACTTCGGCGCATCGGCGCCGCACGGTCCCCTCGGGTATTCCCACGGCCTGGGCCACCTCTTTGTGTGACAGTCCTGTCCAATAACGCAGCAGCAGCAGGTTTTGTTCGCTCTCGGGCAGCGTTTTTACCAGCGCGCGAACATGGGCGTGGTCATCGGGTTCGGCGGGCGCTGCGACCGGCAACTCATCCAAGTTCTCCACGGCGTCCGTCGCGGCCACCGTTTCACGCCGATGGACGTCGATCCGCAGATTGATCGCGATCCGATACAAAAGCGCCACCGGCGCGCGTGGATCGCGACAGACGGTTTGCATGAATCGAAGGAAGGCTTCCGCGAGAAGATCGTAAGCGGTCTCGCGGTCACTCCCGCGGGCGATCAAGAACTTCCACAGTTTTGGCGCTTGCTCGCGATAGAATTGCCGGAACGCGGCGGCGTCACCGGTTTGGCACCATGCGCGAATTTGATCGCTTGAATCGGGCACAAAGCTCCGCGCAAAAAAAATAGGCCGTAGCGGGTCGATAAACGTTTTCGTTAGGGCGCGCTTGTCACCGTTACTTGCAGCGTGCGCGAGAAGTAGTCACTGTTGCCGAACGCACCAAAGGTTGCGGTCGAGGCAATCGCGTAGACGTTGTATGAAATGCCGTTCTCCATTGGGGCAGGGACGGTGGAAGCACAGGTCACGGTGATCGAAAATCCACCAAAGGCGGTGCCGGCGAGAACGAAGGGTCCGGTTGATGCTACGCAACTTCCGGGGCCACCACCGATCGGTACCGCTTGCGCAACCCCCCACTCGATTCCAGCCTGCGCGGCTTGATACGCGCGTGCGCCTTGGGCAGCGGCCACTGTCGTCGCGCGCGACGTCTCCCCGATCGTGACCATGAATGCGCCGAGCATCGCTAATACAACGAGAACAAAAATTGCCGCGACCAGCGAGAAGCCGCGCTGGAAAGTCGGAAGACCGATGTTGTATCGGCGGCTCACGGTACGTTATACACGTGCACCTGATGCAACAGGCGAATCTGCTCTTGCTGTCCGTTCACGTTGGGATCGGTCAAGGTAAGTTCGAGCGTCAGCAACCCGGAACGCGCCGTCGTGCCGGCGGTGTAGGTAAACCGACAGCGCGTCACGAGATCCGCTACGCGCGCGGGCACACCGGCGGGCGTTACCGGTTGGGCGAGCGCGATGGCATAGGCTTGGTAGCGCTCGAGTCTTCCGGTCGTCGTATCGCAGCGATACGTCACCGGCATGTCCACCACGAAGAAACGCTGGCGCTGCGATGCCAGCGACGGCGCGACCGGGGTGAACGCGGCGCCAAGCACGATATGCGGCGGATCTGTCAGAGGCGTTGAGGCCGCCGCCATGCGCACGCAGTTGTGCCTCGCGCCTGCCAGGGCGGCGGGACAGTTGTATGCATTGAATTCGGTCACCGCGGGTGATGCGGTTTGATTGTTGACGACGACCCAGGGATTGTTGGCTAGATCGATCACGCCGCCGTTTTGAAACGAGCTGACCGCATCGAACTCGATGTCGGTGCCATCGAACCGCAAGATTTGTGTTTCCGCGCCGGGCGGTCCCGCGCGATAGCGCGCGCCGTCCACGGCGTGCAGCATTTCAATGACGCAGACGGTATCTCCGCCGTTCGGGCAAGTAGCGTCTCCCGTGGTGGCGCCGTTCGTGCGTATCCGCACGCTGTTCGGCAGCGACGCGCGAATGTCACGCTGCATGCGTCGCAGCGCGCTTTCCGCCGCGTCGACCAGTTCGGCGCGGCGCACCTGTGCGTTGTAGCCTTGCACCGGCCGAAGGATGAAGATTCCGACCGTCGCGGCAATAACGCCCGTGATGGCGATCACAACGACGAGTTCGACGAGCGAAAAGCCGTAAGCCCGGCGGCGCGGC
>DASWLD010000030.1:0-5730 GCA_036396275.1 Burkholderiales bacterium
GCAGGGCGAGCCGGAAATAGACAAAGGTCCAGTGGACCTTTGTCCCGGCGAGCGGGCGAGGCAGGAGCCGAGCCCCGGCTTTCGAGCGAAGCAGGAATGCACAGCGACGAAAGCGCAGGAGCGACGCCGAGAGCGATCAGAAGGGTTAGGGTGAGGGAAGAATTTCCGGGCACGAGGCTCGGTCTCCCTCACCCGATCCAGCCGGATGAAATGGGGATTGGGCCGGTGTTTGCGGTGCCGAAACGCCTCGCGCGCAACGGACTCACGATCGACGACATCGGATTGCGGGAGCTGAACGAAGCCTACGCCGTGCAGGCCATCTACTGCCGCGATAAACTCGGCATTCCGATGGAGCGGCTGAACTTCAACGGCAGCGCGATCTCGATCGCGCATCCGTTCGGAATGACCGGGGCGCGCATCGTCGGGCGCGCGCTCCTCGAGGGCAGGCGCCGTGGCGTGAAATACATCGTCGGCACCATGTCCGCCAGCGGCGGCATGGGCGCCGCGAGCCTGTTCGACGCCGCCTGAATGAGCGTTGCCGGTGTTCCGGTCCACACGAGACAAGCAAGTCAATGACGCAACCTGTTGAACCAATCGCGCGCACGATCGAAGCCAACGGGCTGCGACACAACGTATTGGAATGGGATATCGCCGGCGCCGATACGACCGTCGTCTTGTTGCACGGCTTTCTCGATCTCGCCTGGAGCTTCGAGCACGTCGCGCTGAAACTCGCGCCCCGCTACCACGTCATCGCTCCCGACCTTCGCGGCCACGGCGACACCGACTGGGTCGGTGCCGGCGGCTACTACTACTTCCCGGATTACACCGCCGACCTCGCGCGCGTATTGCCGGCGCTCGTGCGCAAACGCGTTTATCTTGTCGGGCATTCGATGGGCGGCGTCGTTGCGACGCAATACACCGGCACCTTCCCCGAACGGGTGCAGAAGCTCGCGCTCCTTGAAGGCACCGGTCCGCCGGGCGGCAATCTTGCCGATGCACCGGCGCGAATGCTGAAGCACATCGAAACCGTCGATGAAGCGCGCGCGCGAGGAATCCGGCCGCTCGACTCCCTCGCCGCCGCCACCGAGCGGCTGCGTCAAATCTACCAGCGGCTCGAACCCGCCTGGGCCGCGCGCTTGGCCGAGAAGGCGACGCGCCCGGCGCCCGACGGACCGCCCGGCGGCCGCATCTGGAAACACGATCCGCTGCACCGCACGCGTTCGCCGCTCATATTTCTGCTGCCGCTGTTTGAAGCGTTCATAAAACGCATTGCCTGCCCGGTGCTGCTGGTGAATGCGGCCGAGTCGAAATTCACGTTCCTACACGACCCCGACCGCCAGGCGTTGTTTCCAAACGCGCGAGTGCGCACACTCGCGGATGCCGGACACATGATGCAGCTCGACCAGCCGGAAGCGCTGGCCGATATGCTGCTCGAATTCTTCGCCGACTGATTTAGGGAATCTCTGATTTTGACGGTCATTCACCGCGAAGACGCAAAGAACGAAAAGAAGAACATGAGGGGTTGGCGATAAAAATCTTTGCGCTCCTCGCGCCTTTGCGGTGAGATTTTTCTTTTCGAGAATTCATCAGCCCTTAGCAAAACAAAATTCCAGGAGCGGTCGAAAAAAATGAAAGCGATACTCGTCCCCAAGCCCGGTCCCGCCGATGTCATGCAATACGGCGATGCGCCCGATCCGACCCCGAAGGACGGCGAACTGCTGGTACGCGTGCACGGCACCGCGATTAATCGCGCGGATATTTTGCAGCGTCTCGGCCTATATCCGCCGCCGCCGGGAGCGTCGGACGTCCTCGGGCTCGAAATCGTCGGCGACGTGGTGCGGCCGGCCGGCCGCTGGAAGAAGGGCGATCGCGTCATGGCCGTGGTCGCGGGCGGCGGTTATGCGCAACTCGCCGTCGTGCCGGCGGCACAAGCAATGCCCGTTCCGGAGGGCATGAGCTACGAGCAGGCGGCGGCGCTGCCGGAGGCGTACCAAACCGCCTACCTTAATATGTTCACGCTCGGAAAGTTGAAGCGCGGCGAGTCGGTGTTGGTTCACGCCGGTGCGAGCGGCGTCGGCACGGCCGCGATCCAGCTCGCGCGCGTCACCGGGGCCCGGGTGTTCGTCACCGCCGGAACCGACGACAAGCTCGCGTTCTGCCGCGACCTCGGCGCCGAGGTCTTGATCAACTATAAGAAGGAAAAGTTCGCCGAGCGCGTCATGGCGGCTACCGATAAGCGCGGCGTCGATCTCATCCTCGATTTTATCGGCGCGGCCTACTGGAACGACAACCTCGCCGCACTTGCCAGCTACGGTCGATTGACGATTATCGGCTTTCTCGGCGGTGACAAAGGCGATCTCAGTTTGGCCCTGATGATGCGCAAGAGCTTGACCGTGATGTCGACGACCTTGCGACGCACTCCTGCGGACAAGAAGGAACAGCTGGTCAAAGCGCTCGGCGACTTCGCGAACGATCGATTCAAGAGCGGCGAGCTAAGACCGATCGTGGACTCGGTGTACCCGCTCGAGCGCGCCGCCGATGCCCATCGGCACATGGAATCGAACCGCAACATCGGCAAGATCGTACTGCGGGTCGAGTAGGCGGCCGCCAACCCCGAAATTCAACCGTCGCGGATCGCGCGCGCCTCGCCCGGCGCCGTCGCGCGGCACTTGCGTTCGGCGTGCACCGCCACACGAGCGCCTCAGAATTTCTCGACCCAGGAGCGTAAATCGAGCTCGTGCGTCCACGCGCCGCGCGGCTGGCGGTGGAGCTGGAAATACATCTCGGCAATCGCGTCGGGCGGCAGCAGCGAATCCGGGCCGCGCTGATCGGTCAGGTGACGATTACGCTCGGACTCTATCTGGCCGTCGATGACGACGTGCGCGACGTGCACGCCTTTCGGTCCGAGTTCGCGCGCCATCGATTGGGCCAGCGCGCGCAAGCCGAATTTCGGCACCGCGAGATTCGCGAAACGCGCGCCGCCGCGCAGCGACGCGGTGGCGCCGGTAAAAACGATCGTACCCGAACCGAGCGCCACCATGATCCGTGCCGCCGCTTGGCCGACGAGAAATCCGCCGTAGCAGCCGACGCGCCAACAGCGCTCGAAAGCCTCCGGCGTAATGTCGAGCACGCCCGCCATCTCGAACGCCCCGGCATTGAAGACGACGAGGTTCGGTTCGCCGAATCGCTTGGCGGTCGCCGCGAACAAGGCTGCCACGTCTTCGTGCTTAGTCACGTCGCAGGCGCGTGGATGAATCTGCACGGCGAGGTCGCCCGCCCGCTCCATGAGCGTGCTCAGTTTGTCCGCGCTGCGCGCGGCCACGATCGTTTGTATGCCGGCGGCGGCGAAACGTTCGGCCAGGGACCAACCGAGGCCGGGGCCGGCACCGGCGACGACTGCGATTTCTTGGCTCATGACGGGGTTCCTTGATTTCACGATGGATGCGGGCACGGGGCCCACGCCCGAATCACCCGAGCGCCGACCCGATAAAACCACATCGGGCCGGCGCCGAACAGTCCAGCGCCCAAACCTTGATCGATCCCTCTGCTTCCGCGATTTTCCGGCCCGCGGCTATCGGTGCTACAAATTCATTGCGGTTCTGATACGCCTAACGACGATCCGGTTTCCAGTCAGATATCGGTTTGACGCGGAATCATCGTCGCGCTCAGCGAAACACGTCGCGAACCACAATGCGGGAGACAGCGGTCGCGTGCCGAGGAGCGGTGGCATTTTACGACTTCTTTCTTGTATTGATGGTCATTTGCCTTACAAAATAACTGCTTCCGATCTATTGTTCGATCTGGATTCTCCTAATTCGCTGCTTGGTGAGACGGCGAACGTAACCCATTCGCGCGCGTTTGTTGACTGACCCGAGAAACATGACAGAATCCTCCCCAGAATTCGCGTTCCAGGAGTGGCAATGCCCACCAGTAGCCGTTTTGCCGTTGCGGTGCATATCCTGACGGCGGTCGCCATCCATAAGAACCAACCTGTCACTTCCGAGTTGATGGCGAAGAGCGCGAGCACCAACCCCGCCGTGATCCGCCGAATCTTGTCGATGTTGAACGACGCCGGACTTTCGCGCGCGCAACTGGGTCAAGGCGGCGGCGCCTTGCTCGCCCGCCCGGCGGAGTCGATTGCGCTGCTCGATGTTTACCGAGCGGTCGAAAGCGAGGAATTGTTTGCGCTTCACCGCTCGGAACCCGATCCGGAATGTCCGGTGGGACGCAGCATCCAGCCGATTCTGAGCGGCATTTTTCACAAGGCACAGCACGCTCTCGAAGCCGAGCTTTCCAAAACCACGATCGCCGACGTAACGCGCGACGTCGAACAACGTTCGCGCGGAAAACCAGCCGTCAAAATTCCCGCCGCCCGTCCGCGCGCCGTTTAGGCGCCCAACCAAATCGCGCGTTCTCGCGCTTAGCCGATTGCGTTCGATCGGACGGCCTCGCCAGGCGCGCCGGCCGGAAGCTGCGCGCCATCGAGGTTCACGATTTTGTCGGCGCCGGCTGATCGGCCGGCGCGTTCATGACTCCGCCTCGTACGGCCGGCGCCGATAGATCTGCACGCCGTCGATCGTCATCACCGGGTCGTCGTTCTGATTGAACACTTCCCAGTTCAATTTGACGGTGCCGCGGTCGGGTTTGCTGCGCGAAGGCCGCGCTTCGACGATCGTCATGCGTACGCGCAAGACATCGCCCGGGCGCACCGGCTTCAGCCAACGCAGGTTGTCGACCCCCGGCGAGCCAAGGCACGCGGCGCGCAGCAAAAATCCGTCATAGATCATCCGCATCATGATGGCGCACGTTTGCCAACCACTCGCGATCAGGCCGCCGTAGATCGAATGTTTCGCCGCCGCCTCGTCAATATGAAACCATTGCGGGTCGAATTGTCGCGCGAACGCGATGATTTCGTCGCGCGTAACTTCCCGCGGTCCGAACTCGAACACCGTCCCGGCGGGCAAATCTTCCCAATAGTATTCAACGTGCACGGATCACTCCTCGGTACCCGCGATGTCTGCTCGGGCGAAATATAGCGCACGACACGGCAATGGCGAATGCAAAACCGCGCGAATCGCGCCGTTTGCGGTTGGCGCACACAAGGGGCAAGCATATAATTCGCCGATCGCGCGTTCGACGAAGGTAAGAACACACCGAACAGCCTCGCGCCAACCGCTTAGCGCGCCGCGTGCTCTACGCGCCGTCCATGAGTACACGAAACGAGGAATAGAAACATGAAAAAGCCCATGCGCGTCGCCGTCACCGGTGCCGCCGGTCAAATCGGTTACAGCCTGCTGTTTCGCATCGCCGGCGGCGAGATGCTGGGGAAAGACCAACCGGTGATATTGCAGCTACTTGAAATACCGGACGAGAAAGCGCAGAAGGCGTTGAAAGGCGTGATGATGGAACTCGACGACTGCGCCTTTCCGCTCCTGCAAGGCATGGCGGCTGCCTCCGACCCGATGGCGGCGTTCGAGGACGTGAACGTCGCGCTGCTCGTCGGCGCGCGTCCGCGCGGGCCGGGCATGGAGCGCAAGGACCTGCTCGAAGCGAACGGCAAGATTTTCGGGCCGCAAGGTAAAGCGCTCGACGCGGTCGCGAGTCGCGACGTCAAAGTCCTGGTCGTCGGCAATCCCGCCAACACCAACGCACTGATCGCGATGAAGAACGCGCCGAGCCTCAATCCGAAGAACTTCACCGCCATGATGCGCCTCGATCACAACCGCGCGC
>DASWLD010000031.1:0-1896 GCA_036396275.1 Burkholderiales bacterium
GCGCTATTGGCGGCTCAGTGTCGACGGGGTCGATTCGCCGGGCGACCCGCCGCAGATCGCCGTGGTGCATGTCGGCCAGGTGCTGGCGATGCAGCGCATGATCTACGGCGGGCATGTGCCGATTACGCTCGCGCGCGAGACCGTGCTGAAGCGCGCGATGAGCCGCGGCGGCCGGTTTCTCGGCCAGAACATTCGCCGCCAAGGCGTGATGACCGATGCGGCGTTTCGCAACCTCACGCCGGATTGGTATCGCGATAATTTCGATCCGTTCGTAAAGAGCGCGCGCCGCTTCCCGTTTTTCTTCGGCTGGCGCCCGGCGCTGTACCCTGCCGAGATCGCCTACGCCTGGGCGGCGAATGACATCGCGCCGTCGAACATGGGCACCGGCCAGGGCCTGATGCAGGTCTCGTTCGGCATGCGCGGGATAGGTTATACGGATTGACTTGAACGATGATCGCGTACGGCGACGAACTGGTCACGTTGGTGCAGATCGATGTTCCGTTCTGCACGCGCGAGTACGGCGACCACGAACTGAATTCGCCCGCGGTCGGCTGCACCGCCGAACTCGGCATCACCGGCACGCGCAAGTGCTTTAATACGCGCGATACCTGCCAGGACGCCGAGAACTACGACCCGGCCACGCTCACCTTGACGTTCGCGCGCTCGCAGGAAGGTTTGGAATATCTCGGCTATGTGATTCCGTCGCTGGAAAGCGTTCGGATCACGCCGCTCAAGATCAATATCGGCGCGATGGATCGCAGCCTGTCGCCCTTCGGGCAACGCGAAGTGGTCAGCCTGCAATTCGCCGACCACCAACACAGCGACCTGCTGGTCGACAAGTACCGCTTGGAGCGCGCGAGCGGCGCCGCCGATCAAGATGGCGCCTACGATCCGCACGAGCGCGGAACGTTCTGGGGTAAATTTCTCGCGCGCAATCCTTACAACGAAGGTTACGCGCTGCGCGTGTATCAGGGAAAAGTCGGCGATGCGTTGGCCGACATGGAGGTGCGCCATTACCTGATCGACAAGATCAACGGCCCAGCCGACGGCTCGGTGACGGTCGTCGCCAAGGATTTGTTCACCAAGGTCGAGGGCCGCAAGGCCAAGGCGCCGACCGCCACGCGCGGCGAGCTCGCGGCGAACCTGGCCGCCGGCGCTGGCTCGTCCACGTTGTCGCCGACCGGCATCGGCGATCTCGACTATCCCGCATCGGGCCGGGTCGCGATCGGGGATGAGATCCTCGCGTTCACGCGCAGCGCCGACGCGATGACATGGACCACGCGCGGCGATCTGAACACGGTCGACGAAGATCACGATGCCGAGGATAAGGTACAACTGGTGCTGTCTTATGAAGGCGACGAGGCGCAGACGATCGTCTACGACTTACTGACGACCTACGCCGGCGTTGCCGCCGCGAATATCCCGCTGGCGGATTGGAACGCCGAAGCGGCGGAAAATTTCCCGAACGTCTACACGGGCCACATCGCCGAACCGACGCCGGTGTCGCAGTTGGTCGGCGAGCTCGCCGAGCAGGTAGGTTTCTCGATCTGGCCGGATGTGAACGCGAACCAGATACGCCTGCAAGCGATCGTTCCGGCCGGCGCCGGCGACATCACCGCGACGGTCGACGACGACGCTTGGATCAAGCAGGGCACGCTCGCGATCATGCGCATGCCGGATCAGCGCGTTTCGCAAGCGTGGGTTTACTACGGCCAGATAAACCCGCTCGAGGACCTGGAGGACGCCAAGAACTATCGCAGCCGATCCATTACGGCTGATTTGGCCTCCGAGGGTTCGCAGCAGTACGGCACGGCCTCGATCCGCGAAGTGTTCAGCCGCTGGATCGCGCAGTTCGGCCGCGGCGCGGCCGACGACGTCGGTGAGCGGTTGCTCGCG
>DASWLD010000032.1:0-2915 GCA_036396275.1 Burkholderiales bacterium
GTAGCTCCCGCGCGCGTCCGCCCCTCGATAGAGTTTCAACGCGCGCGGTGCGATGGAGATCGGTTAGTCGTGAGTGCGGTCCCCTCAAAGCAAAACCGCGACCGCCGGCGGCGGTGTACTCCAACACCGCGCGGCCGGCAACCTAGGAGCACTGTTTTGAAAAAGCCAGACGGTGTGTGTGATCAATGTTTCGGCTTTCGGCAGAAAACGCGAACCGAAGGCCGAATCACGTTGCACTCGGTCTACTGCCGGCACACGCGCATCGGCGCGCAGCGCGGCGAGTTCGCCGGTGGACTTAAGTCGGAGTGGCAACCGCTGGCGGCGCCGACCGAGGCGATTTTCGATCGAGCGATCGATGCTGTGTTGCGATACGGCGCTGGAAAAATCGGGATTGTCCGATTCCAATTTGAGTTGATGAAGATCGTTAGCGGGAAGGCGTAGGGGCGAGCAGATGGCAAAATTAACGGTCCTCATCGGTGGGGACGATCGGGAGTTGCAGGCGGCGTTGCGCCGCGCGCAGAGCGGCATGCGCAAATTCGGAGCCGAAGCAAAGGCGATGGCCGGCGGCGCCGCCGTGGTCGCCGCGGCGGCCATCGCCGCCGCCACCGCGATGGCGGTGCATCTGGTGGCTCAGTCAATGAAAGCCATCGACGCCCAGGCCAAGATGGCGGGGGCGCTCAACACCAGCGTGGCCTCGCTGGCTGCCCTCGAGCGCGCGGCCGATCTCGACGGCGTGAGCGTGCAGCAGCTCGAAACCGGCATGCGCAAACTCGCCACGGTATTGGGCGAAGCCGCGCAAGGCACCGGCACGGCGGTGGATTCGCTGAAGCGCCTGCATGTGACGGCGGCAGAACTTGCCGCGCTGCCGGTCGATCAACGCATCGCGCTGATCAACCAGCGTATCGCGGAAAACATTCCGCTCGCCGAACAGGCCGCGGTGTCGGCGGATTTCTTCGGCGAGCGCGCGGGGCTCGCCATGCGCAATCTCTCGCCCGAGACGATCAAGGAGGCCACCGAACAAACGAAGCTCTTCGGCCATGCGCTGTCGGATGTCGACGCGAAGAAAGTCGAGATGGCGAACGATTCGATCTCGACCGTCGGCTTCGCCGTGGACGGGCTGTGGAAGCAGATATCCGTCAAGCTCGCGCCGATCATCGGTAAAATCGGCGAGGAGTTTATGAAAGCCGCCGAAGAAGCCGGCGGCATGGAAAAGATCGCGCTTCGCGTTTTCGACAATATCGTTACCGCTGCCGGTTTTGTCGTGGATTCGGTCGATTTTATTGGGCGGCGATTTTCAATGCTGGCCGATTTACTCATCATCGCGAAGAGCCGCGCCGATACCGCGAACGAAGCGCTGATGGGTCAGGTGGAGAGTACCTCGACCGCGACCGGCGCCGTGGATCAATTAATTGGAGCGCTGACCGGCCAAGTCGCGGTGACGGGGGAAAGCGCGCGCAAAACCAAAGAGGCGGAGAGCGTCATCACGCAAGCCTGGGAACATATCCAAGAAACGTTGATGAAGCCTCTGCCATCGGAGGCTCTGAAACAATTCGTCAGGGATGCCGAGGAAGCCGCGACAAAGGCGGCCGATGCCGCGCTCGCCGGTAGACAAAAGAAAGGCGCCGGCGGTGAAACGGATGGATTAAACAAAAAAGAACGCGACGCGCTGCAGAAGAAACTCGATAGTCTGCGCGATCAATTCAAGGCCGAGGATGAGCTGCTGTTCGATCGGCGCGAGAAGGAACTCGAGGATATCGTCGAGTTCGAGAAAAAGAAACTCATCACCGCCGAGGAAGCGGCGCTACTTCGCGAGGACATCGAGCAGGCGCACTGGGAGCGCATCGGCGACATACATCAGAAAGCGTCGGATGCCGCGATCGCGCTGGAGAAGGCCAAGAACGCGGCGCTGAAAGCGGCGCAGGATTCTTTTTTCAACAACATGGCCGGCTTGATGAACACGGAAAGCCGGAAGCTCTTCGATATCGGAAAAATTGCGGCGATCAGCCAGGCCGCGATCAAAACAACGCAAGCCGTGATCGACGCCTGGCAAGCCGGTATGAGCGTCGGCGGGCCGTGGGCGCCGGCGGTCGCCGCGGCGTATGCCACGGCGGCGGCGCTGAACGGCGCGAACCTGATCAACAATATCCGCAAGCAGCAGTTCGGCGGCGGTGGCGGCGCGCCGACCGCGCCGACGCAAGGCTCGAGCGGTATCTCCCCGCAAGGCGCCGGCGGCGGGTCAATCGGTGCCGCCGCGGGCGGCGGCGGGCAATCGACCGTGATCAACCTCCAGGGTGAGTTCTTCAGCCGCGACACGCTGCGAAAATTCATCGAAAGCCTGAACGAGGAAGGCAGCGACGGCGCGCGGTTTATTCTGGCATGAGCATTATTTTCACGCAGAGTTACCTCGCCGCCGCGGCGGCGAGCGCGACGCCGCTGACGCACGCGCGGATAGGCTATCAGACGTGGACGCGCGATCTCGCCGTATCCTCGGTCTCGGTCAGCAGCGAGGAAGCGGACGCGCCGGGCGATGCGCCGCTGCGCCCGGACACCTACGAATTCTGGCAAGCGCAATCGCTGCCGGCGACGTGGCGCGTCGATCTCGGCACCGCCCGCGATGTCGATTATGTCGGCATCGCCGGCCATACCATCGGCACCAAGGGCGCCTCGGTGGTGGCGGAGTACAGCACCAACGATGCCGACTGGACCGAATTCGTTCCCGGCACCGCGCCCGGCACGGATGCGCCGATCCTGTTTCTCGGCGATTCCGTGTTCGCGCGCTATTGGCGGCTCAGTGTCGACGGGGTCGATTCGCCGGGCGACCCGCCGCAGATCGCCGTGGTGCATGTCGGCCAGGTGCTGGCGATGCAGCGCATGATCTACGGCGGGCATGTGCCGATTACGCTCGCGCGCGAGAC
>DASWLD010000033.1:0-17351 GCA_036396275.1 Burkholderiales bacterium
CGCCGCGAAAGATCTCCGATCAGGAAATCGTGCAGCGCTGCGTGTTCGCGCTGGTGAACGAAGGCGCGCGCATTTTGGAGGAAGGGATTGCACAACGCGCGTCCGACATCGATCTGGTTTACCTCATGGGTTACGGCTTCCCGATCCATCGCGGCGGCCCGATGCTCTATGCCGACATGGTCGGCTTGATGAGCGTAGTTCGGTACATGGAAGGTTTCGCGCGCAACCCGTACACCGACAAAACCTTCTGGAAGCCAGCCCCGCTGCTCGCGAAGCTCGCGGCCGACGGAAAAACTTTTAACTAGCGCTTCCCCCTCCCATCCCTCCCCCGCTTGCGGGGGAGGGTTAGGGTGGGGGCAGGAGAGACTCATGACCGACGTAGCCATCGTATCCACCGCCCGCACCGCGCTCGCCAAGTCCTGGCGCGGCGGATTCAATCTTACGCACGGCGCCACGCTTGCCGCGCACGTGATCAAGCACGCGATCGAGCGCGCCAAGCTCGACGGCGGCGAGATCGAAGACGTGCTCATGGGCTGCGCGCTGCCGGAAGGTTCGCAAGGCAACGACGTCGCGCGCATGGCGGCGATCCGCGCCGGGCTGCCGGTCAGCGTCGCCGGCGCGACGGTGAACCGCTTCTGCTCCTCCGGACTGCAGACGATCGCGATGGCGGCACAGTACATCATGAACGAAAAGACACCGATCATGGTCGCCGGCGGCGTGGAATCGATTTCGACCGTGCAGGCAAACGTGAATACCAAATACATTCAGGAAGAGTGGCTGAAGGAACATAAGCCCGAGCTTTACTGGACCATGCTGCAAACCGCGGAGACGGTGGCGAAGCGCTACAAGATTCCGAAGGAGCAGCAGGACGAGTACGGCGTGCGCAGCCAGCAGCGCGCGGCGGCGGCGCAGGCGGCCGGCAAGTTCAACGACGAGATCGTGCCGCTCAAAACCATCGCCGGCGTCACCGACAAGGCCACCGGGGCGATGCTCACTAAGGAGATCACCGTGTCGGCCGATGAAGGCATACGTCCGGACACGACCATGGAAGGCGTTTCGAAGATTCGCTCGGCGGTACCGGGCGGCGTGATTACCGCCGGCAACGCCAGCCAGTTCTCCGACGGTGCGTCCGCCTGCGTGCTGATGAGCACCGAGGAAGCCGCGCGGCGCAATCTCAAACCGCTCGGGATCTTTCGCGGTTTCGCCGTCGCCGGCTGCGAGCCGGATGAGATGGGCGTCGGACCGGTGTATGCGGTACCGAAGCTGCTCAAGCGCCACGGTCTTACCGTCGGAGACATCGATCTATGGGAGTTGAACGAGGCATTCGCCGTGCAGGTGATCTACTGCCGCGATAAGCTCGGCATTCCCGACGACCGCCTCAACGTGGACGGCGGCGCCATCGCGGTCGGCCATCCGTACGGCATGAGCGGCGCGCGCCTGACCGGGCATGCGCTGATCGAAGGCAGGCGCCGCGGCGCAAAGCTCGTCGTGGCAACCATGTGCGTCGGCACCGGCATGGGCGCCGCCGGCTTGTTTGAAGTGGTTTAAGGAAACTGATCATCTACCGCAAAGACGCAAACGGCACAAGGTAAAACCTCATGATCGTAAACGGAAAATATCTTTGCGTTCTTTGCGCTGTGCAGGACGCACGAATGTCGCGAGCGCAGGGAAGCGCTGGAGCGACCGTCTTTGCGGTGAATAAACGTCGTCAAATAGACAGCAAGTAGCGAAGGTCCATCCCAATGCCCGAATACAAAGCCCCACTACGTGACATCCGGTTCGTGCGCGACGAGCTGCTGAATTTCCCGGAACACTACAAGAATCTCCCCGGCTGCGAAGAGGCGACGCCGGACGTCGTGCAGAGCGTTCTCGATGAAGGCGCGAAGTTCGCCGAAGAAGTTCTGGCGCCGCTCAACCGCGTCGGGGACGAGGAAGGCTGCAAATGGAGCGAAGGTGGCGTGGTCACGACGCCCAAAGGCTTCAAGGAGGCGTACAAGCTATACGTCGAAGGCGGCTGGGCCGGCCTCGCATCGCCGTCCGAATATGGCGGCCAAGGTTTACCGGAATCCCTGGCGCTGTCGCTCGGCGAGTTGATCGGCCAGGCGAATTGGTCGTGGGGCATGTATCCCGGCCTGTCGGACGGCGCGAAGCGCACAATCTTCGCGCACGGCAGCGACGCGCAGAAGAAAATTTACCTCACTAATCTGACGACCGGGAACTGGACCGGCACCATGTGCCTCACCGAGCCGCACTGCGGCACCGATCTCGGCCTGCTGCGTACCAAGGCCGAGCCGCGGACGGACGGCAGCTACAAAATCACCGGCACGAAGATTTTCATCTCTTCCGGCGAGCACGACATGTCCGACAACATCGTGCATATCGTCCTCGCGCGGCTGCCCGATGCGCCGGCCGGCACCAAGGGAATCTCCTTGTTCATCGTGCCGAAGTTCCTGCCGGACGCGAACGGCGGCATAGGCAGCCGCAACGCGGTCACCTGCGGCTCGCTCGAGCACAAGATGGGCATCCACGGCAACGCCACCTGCGTGCTCAACTTCGACGGCGCGACCGGCGTTCTCATCGGCCCCCCGAACCGCGGGCTCAATTGCATGTTCACGTTCATGAATTCCGCGCGCATCGGCACCGCCATGCAAGGGCTCGCGAGTTCCGAGGTGGCGTTCCAAAATGCCACGCGTTACGCCCGCGAGCGCTTGCAAATGCGCTCCTTGAGCGGCGCCAAGGCACCGGATAAACCGGCCGATCCGATCATCGTGCATCCCGACGTGCGCCGCATGCTGCTCACCATGAAGGCGGTCTCGGAAGGCGCGCGCGCGCTCATGTATTTTTGCGCCAAACAAGTCGACGTCGCGCTCCACAGCCCCGATGAAGGAAGCCGCGCGCAAGCCGAGGCGCTGCTCGCGCTGCTGACGCCGATCGCCAAGGGTTTTCTCACCGAACTCGGCGTCGAGTGCGCTTACCTCGGTATGCAAGTATTCGGCGGCCACGGCTATATCGCCGAATGGGGCATGGAACAGAACCTGCGCGACGCCCGCATTTCCACCCTGTACGAAGGCACGACCGGTATTCAGGCGATCGACCTGCTCGGACGCAAGGTCCTCGGCAGCCGCGGCCAGGCGCTCATGAGCTTTACCAAGATCGTGCATCAGTTCTGCAAGGGCCACGAAGGCAACAGCGCCCTGAAGGATCTCGTCGGCCCCCTGGCCCAACTCAATAAGGAGTGGGGTGAAATGACCATGAAGATCGGCATGGCGGCGATGAAGAACCCCGACGAGGCTGGCGCCGCGGCGACGGATTATCTAATGTATTCCGGCTACGTCACCCTTGCCTACTTTTGGGCGGCGGCGGCGCAGGTGGCGGCCGAAAAGCTCGCGGCCGGAACCACGGAGCAGGGTTTCTACAAGGCAAAGCTGCAAACCGCGCGCTTTTACTTCGAGCGCATTCTGCCGCGCACGCGCGGCCACGCTCTCGCGATTCAATCCGGCGCCGCCAATCTGCTGGAGATGAACGAAGCGGACTTTCTGATCGGAGCTTGACGCGACGGAACGATTTTCTCGATAGACGTACCAACACGACAACCATGAGATCCCGCGCGTTCGGGGTCGGAGGAGAGTGCCATGAACGATGAGACCATCGGTACCTCGACCGCGTCGACATCCGCAACCGGCTTCGAAGCATACGACGCGCGCCCTTGGGTCAAACACTATAGGGACGGCGTCGATCCCGATCTCGCCGACCTCGGCTGCCGTCATCTCGGCGACCTGGTCGGCCAAGCCAGCCGCCAATTTGCCGCCTCGCCGGCCTTCACCACCTGCCTGCCGACCGGTACGACCGGCACGCTCACCTTCGCGGAAGTCGATCGGCTCACCGACCGATTCGCCGCGTATCTGCGCTTCGAACTCGGCCTGCAGAAAGGCGACCGGGTCGCGATTCAAAGCCCAAACTGCCTGACCTACCCGGTGTTTTTGTTCGGCGCCGCCAAGGCCGGTTGCGTCGTCGTCAACCTCAACCCGCTGTACACGGCGCCGGAAATGGAGTTCGCGCTAAACGACTCGGGCGCGAAGCTACTCGTCATCATCGACCTGTTCGCCGACAAGCTCGCGAAGGTCATCCCGAAGACGCAGGTCAAGACGGTGCTGCTGACGAACATCGGCGAACTGTTCCCGCCGGCGCGCAAGTTCATCGTCAAGATCGTGCAGCGGCTGAAGAAGATGATCCCCGAGTGCGCGGTGCCGGCGCAATCGTTCGAGCAGGCGTTGAAACTCGGAGCGAAACATATCGCCGCGGGACGTTCGATCGGTACCGTCGACATGGCGCTCGACGATTTACTGGCACTGCAATACACCGGCGGCACCACCGGCCGTCCGAAGGGCGCGATGCTGACGCACCGCAATCTCGTGTCGAACGTGGTGCAGTCTTACACCGGGCTCGAACCGTATTTTCAGGAAAACCGAACCGCGCTCACGCCGCTGCCGCTGTATCATATCTTCGCGCTCGGCGTGAGCACGCTGATCTATCGCGCCGGCGGCCACAACGTACTGATCCCGTCGCCGCGGCCGATTTCGAATCTGAAGTCGGCGTTCGAGAAATTCAACTTTCGCTTTATGATCGGCGTGAACACGCTGTTCCTCGCACTGCTGCACGAGGAATGGTTTCGCGCGGACCCGCCGAAGGAGTTGAAGCTCACCGTCGGCGGCGGAGCCGCGGTGCAGGACGCCGTGGCGCAGCGCTGGAAACAGACAACCGGGCATCGTCTGTACCAGGGTTACGGACTCACCGAGACCAGCCCGAGCGTCACCAGCAGCCCGATCGACGGCCCGGAAAAGGTAAACTCCATCGGTATTCCCTTTCCGGGGACGCACGTGCGCTTGATTGACGAGGAAGGCCGAGCGGTGCCGGTCGGCGAACGCGGCGAATTGACCGTGCGAGGTCCGCAGGTAATGGCCGGTTATTGGCAGCGCCCCGAAGAAACCGCGCAAGCGATCATCGACGGATGGTTGCGCACCGGCGACATCGCGTGCATGGACGAAGACGGTCACTTCTATATCGTCGATCGCAAGAAGGACATGGTGCTGGTGTCGGGTTTCAACGTCTATCCGACCGAAGTCGAGGACGTGCTGGCGAAACATCCGGGCGTCGGGGAAGCGGGCGTCATCGGCGTACCGGACGACGCGACCGGAGAAGCGGTGCGCGCCTACGTCGTCAAGCGCGATCCGGCGTTGACGGAAGCGTCGCTGCGCGAACATTGCCGCCAACATCTCACGTCGTACAAAATTCCGAAGCAGTTCGTATTCCGCGCGGAGCTTCCGAAAACACCGATAGGAAAAGTGCTGCGCAAGGACTTGCGCGCCGAAGCGCTGAAGGAATTGGGCGCGGCGGTTAAGTAATCGCGCGCGCGCGCACTTTCGCCGATCAACCCCCGCGCTATGCCGAGGAGCAAACGATGAGCGTTATCGGAAACTGGAAACTCTCGATGGAAACCCCGTTCGGCGTGCAAACCCCGTCGCTCGCGATCAAGCAGGAGGGCGGCGCGTACAGCGGCACGCTCACCGGCGACGCCGGCACGACGCCGCTTGAACAGCTGAACGTCGACGGCGCGAGTATGAGCTTTTCCGCCATGGTCTCGACCCCGATGGGCCAATTTTCGGTCGCGTTCCGCGCCACCGCCGATGGCAACACGCTGAAAGGCGAGTACGAAACGATGATGGGGACAACCGATTTTTCCGGAGCGCGCGAGTAACCCGCGCGACGGATTCGACCTTAGGTTCCCCCGAACCCCCGCGGCACGATGCCCCAGATGGGGACGTTATCGAAGCCGCTGTTGGCGACGACGTTCCAGTTCGACGCGGACGTCAGGCGCGCCCACGCCGCGGCGGCGTCGGTCGCGCCATGGTCCACGGCCTGCGCGATCGCCGGCATCAGATTTCCCCAGTAACCGGTGCTCGCCTCCGCGGGATCGCCGCCGCTGGACCCTTGCAGACTCGTGCCGCAGCTCAAGTTCTGCGATCCGATCGTTTGTTCGTAAACCGTACCCCACGAGTCGTAGTAATTCGCGGTATCGCCGGTCTGGCTGTTCGCGACCTTGAGCGTGTAATTGCCGGCCTGTGTGTAGCAGTAGTTCGATACGCCGTTTCCGCCGAGCATTCCCACCGGCCAACGGTCGTAGTAATTGCGAACCGAGTTAAGCGCGCTCATGCTGGCGAGCGGTTCGAGATCGCTCAGATGTCCTTGGGTCTGTGTCACGAAATTCTGCTGCCACGGCGAGAGAACACCCGGACCGTAACCGCCGGTCGCGAGCTCGTAGCTGTACAGCACACCCAACAGATTTTGGCCGGAGCGCTGGCTCTGGCCGTCCCAATACGTCATGTTGTTCGCGAGCAGCGCCGCGTAGTCGCCCGTGACGCCATCGCCCGCCGGGCCGATCGCCGCGAGTTGTCCAACCGTGCGCAATGACCACGCCATCGCGCGCGTCTGCCCGGCGAAGATTCGTGCCGTGCCGACACCGTCGTTTTCGTCGTTGCACAAGTAACACAGCGACGCCTGGTGCTGCATTGTTTCGAGAAAGTAATAATCGCCGCTGATGAGATACGCCACGTAGCCGCCGCTGCCGTGATGCGCCATGTCCCAGTTCAGCGGGCCGGTGCTCCAGCCGTTGCTGCCACCCTGATGGTTTCCGTCGACCGACCACGTCGGCCGTCCGGACGGCCGCGTCGGCAGATTGTCCGCGCTGTCGCGCCACACGATGCCGTAGCTGTTGAGCGCGCGCGCGTTGGCGATGACCGACCGGTAGGCGCGCGCGTCGCCGCTCGCGCAATAGAGCGCGTCCCACAGCGGCAGCAAGCCGATATCGTTGTGGAATCCCGGGCCGGACTGGTCCTGGGTCCAGCCGCCGCGCTGCATTGGCGCGTATGTCTGGTAAAGGCCGTTCAGCGTCGACGCGCCCGGATTGCGTTTCCAGTAATTCGGCACGAGGCGCGTGGCGATCAGCTGCGCGACGTTGTGCTTCGGTGTCACTTGCGGATCGCCGCCGATCCAGCCCTCGAGGTCCCAGCGCGTGTGGGCGTGGTGAGTCAGACTGGAACCGCCGTTGTTGTATACGACCGCGCCGCCGATGGTGACGGTAGGTACGTAGCTCTTGTTGGCATTCGACGTATCGATAAAGCCGTTCTCGCAGATCGCGCGGACCCAGACGCGGCCGCCGCGATACAACCGCACGTGAAACCAAACGCGCAGCGACGCGTCGCTGCCGACTTGAGCCCGATAGTGGCATTCGACCATCTCCGGCCCGCTGATCCAGGTTCGGAAAGGCGAGCCGAGCAGGCTTGCGAGACTCACGGTTCCGATCGAGCCGCACTGAACGGATGCGCCGGGAGCGGCGGCCTGGATGTCGGCGCTCGTCAACGCCGGCGTTGCCGACCCGGCGCCGCTGACGACTTCAATCGCCAACGCAACACCCGCGCTCAAGGGGGCGTGGCCCGAGATGACGACGTGCTTGGCCGAGTTGTCGTTCCAGCGCCGCTTCACGATCACCTGCGCGGTCCCGGCATCGAGCGACAAGGAGGTGCCGTTCGGCACGTCACCCTTGCGAAACGCGTAGCCGATCGTAAACGGAACTTCCGAACCGCCCGTCGCGGACGTGAGTTGAAAGGATGCCGTCAGCGGTGGTGGTGGTGCCACGATCTGCACCGTGAACGAATTCGAGGAAGTTTGCGCCATTAGTTGTTTCCGTCGTCGGCGGTTAGCACGTGGCCGCCCGTGGATCCGACCGCGCCGACACCGTCATAGACGAAGCGTTTGTTGGCGGCGTCGTAAGTTACTCCCGGCGGCAGCGCTGCCGAGTTCTTGACGATGGTCAGCGCGTCACCGTCGGCGTCGCTGACGAAACCGGCGATGGAAAACGTCGCCGCGACACCCTGCGTGAAAGCGATCGTCGAAATGACCTGCCAGACCGGAGCCTGATTGGCGCCGCCCGGCGGTGGCGGATTACCCGGCGGTGGCGGAGCCGGAGGCGGCGGGCTCCCCGGATTGGCCGGTGGATTCGACCCGCCGTTGGTCGTCGCGGCGCCTCCGCAAGCGGTCACCGCGAGTGCGGCGGCGCTCGCGGCCAACGCGCGCAGGAACGCGCGTCGGCCGGGATTGGTATCGGCATCGATCGCGGCATGCGGCGCGGCCGCGCGATCTTTTTTCCTGCAATCCATGTTGTTGTTCTTCATTGACGGTACGATCTCTGCGCACTCATTATAGATACGGCTGCGGGTGGAATACCGGCGCCGCGCGCGATCCTCGCTGCAAACTGTTGAAAGCGACAGACACATGCCGACCCGCGAGAGCATCGAGCGGACAAGTGGCGCCGCAACGATGGCGCGGGGGACTGCTGCGCGCACCTCGTACATGCCGAGCACAACAACCAACGTATCGACATGCATCGTAACCGAGAGGCCAGCCGTCGATGGAACTTAAAGGTTCGTGCCACTGCGGCGCCGTGAAATTCACGCTCGCGTCCGCACGCCCCTACCCGTTCAATCCTTGCTACCGCTCGATCCGCCGCAAGACCGGCGGCGGCGGTTTCGCGATCAATTTGAGCGGCGACAGCGAATCGCCCGCGGTTCGGGGACAGGGAAATATCTCCGTGTACCGAGCCAAGGTCGTCAACGAAGAAACCGACGTCCTCGAAGAAAGCTCCGCTCAACGGAGCTTTTGCCGCCTGTGCGGCTCCGCACTTTGGGTGTGGGACCCGACGTGGCTGGAATTGATACATCCGTTCGCGTCGGCGATCGGCACGCCGCTGCCCGTGCCGCCCGAGCGAGCTCATCTCATGCTCGGGTCCAAGGCATCGTGGGTCGACGTGTCGGCGGGTCCGCGCGATCGGAAATTCGACGAATGCCCGAAGGAATCGATTGCCGAATGGCATCGACGATTGGGTCTCGAAAGCAATTAGGGTGAGCCGCGGGGAGCCGGAGAGCAGCGCAACTGTTCGCTTGCCGTCTCCCTGCATAGAATTCGACCCATTGCCGTCTTGGCGAGGCAAGCAGCCCGGAGAAACAAGTGGAAATTCTGTCGACGGAATTCTTCTCGGCACTGATCGCGATCGTCATCATCGATCTGGTGCTGGCCGGCGATAACGCGATCGTGATCGCGCTGGCGGCGCGCAACCTTCCGCTCCACCTTCGGAAACGCGCCATTTTCTGGGGTGCGTTTGGCGCGGTGCTGGTGCGCAGCCTGCTCACGGTGCTCGTCGTGTGGCTGCTGAAGATTCCGGGATTGCTGATCGTCGGCGGCGCGGCCCTCGTTTTCATCGCCTACCGGCTGCTATTGCCGGAGCCGGAAAACAACGCGGACGCCGCCGACCGCGTCAGCGGCGTGACCACGTTCTGGGGAGCGATGCGCACCATCGTCATCGCCGACGCGATCATGGGACTCGATAACGTGCTCGGCGTGGCCGGCGCGGCGCACGGCAACTACGTGCTCGTCGTTCTCGGCTTGCTGATCAGCATACCGATCGTCGTTTGGGGCAGCACGCTACTGCTGCGGCTGGTCGAACGGGTACCCGCGATCGTCTATCTCGGCGCCGCCGTGCTCGCCTGGACGGCGGTGAAGATGATTTGCGCCGAGCCGATGTTGATCGCCTGGATCGAGACATACCCCGTTGTGAAGGCGTTGCTCTATCTCACCGTCATTCCCGGCGTGCTGTGGGCCGGGTTCGTCGTCAATCACCGTAAGCTCGAGTCGCGCATTCATGCGCGCTTGGCGCAGTTTGCGCGTGAGCGCGTGAATACCGACATCGCGCGCGCGCCGGCCCAAGAAGCAGGCGCCAGGGTTCGCGTTTTGATTCCCGTCGACGGCTCGCGCAACGCGCAGCAGGCGGTGCACCACGCGGTGAGGGGATACATGCAGGACAACGAACTCGAAATTCATCTCTTGAACGTGCAACCGCCGTTCTCGCGCCATGTCGCCACATTCGTACGCAAACGCGACCGCGACGCGTACCACCGCGAACAGGCCGATCGGGCGCTCGACGGGGCGCGCGCGATCCTCGCGGCATACGGCGTTCCGTTTCACACGCACGTTGCCGTCGGCGAGCGCGCGCCGGTCATCACCGACACTGCGCGCCGCCTGAATTGCCACCATATCGTGATCGGCACCGCGCGCAAGAATTCCCTCACCCGCATGCTGCAAGACTCCGTGACCAACCGCGTATTGGAGCTGACTTCCGTACCCGTTGAAGTCGTCGCGGGCGATGAAATCTCCAAGCTCGAACGTTACGGCATCGCCGCCGCCGTGGCCGCGGCCGTGAGCCTCCTGTTGCTCGCGCTCGATTTATTCGCGCGCATCGCGCCGTAAGGCGAGACGTGAGATGGACGTCACGGCTTTTCGGCGACTGCGCAAAGCGGTCGGCGCATGGGTCGATATTTCGGATGACGAATTCGGCGCGGTGGCCGACGTTTTTCGCAGCGGCGAGCGGGCGCTTACCGGCGACATGCGGGCATCGTGCGGTACTACGAGTAGAACACGGCGCCGCTCGGCGTCGTCGTCAGCCAACCGCGGATTCGCGCGAGCGCTTGGCCGCTTGCCACTTGTCGAGCTTCGAGCACGCGCCGTTTTTCGTCGGATCCATTTCCCGGTCGTGGCGCGCCGTCTTGGCGCCTCCTTATTACGTCATTGCGCCCACCAAGTGGTGGCGCACCGCATAGAGCGCGGTTTCCACATCGTTGTGCGTGCTGATCTTCTCCATGATGCGAGCACGATAGGTACTTACGGTGTTCACGCTGAGCGATAGCGTTTCGGCGATTTGACTTGCGGTCTTGCCGGCGGCGATCAGCGTGAACACCTGATACTCGCGCTGCGACAGTAACTCATGCGGCGGCCGTTCGGCGTCGTGACGCATCGCGACGGCGAGCGTTTCGGCGACCGTCGGACTCACGAACATGCCGCCTTGAGCGACCTTTCGAATAGCGGTCACCAATTCCCCGGGGTCCGCGCACTTATTCAGGTAGCCGCTGGCGCCGAGCCGCAAACAGCGCAGCGCGTATTGTTTCTCGGGATAGGTGGAGACCACCAGCACCGGCAACTTGGGAAACTCGTGATGCACTTGTTTGAGCACATCGAGCCCATCCCGTCCCGGCAGCGCGATGTCGAGCAGCACCACATCGACGCCGCGGCGGCGAATCGCCTGCACAGCCTGGGCGCCGTCCGCCGCTTCATCGGCAACCGACAAATCCGGTACGTCCGCCAGAATCTGGCGAAACCCCTGGCGCACGATGGCGTGATCGTCACAAATCAACAACCGGATCATCGTTCGGTTCCGGGTGGTCGGTAAGCGGCAGCCACACGCGCACGCGCGTGCCGCCGCCGCGGATCGGGCCGATTTCGAGCTTGCCGCCGAAATGACGCGCGCGCTCGCTCATGCCGAGCACGCCGTGCGACTTGGCGCGGCGCAATTGTTCGAGCGAAACGCCGCGGCCGTTGTCGCGCACTTTGATGGTCAGCGCGTCGGCATCCGCGCTCACCTGCATATTCACGGCGGTGGCGCTGGCGTGGCGCGCCACGTTGTTCAGGATTTCCTGGAATATGCGGTACGCCGCGGTCGCCGGCGCGTTGCGCGGCGTGGGCGCGTGCGGCTCGATGTTCAGTTCCAGCTTGCCGCGCAAGCCGGTCGCCTGCAAGAACTCCTGCGCGTGCCACTCGATGGCGGCCCACAAGCCCTGGTGATCGAGAATCGACGGGCGAAGATCCGTGATGATGCGGCCGACCTCGACGATCGCGCTGTCGATGAGCTTTCCCATCGCCGTCGCTTTCCGCGCGAGCAGCCCATCGTCACGAATACGGCTTTGCAGCCAGCCGACGTCCATCTTGAGCGCGGCCAGGACGCTGCCGAGCTCATCGTGCACCTCGCGCGCGATGCGGGTGCGCTCTTCCTCGCGCACGGTCTGCAAATGCGCCGACAGCTCGCGCAGCCGCGCGTGCGAGCGCGCGCGCTCCGCGACCGCGACCGTCAGTTCCCGGGTGCGTTCAGCGACGCGCAGCTCCAGTTCGTCGTGCGCCCGGCGCAGCAACTCCTGGGCGTGCTTGCGTTCGGAGATGTCGACGAACGTGACCACCGCGCCGGTGATTTCGCCTTGATCGAGAATCGGATACGACGAGTATTCGGCGCAAAAACTGCCGCCGTCGGCCCGCCACAGCACGTCGTCTTCGAGCCGGCACGGCTGACCCTGGCGAAACGCGTTGAAAATCGGACACTCCTCGACGGGATAGTGCGAGCCGTCGGGCCGCGAATGGTGCATGGCATCGTGCATGTTACGGCCGAGCAGTTCCGCGGGGAGATAGCCAAGCATCTCGGCACCGGTGCGATTAATAAAGATGCAGCGCCCCTCGAGATCGACGCCGTAGATGCCCTCGCCGGTACAGTCGAGCAACAATTCCAGCTGGTCGCGCCACCGGGGGTGGGCGGCGATTTGCGCTATCGGTAACTTGGCGGTCACGGCACTCGCGTCTCGGTAGATAAAGACGCAAATAGCACGGCGCATGCCAACACGACCGTCCCTGCCGCCGTGACCATTCCATGTAAAATAGGGGCGTTTCACCGATTTCGAGCAAGCGACGACTCCCGCCGGCCCGTCGATTCGGTGCACGACGCGTCGCGGTCGCACCACAATGGATGCCGCGCGACAAGGCGATCGAGCAGGCGCACACTATAATTTCGTTTCACCCAGCAGGAAACTTCCCCATGCGTTTGACCAGCAGTGCCGCCTCGATAGCTCTGATGGCGGGCGCGATAGCGGCGTCAGCGTCCTTTGCCGGCGGCAGCAACTATGGCATCGCGCCGGGCGCGCTCGCGCAAGTGAGCGGCAGAGTCAATGAGTGGCCGGTACCTACGCCGGAATTCGCGCGCGATCCGGCGCCGGGACCGGATGGCAACATTTATATTTCCGTGATGCACGGCAACAAGATTGCGCGCTTCGATACCGCGACGCGCAAGTTCACCGAATGGGATTTGCCGTCCGGCGCGCGACCGCATGGCTTGCTGGTCGATAGCGACGGCATCGTCTGGTACACCGCCAACGGCGCCGGCGCCATCGGTCGGCTCGATCCGAAAACCGGAAAAGTCATCCACCATCCGGCACCGTCCGGCGACGATCCGCACACGTTGGTGCTCGACGCAAACGGCATCATCTGGTTCACCGTACAAGGCGGCAATCGCATCGGCCGACTCGATCGTGCGAACGGAAAAATCACCGAGTACAAGACATCGGGCCGCCCCTACGGTATCGCGATCGACAAGCAAGGTTACGTTTGGTTTTGCCGACTGGCGGGCGACAAACTGGGTCGGCTCGATCCGAAGACCGGCGCGATCTCCGACCTCGACACCGGCAGCGGCTCCGGTCCGCGACGCATGGCGGTCGCGCCCGATGGAATGCTTTGGGTGACCGCCTATGGCAACGGTAAGCTGATCAAGGTCGATCCGCGCGCGCAAAAAATTCTAAAGCAATTCGACATGCCCGCCGGCGGCCGCGGCGGCCCCTATGCCGTCACCGTCGACGCCGCCGGTCGCGTGTGGGCCAATGAAATCGCGACCGACACGGTTGCGCTGTTCGATCCGGCCGCCGAATCCTTTCGCGTGATTCGGCTGCCATCCAAAAACGTCGGCATCCGCAAAGCCATCACCGACGCCAAGGGCCGCTATTGGTACATGGGCAGTCACAATGGCAAACTTGGCGTTATCGAATAACCCGCGCCCGGAGTGCGCCCATGCTCGACCCCCAAGCCCGCGCCCTACTTGATCGCGTCGCCGCCGCCGGACGACCGACGCTCGATACGCTGAGCGCGACGCAAGCGCGCCAAGCCTACCGCGAGTCGCGCGTTCCCCTGCAGCCGCCGCCGCCGGAGGTGGCAGCCACGCAGGATCGCGACGTTCCCGGTCCGCACGGTCCGATCCCGGTTCGAATCTATCGGCCGTTGGGATCCCATGCGACGGCGATCCTGCCGGCGCTGGTGTACTTTCATGGCGGCGGATTCACCGCCGGCGACATCGGCACGCACGACACGCTGTGCCGTTCATTGGCGAATGGCGCGCGCTGCGTCGTGATTTCGGTCGACTATCGCATGGGGCCGGAACACAAATTTCCGAAAGCGGTCGACGACTGCGTCGCCGCCGCGCGCTGGGTCGCGCAACATGCGGACGAACTGCGGATCGATGCCGGCCGTGTTGCCGTCGGCGGCGACAGCGCCGGCGGCAACCTCGCCACGGTCACGGCGCTGATCGCGCGCGACGCCGGCGGACCGCGGCTCGTGTTCCAATTGTTGATCTACCCGACCACGACGTTTCAGCACGACACGCCGTCGACGGCCGAGCTGGCCGACGGTCATTGGCTGACGTTTTCGATAATGAAGTTCTTTCGCGACCAGTATTTGAACGGCCCGCGAGACCGGACCGATTGGCGCGCTTCGCCGCTGCTCGCGCCGGACCTGTCTCGACTGCCGCCGGCATACGTCGTGACAGCCGGGTACGATCCGATTCGCGATGAAGGCAAAGCCTATGCCGACAAGCTCAAGGCCGCCGGGGTACCCACGACCTATCGCTGCTACGACGGCATGATTCACGGATTCATCACGATGGGAAAAGTGCTCGACGTTGCCAACGCGGCGGTTGACGATTCGACGGCCGCGCTGCGCAAGGCCTTTTCCGCAAACGTGTCCGCGCCCGCTATCGCCTAACGAAAGTCGTCGCGCTCCGGTGCGTGCGACTTACGGTCGTCGACTGGCATGAAACGCCGTGTCGGCCATTTGGTGTCAGTCGCGAGGGATTCTTTGTTAGACTCTCGGCATTCCGGCAGAAATCGCCCCGTTGGAAGCCGCCGAGCATGAGTAGCACGAATCCGCAGAGTTCCGTTCCGGCGGCGCTCGATGCGATCCTGCGGACGCCGTTCGCCGCCATTCCCGACATGATTCGCGCCGCCGCGCAGCGCCATCCCGAGCGCGCCGCGCTGATACACGACGACCGCCGACTCAACTATGCGGGTCTCGACGCGCTGCTCGATCGGATCGCCGCGCGGTTGCAGCGCGATGGACTGAAGCCGCGCGATTCGATCGCGATCTGCGCGACGACATCGATCGAATACGCCGCCGTTTTCCTTGGCGGCTTGCGCGCCGGTCTCGCGGTAGCGCCGCTCGCGACCACGGCTGCCCCCGACAGCCTGGCGAACATGATCGCGGATTCCGACGCGAGGCTGTTGTTTCTCGATCGCGACGTGTCCACGTTGCTCGCGCCGGCGGCGACGCGCGCGTCGGTGAAACGGATCGCGCTCGACGGGTCCGGCGTGGCGCCGACATTGGACGGGTGGCTCGCGCCGCCGGGAAGCAAGCCGGCACCGGTCGCGATCGATTCCTCCTGGACGTTCAACGTCATTTATTCCTCGGGAACCACGGGCCAACCCAAGGGTATCGAGCAGCCGCATCAGATGCGCTGGGGGCACGTTCAGCGCGGTGTGCGCAACGACTACGACGCCGACGCGATCACGCTGATCTCGACGCCGCTCTACTCGAACACCACGTTGGTGAGTTTCTTCCCGACCCTCGCGCTCGGCGGCACCGTCGTGTTGATGGCGAAGTTCGACGCCGCGGGTTATTTGGCGCTCGCCGAAAAACATCGCGTGACCCATGCGATGCTGGTGCCGGTACAGTATCAACGTCTCATGGCGCTGCCCGACTTCGATCGTTACGACCTATCCTCGTTTCGCTGCAAGTACTGCACCAGCGCGCCGTTCCCGGCCGCGCTCAAGGCGGACATTCTCAAGCGCTGGCCCGGCGGGTTGGTGGAAATTTTTGGAATGACCGAGGGCGGCGGAGTCTGCATCCTGGAAGCGCATAAGTTTCCGAACAAGCTGCACACCGTCGGGCGGCCCGCCGCCGGCCATGACATTCGCGTGATCGACGATCAAGGAAACGAAGTCCCTCGCGGCGAACTCGGTGAAGTCGTCGGCAGCTCGGGCGCGATTATGACCGGCTATCGCCACCAGCCTTCGATGACGCGCGAAGCGGAATGGTACGATCCGAACGGCAAGCGCTTCATTCGTACCGGCGACATCGGCCGTTTCGACGAGGACGGCTTCATGATCCTGATGGATCGCAAAAAGGACATGATCATCTCCGGCGGCTTCAACATCTATCCGAGCGATCTCGAAGCCGTCGCGCGCGCGCATCCGGAGGTGGCCGAAGTCGCGGTGGTCGGCGTTCCGTCGAGCCGCTGGGGTGAGACGCCGGTGGCGTTCGTCGTGTTGAAGGCGGGCGCCAAGACGACGGGCGACGCGCTGCGCGCCTGGATCAACGATAAACTCGGCAAGACGCAGCGGCTGGCGGCGCTCGAGCTGTGCGATAGCCTGCCGCGCGGCAGCATTGGCAAGGTACTAAAACGCGAGCTGCGCGACGCGTACAAAGCTAAAATCGGCGTTCTACCGTAACGGGTCGCACGATGAAATACAAAGCAAACCTGGATCTGGACAAGCTCGTCGCGATCGATGTCCACACGCACGCGGAAGTCTCCGGTCGAGCGCCGCGCGACCCGTGCTCGATATTACTCGACGAGGCAAAAACCAAATACTTCAAGGAGAGCGCGCGACCGACGATTCCCGAAGTCGCTCAGTACTATCGCTCGCGCAACATGGCGGCGGTGATATTCGCGGTCGACGCCGAGTCCGAGTCCGGGATATGGCGCATTGCCAACGAAGAGGTCGCCGAAGTCGCGGCCGAAAACAGCGATGCGCTGATTCCGTTTGCGAGCATCGACCCGGCCAGGGGCAAGATGGGAGTACGCGAGGCGCGCCGACTGATCGAGGAGTACGGCGTGTGCGGATTCAAGTTTCACCCGTCGGCGCAAGGGTTCTTCCCGAACGACCGCAAGGCCTACCCGCTTTATGAAGTGATCGCCGCCGCAAAACTCCCGGCGTTGTTCCATACCGGCCAGACCGGCGTCGGGGCCGGGATGCCGGGCGGCGGCGGGCTTCGGCTCAAATACTCCAACCCGTTGTACATCGACGACGTCGCGGTCGATTTTCCCGACATGCCGATCGTGATGGCGCATCCGTCGTTTCCGTGGCAGGACGAAGCGCTGTCGGTGGCGACGCACAAACCCACGGTATACATCGACTTGTCGGGGTGGTCACCGAAATACTTTCCGGAAAATCTGATCCAGTATTCGAACACCCTGCTCAAGGATCGGGTGCTGTTTGGCACCGACTATCCGCTGCTCACGGCCGATCGGTGGCTGGCGGATTTCGACAAGCTGCCGATCAAGCCGGAGGTGCGACCGCTGATTCTCAAAGAAAACGCCGTGCGGCTGCTCA
>DASWLD010000034.1:0-2365 GCA_036396275.1 Burkholderiales bacterium
ATCTCGCGCCAACTCGAGCTTTCCGGCCGCGATGTCTCGTTCCAGCAGGCTCGCGAACCCGCCGATCGTAATCAGCGGGTTCTTCAAATCGTGCGAAACCGTATAGAGGAAGCTTTCCATTTCGGCATTGCGCGCCTGCAATTCGGCGAGCAGCCGTTCGCGCTCCGCCTCGGTATGGCGACGTTCGGTAATATCGACACCGGTGGCGATGACGAACTCGACCCCGCCGTCGGGGGCGAATAGGTTCGTATTCGACCAAGCGATGAGCCGGCGCTCGCCCGTGCGCGTAAGCCAATCGTTTTCATAGTGGCCGCTGCGGCTTGCCGAGGTGAGATCGGCAAATGCGTCTTTGACGCCCGCGATCTGCTCCGCCGGAATGAGGAATTCCCAAATGGACCGTCCCTTGATCTCGTCGAAGCGGTAGCCGGTCAGCCGCTCGCACGCGCGGTTGAAGCGCACGATCCGGCCCGCGCGGTCGAGGACGACCACCATCGAGCCGACCGTCTCCAGAACCGCGCCGCTGAAATCGCGCTCGGCGCGCAGCGACTGCTCCGCGTGCCGGCGTTCCGTGATGTCGACGGCGACCCCCATGGCACCGATCGAGCGACCTTGGTGATCGCGCGCCGGCGCATAGTGCACTTCGAACCATAGCGTGGCCACGTTGACCTCGGCGATGAAACTCTCCCCGGCGAGTGCGCGGCGCGCTTGCGCCAACACCTGCGGATAGTCGTGGTAGACGTCGAACACCGAGCGCCCGATCACCTCCCCGGGCACGAGGCCGAGTTGCTCCAGCCCCTTGCCCTCGGAGAGCGTGAAGATTCCCTCGCGGTCGACGGCAAACAACACCACCGGCGCGCTCGTGATCACCGACTCGAGCTTGCGCCGGCTCTCGTCGATTTCGTACGCGGCGCGCCGGCGCGCGCTCATGTCGTACACGACACCCATCACTACCGATTGCTCGGTGAGATCGACCACTCGCACGCTGACCTCCACCGGGATCGCATGTCCGTCTTTGTGTCGAAGAAACCGCTCGAACAGCGCTTGGCCCGTCGCGACCGCCCGGCGCAGCGTCGCTTCGGTGTCGGCTCGTGCGTCGGGTGGCGCAAGTTCGATCAAGGTTGTCCCCAGAAGCTCGGCGCGCGAATAGCCGGTCAACGTCGCCATCGACGGGTTGGCATCCAAGATTCGGCCCGTGGCGGGCTCGGCGATGACGATGCCGTCCTGCGCCTGTTCGAACAAGCTGCGATAGCGCCGCTCGCTCGCGGCCAGGGCATCGCGCGATTCTCGCAAACCGCGGCGCATCCGATCGAGCGCGGTTGCCAAGGCGTCGAGCTCGTCCGGCGCTCGTTCTCGGCGGTTGGCGCGCTCCGACTCGATCGAGTCGTCGAGATTGTCCAGCGTGATGGACTCGGCGCGCCGAGCGATCCCCGACAAGTAGCGCCCCACCAGTCGGTGAAACAACAGCAGCATGAAGCCGGTCACGAGGAACGTCTTGACGGCGTTGCTCACCAAGACCACGACCGCGGTATCCACCAGGCGGCGGTAAACGCCCTCCAGCGTGATGACGGCCTTCAGCCGGCCGATATATCGGTCCTGATCGCGGTGGCGATAGCGCAGCGGGAACTCGCGCGCGACGACGTTATCCGATGTCGGTTCCCCGGCGTGGATGATCGCCCCGGCATCGTCTTCGATTTCGAGATAACGAACGTCGCGCAACGCGAGCAGGCCGTCGAGTTGCAACTGGACGGCGTCATGGTCGGTCGCCCAAACATTTTTGATGAGACTCGGCACGTGCACGCGTTCGATCTGACGGAACTGTTCGTCTATGGCATTCAGATCGAGGCGGTAGTTGCGGTAGAGCTGCAACGCCGTTAGCAACAGCGTCACCGCCGAACTGAACAGAACCACCCAAAGAATCAAACGCCGCGCGAGCGGGGAACCGAAACCCAATTTGTTGGCGCCGTGCATCCGCTAGTGCCGCGAGTGCGGACCGATGGTTTCGACCAAGATACGGCGATACGTGCCATCCGCCTTCATCTCGCGCAGTGCCGCCGCCAAACGAGGAATGCGCGCCGCATGCCTCTTGTGCAAGTACGTAAACATCTCCACCGAGGCCAGCGGCGGCTTCAACGCGGTTGCATCGAGCAGCCCACGCTCGCGCAACTGCGCCTCCCCCATCCAGCGCGAATACAGGACAACGTCGACGCGATCACGTTCAAGGAGGTTGAACAGTTGTTCGGCGTTGTCGACGTACACCGGAGTAACGACGCCGCGCAAATTTTCCTCGTATATTTTCCAGCCTTTAATAATGCCCACGCGGTACGGCCGCAGCGCCGACCATCGGTCGGTACGAATCGTGTGATGA
>DASWLD010000035.1:0-23764 GCA_036396275.1 Burkholderiales bacterium
CAGAAACTGCTCGCGGCGCGTGAGTTTCTTCTTGTGCTCAAAGGCAAGCGATGCAAAAGTCGTCTGCTTCATTCTTTTTCTCCTCGCGCCCACGCGGGCTGTGGTGATGTCGGCGTGTTAGATGCGGGGACTTGTTCAGAGGTTCCTTAGGAATCGCTATCTCCGTTTGTGTACATGGCACTGGATCGCCCCGCGTAGGCGATAGGAGCTTTCGGAGTCGTGGTACAAGGCTGTCGATTCACGAGTATCAACAACGCATTAAGGATGAACGCGCACATCTAGCCCTTGGTTGTTATCGAGAAGCATTGGACTCGTCTAGTCCGTTCTACAGGTTCTTAAGTTACTACCGAGTCCTTGAGGTGGCTATTCCGGAAGGCAAGAAGCGCCTTCAGTGGATTGCTGACCGGATCCCGCATTTGACAGAGTCGAAGGCCTCTATCACTCGCCTGGGTAAATCTAAGGTCGATGATGTTGGTGCGTGGTTGTACCAGGAAGGTCGCAACGCACTAGCTCATGCGAGTGGCAAAGGAGGGGGCACGGTTAGAGACATCTGCGATTTCGACGATTGGCAAGATATCGTCTGGGGAAGTGAAATCGTAAAAGAGTTAGCGTGGGAGGTCGTGATTGAGTGTCTCGATGTTTCTAGACCAAGTCACGCCTAACATCGCGTTCGAGGCGGACGCCGTGACCCGACCGAAGCGCTTCGCGGTTCCCTCGGTGGCCGGCGCCGCTCAACTTAAACGTTATGCGTAATTAGAGACTGAACAGAATGTATGAGCTAGCGTTTACAGTCTTTGGCTTTCTCTTGGGTCTGATACCGCCCTGGTTTCTTCGGAAACGGCGCCTCAAAACGCACTGGTGCGCTCTTCGCGCGGAGATGACTCAAATTTACGAAAAGGCGGAAACGCTACGCGCCGACACAATACAGTCCCCTTTGTATCGCCTTCCCTTAATTGCCTATCAAACTTCATATGCTGTCTTGCTCGCCGACGGTGCTGTAAGCGAAAGCGAAGTCCTAACGTTGGGTAGATTTTTCAGTCTCGTCCAGGACATCAATCGTGGCTTGGATAATGCGGCTGAAGCAAATATGAGCGGAGGTTCGCATAAACTGAAAGCAGAATTTGATAGAAACAGATTGAAGGCAGAGAAATTAGTGGTAGCGCAGAACAATGAACCGAGTCTCTATACCCAAGCGCTGGAGATAGTTAACGCGAAAGTTGCTACAAAGTGGTGCCAGTATGCCAAACACGCATAACACGTCGTTCCACCCGACCTCGAACCCGCTGGCGCGGATTCTCGGCGGGTGAACTCTGCGTTGAGCGGCGCGCAGCGCCTGCCTCGGTGCCAGGGAGAAGAACAATGCCGCAGATGACCACCACGACCGTTTGCCCGAGTGCCGCAGTTCTCGGCGCTGCCCGCGCGCCGTTTAACGGGCCGCGCGTTGCGATCGAACGGGAGTTGACCGGCGCTGCGCGCCGTTTAACTCCCGTTCGAGCCGACACCGCGAGCGTAGCTCGCGGCTGCCGCCCACTCAGGATTGCCGAAACACAAAAGCGTGTTTCGGCAATCCTTCGGGGTGCGGCTCAACTCGCGGCCCGTTAGCCATCAAACGACGCAGTGTCGCCCGCCGAGCTTAAGCAATACCTTCACGAACACATCCCGCTTTCCAGAGCGATGGAAGTGTCCGTGATAGCCGTTGGCGAGGACGCTGTTATTTTACGCGCGCCGCTCGCGCCGAACATCAACCACCGAGAAACCGTGTTTGGCGGGAGCGCGTCGGCGGTGGCGATCCTTTCGGCTTGGTCGCTGGTGCATACCCGGCTGCGCCGTGAAGGCATCGCCTGCCGAATAGTAATTCAGCGAAACACGATGGAATACGACCGGCCGATTTGGGGGGACTTCACGGCACGCGCATCGCTCGAGCAGGCGGGCGAGTGGCAGCGGTTTACCCACCTTCTCGCCCAAAAGGGGAAAGCGCGAATTGCGGTCACGGCGATGTTGGAGCACTCGGGCCGGGTGGTTGGCCGGTTCCGCGGCGAGTTTGTCGCACTGGGCGCGTGAGCGCATGCAAGTCGGCGTGCAAGCCCGGGCAATGCGCCCTGCGCTAGGCGTATGGACGGTACGGCGTTGCTCCTCTGGGGCGTTTTCTTCGAGTCGGTCGGAATCGGCTTCTTCCTTCTTATATGGAAAGCGGCAGCGATCCCCGGTCCCCCGGATGGCCGGGATAGCGCTCTATCTCCGGCCCTGCCCGCGCTCAGCCTTCGGTTCTCCGTACCGTCGGTGTCGGGCGCGGACCTGCCACCCGCGCTGACCTCGCCGCGGTAGTCCGCTAAGATGCTCGAAAACTTCGGGCGCCCTCATGTCACCACGACGCAAGCTCTATCGCGGCCGCGATTGCCGCCGCGCGATCACGATCGAGGATTTGCAGGCGATGGCGCACCGGCGCATCCCGACCTTCGCCATGGAATATGTCGAAGGCGGGTCCGAAACCGAGGCGTCGCTGCGCCGGAATCGCGCGGCGTTCGAAACGATTCGCCTCGTCCCGGCGCAGCTGGTCGACACCAGCGCGCGCCATCAGCGCATTACGCTCTTCGGTAAAGAGTCGGCGTCTCCGTTGATCGTCGCGCCGACGGGTTTGAATGGCGTGACCCGGAATCGCGGCGACCTCATGCTCGCGCGCGCGGCAGCGGCGGCCCGCATTCCGTTCACCTTGAGCACCGTGTCGAACATGCGCCTGGCCGACGTCGCGGAGCAAGCGGGCGGGCGGCTGTGGATGCAGCTCTACGTGATGAAGAACCGCGAGATCGCGCGCGATATCGTCGCGCGCGCGGAGCGCGCCGGCTACGAAGCGTTGGCTTTCACCTCGGATGCGAACGTCTTCGGTTTGCGCGAATGGGATCAGCGTAATTACCGCGCGCCCGCGAAGCTCACTTGGCGCAATATGATCGACGTCGCTTGCCACCCGCGCTGGTTCGTCGACGTGATGGTGCCGAACGGGTTGCCGCGCTTCGAGAACATCATCGACTTCACGCCGCCGGAATTTCAAAGCGCGCGCGCCGGCGTGCGCTACGTGCCGCAGCTTTTTGCGCCGGACATTTCCTGGAAAGACGTCGCTTGGCTGCGCGACCTTTGGCCGCGAAAATTGCTGGTAAAGGGCATTTTGAACGTCGCCGACGCCATACATGCGGCCAAGCTCGGCTGCGACGGCATCGTCGTGACGAACCACGGCGGGCGCCAGCTCGATACTTGCGTGGCCCCCATTGACGTGTTACCCGATATCGTGCGCGCCGTCGGCAAACAGTTGACGGTCATCGTCGACAGCGGCTTTCGCCGCGGCACCGACGTAATCAAAGCGATGGCGCTCGGCGCGCACGCCGTGATGATCGGCCGGGCGACGCTTTATGGCCTCGCCGCCGGCGGCGAGGCCGGCGCAAGTCGTGCGATCACGATACTCACGAGCGAAATCGACCGGGTGCTGGGTCAGCTCGGCTGCCGTTCGATTTCCGAGGTCGGACCACACCTGTTGGTGCGCGACTGACTTGACAATCGTTCTCGTGCCGGTCGAGATTGCAGATCGAGAACGCCGAACGCTTGCGATTCGTAACGTCTCGGCGGCGTCGCTTTAATTGGAAACCGGAGGAAGAAATGGCAAACGAAGGTTATCACGAGCCGATCGACGAACTTTCGAACGACACCCGCGACATGCACCGCGCCATCGTGTCGCTGATGGAGGAGTTGGAAGCGATCGACTGGTACAACCAGCGCGTCGACGCTTGTAAGGACGAAAATTTACGGGCGATCCTGGCGCACAACCGCGACGAGGAAAAAGAACATGCGTCGATGGTGCTCGAGTGGATTCGCCGCCGCGACCCGACCTTTTCCAAGGAACTGAAGGATTACCTGTTCACCGACAAGCAAATCGCTCACAAGTAGCGACGGGCGGTGACGCGCGCGGAACGGTTCGAGGCGGCGGCGAGCGCGCCGACGAAACTGGTATAGTTCCCGCCTCTCGCACTGTTGCGCCGCGGCGGATGGCCGGTCCCATAAAAATAGAATCCATCGATCACGTCGTACTGACCGTCGGCGATATCGATCGCACGTGCGCGTTCTACGAAAAGGCGCTCGGCATGCAGCCGGCCGTTTTCGGCGGCGGCCGCATGGCGCTGCGCTTCGGAACGCAGAAAATCAATCTGCATCGGCATGGCGAGGAATTCGAACCGAAAGCAGGGGCGCCGACGCCGGGGTCGGCGGATCTCTGCTTTGTGACCCTAGTACCACTGCCGGACGTCATCGAACATTTGAAACGCTGCGGGGTGGCGATCATCGACGGTCCGGTTCCGCGAACCGGCGCGCGCGGCCCGATGACGTCGGTTTATTTCCGCGACCCCGATTTGAATCTCATTGAAGTATCGAACTACGCGACCGGCTAAGTCTTCGGAGGAGAAATGGCGAAGCTGCAACTGGCACAGGTAAACATCGCGCGCATGGTGGCGCCGCTGGAGGATCCGGCCATGGCGGGATTCGTGGCGCAGCTCGATGAAATTAATGCGCTCGCCGACCGCAGCCCGGGCTTTGTCTGGCGGCTGCAAACCGATGCGGGAAACGCGACGTACCTGCGCCCGTACGACGATGACCGGATGTTGTTCAACATGTCGGTGTGGGAGTCTATTGAAGACTTGAAGCGCTACGTGTACGACAGCGCGCACGTACATGTGCTGCGCCGGCGCGGCGATTGGTTTGAAAAGCCGCGCGGCCATCATTTGGCGCTGTGGTGGATACCCGCGAGCCGCGTACCGAGCGTCGACGAGGGCAAGAAACGGATCGCCCATCTTGAGGCGCACGGCCCGACGCCGTTTGCGTTTACGTTCGGCAAATCGTATCCGCCGGATGAGACCGTTGTTCGATCCACCGACTGGTCTTCGTTCGAACCTTGTCCGGCTGCGTGAACCCAAGGAACGGCCTCACCCGGCGGCTGCATGGGTGACTTCACGCAAAAAACGATCGCGATCGATCGCGGGCAACACATCGTCGCGCGTTTCTTCGCGCCGGCGCGCGAAGCCAAAGGCGGTGTATTGATCGTACCCGCTATGGGCGTAGCGCAGCCGTTTTACGCGGATCTTGCAAACTGGTTGGCGTCCGAGGGTTATGTCGCCGCGACGTTCGACTATCGCGGGATGGGCCTTTCGAAGAACGGCCGCTTGCGCGATCTCGACGTCAACATAATCGATTGGGCCTCGCACGACTGCGCCGCGGCGCTCGCCGCGCTAAGCAACCGCGCCGGCGAAAAGCCGCTCTATTGGATCGGCCACAGCTTGGGCGGGCAAATCATCCCGTTCGTGCCGAATCGCGGCCGCGTCGCCAAATTCGTCACGATCGCGACCGGAAGCGGCTATTGGCGCGAGAATGCCGCGCCGCTGAACCGCCGCGCTTGGTTTCTTTGGTATGTCGTCGCACCGCTCGCGGTGGCGACTTTCGGCTACTTTCCCGGCAAGCGCCTGCGCATCGTTGGCGACCTTCCGCCGCGTGTCGCGAAGCAATGGCGCCGCTGGTGTTTGAACCCGCAGTACGCCGTCGGCGCGGAACCCGGCGACGTGCGCGCGCTCTACGCCGCCGTGCGCACGCCGATCGCTTCGCTATCGTTCACCGACGACGAGTTCATGTCGGCGCGAAACATCGAATCCCTGCACGGCTTCTACGCAAACGCGCCGCGGACGATGAAGCGTCTGGCGCCGCAAGACGTCGGCGTCGGTCGTATCGGCCATTTCGGTTTCTTCCGCCCGGAATTCGCCGATTCGCTGTGGCGCAAACACCTTCTGCCGGAATTTTCCGGCTAGGAAACCGCATGCACGAATATCAAGCGACCATCTCCTGGGAGCGCGGTGACACCGAATCTCCGCTGCATCGCTACAGCCGCGCGCACACTTGGACTTTCGATGGCGGCCTTACCGTTCCGGCGTCGGCGTCGCCGCAAATCGTTCGGGCGCCCTATTCCGATCCCGCGGCGATCGACCCCGAAGAAGCATTCGTGGCGGCGCTGTCGAGCTGCCACATGTTGTGGTTTCTCGACGCCGCCGCGCAACGCGGTTTTCGCGTGACGAACTATGTCGATAACGCCGTCGGCGTGATGGAAAAGAACGGCGCCGGAAAAGTCGCGATTACCCGCGTGCGGCTCCGCCCCAAAGCGACGTTCGCCGGCGAGAAGCTGCCGACAACCGAGGAGATCGACGCGCTGCATCGTACGGCGCACGAGGAATGCTTCATCGCCAATTCGGTAACGTCCGAGGTGCGTTGCGAACCAGCCAACACGACGTGAACGTCCGGTAACTCGGCGCTAGTCCTTGAGGACGTAAACTGCGCCGCAATAAGGACACTGCTCCTCGCCGCTGTCCTCGATCGGCAAGTACACGCGTGGATGTGAGTTCCACAGGCTCATGCTTTTCATCGGACAGTGCAGCGGTAGATCGGCGCGCGTGACTTCGTAGCGGTTCTGCGCGTTCGGCTCGACCTTGGCATCGAGGGCGGGTCCTTGGTTGCGATGCATGTTTGTCGATTTCCGTTAGGTGACAGGTGTCAGCCACTCGCGGTGCTGATCGCGGCGGCCGTGGACTTGGTCGAAGAAGAGGCTCTGAAGCTTCTCGGTGATCGGACCGCGGCGGCCGGCGCCGATCGGGCGGCCGTCGACCTCGCGGATCGGCGTGACCTCGGCGGCGGTACCGGTGAAGAATGCCTCGTCGGCGATGTACACCTCGTCGCGCGTGATGCGGCGCATCGTAACCTTGAGGCCGCTCTCCTGCGCCAGCTGCACGACGCTCATACGCGTGATGCCGTCGAGCGGCGTCGTCTGATCCGGGGTTATCAACTCGCCGCCGCGCACGATGAAAATATTCTCGCCGCTGCCTTCGGAAACGTAGCCTTCGGTGTCGAGCAGCATCGCTTCGTCGGCACCGGCCGCGAGCGCTTCCTGCAGCGCCATCATGGAATTGATGTATTGACCGTTCGCCTTGGCGCGGCACATCGCGACGTTCGGGTGGTGTCGGTTAAACGAGGAGGTGCGAACGCGGATGCCGTTTTTCACGCCGTCCGCACCGAGGTACGCGCCCCAATCCCACGCGGCCACGATCACGTGCACGCTCAGGTTGTCGGCCCGCAAGCCCATGCCTTCGGCACCGTAGAAACACATCGGCCGGATGTACGCTTCGGCAAGCTTGTTTTCGCGGATCGACGCGAGTACCGCGTTGTTGATCGTCCCCTTGTCGAACGGCATCCGCATATTGAGAATGCGCGCCGAGTTGAACAGCCGGTCGGTGTGTTCTTTCAGGCGAAATACCGCGGTGCCGGCCGGCGTTTGATAGGCGCGGATCCCTTCGAATGCGCCCATGCCGTAGTGCAGCGTATGCGTCAGCACGTGCGTGGTGGCTTCGCGCCACGGAACCATCCTGCCGTCGTACCAGATCACGCCGTCGCGATCCGCCATGGACGTTGACGCTGCCATCTCGCTCACTCCGCTTCGAAGGTTTCGTTCCAGATTTTTAGCACTGCTTGCGGCAAATCGCCAAGTTCGTCCGCCGCAACCCGCGTTCCGCGCTCCATCAGCTTCAACCGTTGCTCGACCGATAACAGGCGGCGATAACCGTCGCTCAGCAACTCGGCGCGCTCGGTGGGAATCGCTCCGGCGCCGGCGAGCGCTTCCAGAATATGAACGTTGTCCCTCGGAACAGTGACGTCCGGGTGCGCATGCGCCGACCGCAGAACCCAGTATTGCACCATAAATTCGATATCGACGATACCGCCGCGATCATGCTTAACGTCGAAACCGGTCGCGGTCTTGGGCGTTGCGTGCGTCGCGGCCATGCGCTCTCGCATCTCCTTCACGTCGCGGCGCAACGCTGCGTCGTCGCGTGCGCGGCACAACACCGCGCGACGTGCTTGCTCGAAAGCGGCGCGCAATTCCATCTTGCCGGCGACCGGACGCGCGCGTACCAGCGCCTGGTGCTCCCAGGTCCACGCCTGGTTTTCCTGGTAGCGACGGAACGCATTCAGACCGGTGACGAGCGTACCGGCGTTGCCGCTCGGGCGCAGGCGCATGTCGACTTCATACAGGATGCCGGCCGGCGTGCGCGCCGTGAGCAAATGAATCAACCGCTGGCCGAGGCGCGCGAAGAAAAGTTCGTTTGGAATTTGGCGATCGCCGTGCGTCATCCCACCATCGACCTCCTCGTACAAAAAAATCATATCGAGATCGGAAGCGTAGCCAAGTTCGAGACTGCCGAGCTTGCCGTAACCGATGACAGCGAACCCCGGTTCCCGGCAATGCGCGTCGCCGCCGGGCGCGCCGTGGCGCGCGATCAGCATTTGATAGGCAATGCGCAAGCAGTTTTCGAGCAGCACGTCGGCGAGCTGCGACAAATGCGCACCGACGCGATCGGCCGGCAGTCCCGGCCCGATGTCGGCGGCGGCGACGCGCAAGAGATGGGCGTTGCGAAATTCGCGCAGCCAATCCGTTTGCGCTTCGAGGTTGGCGCCAATCTGCTTGAGACGCTCGTTCAGTTCGGTTTCGAGTTCCTCGCGGCTCGGTAGCTCGTACAGGCCGCGTGGATCGAGCAGCTCATCGAGCACCACGGGGTGCTGGCCGATCCAAGCGGCGATCCAGGGACTTGCGGCCGCGAGATTCACCAGTTGCGTGAGCGCGGTCGGGTTTTCGATAAGGAGCGCGAAGTACGCCGTGCGCCGTCCGATCGCTTCGAAGAGACGCACCAAACGCGCGATCGTGACGCCCGGATGCGCGACTCGCGCGGTTTCGCGCAACGCCAGCGGCACCAGCCGGTCTACCCGCACTCGACCTTCCGCCGAAAGCGCCTGATAGCCCGAGCTCTTGCGCAGTTCGTCGAGCAACGCGACCACCGCGCTCGGATCGGCGTAGCCCGCTTCGCTCAAGACACTCGCGGCGCGTTCGGGGTCAACTGCACCAGGCCATAAGGCTGAAAACGCATCTGCTGCCGCCGCCGGTTTCTCCGGAGCGCCGAGTAACTCTCGAAATTGACGTTGCACGAATTCGCGATGGCGATCGAGCGCAGCGCGAAAAAAATCCCAGTTAGCGTAACCCATGCCGAAGGCGAGCCGCGCCTGCGCCAGCGATTCGGTCGGCAGCGCGTGCGTTTGCTGATCGGCCACCATCTGCAATCGATGTTCGACGCGACGGAGAAAGTCGTAGCTCGCGCTCAATGCCTCGGTTATGGTTGCGGCGAGATGACCGGCGTGGGTCAATTGCGCGAGCGCCTTCACGGTTGCGCGTTCCTGCAATACCGGCTCGCGGCCGCCGCGAATTAATTGCAACGCCTGGGTAATAAACTCGATTTCGCGTATCCCGCCGGGGCCAAGCTTGACGTCGCCGGCCATGGATTGGCGCTCGACCTCGCGCGCGATCATTTCCTTCATTTCGCGGATCGCCGCGAGCGCGCCGAAATCGATGTAGCGGCGATAAACGAACGGCCGCAACCGCGCGAGCAGCGAATCGCCCGCGGCGCGATCGCCGGCGCAGGCGCGCGCCTTGATGAAAGCGTAGCGCTCCCATTCGCGACCGTGCGCCTGGTAGTAGTGCTCCATGGCGTCGAACGAGAGCGCCAACGGACCGCTGGTACCGAACGGACGTAGTCGCGTATCGACGCGAAAGACAAAGCCGTCAACCGTCGCCTCGCCGAGCACACGCATCAGCGACTGACACAACCGCAAAAACAATTCGCCGTAACTGAGCGCGCGCGCGCCCGGCAGCTCGCCTTCTTCGGGATAGGTGAAGATCACGTCGACATCGGAGGAAAAATTGAGTTCGTGGCCGCCGAGCTTGCCGAGCGCGAGCACCGTGAGCCGTAGCTCTTTGCCGTCCTCGCCGAGCGGCACGCCTTGTTCCGCGTAGGCGCGGCGCGTGAGCCACGTCAGCGCGGCATCGATGCAGCTATCGGCCAGCTCGGATAACGTCTCGACGACTTCCGTAAGATCCGCGCGGCCGGCGAGATCACGCCAGGCGATGCGCACCATCTCGCGCCGGCGGATGGTGCGCAGCACCTGCTTCAATTCGGCCTCGTCGCGCACCGCCGACACGGCCTGTTGAACGTGTTGCGCAAGCGCGCCCGTCGGATAGCGACGGTACAGCAACTCATCGGCGAGCAGCTCACTAACCAACCCCGGATGACGCTCCGCCGTGTGCGCCACGAACTCACTGGCGGCGAACACCCCGACCAGCGACGCCAGCCATTCCCGTGCCGACCCGGTTTGAGGCATGTCCACCAACTGCGGCGCGAACGCCTGCCACCGTGCTTGCGCGGACGGGCGCAACTCCGAGGGAACGGAGGCGATGGATTTTCTAAACAAAGCGTCGACTGATTCAGTCATGCAAAGAGCGGTGAATGCCACGCGAGGAACCGCAGCTCCGTGAGTTTCTCGGTGCAATCGGCGACAACAGTACCAGAAACCCGTGCGAGGCTCAGACGCAAAAAAAGAGAGGCCCCGATCGGGGCCTCTCCAGTTACCGCAGGTCGCGTTGGTGCGGACCTTACATTCCCATGTCGCCCATGCCACCCATACCGCCCATGCCGCCACCGCCCGGCATTTTATCCTCTTCCTTCGGCATCTCCGCCACCATCGCTTCGGTGGTGATCATGAGGCCGGCGATCGAGGCCGCGTTTTGCAGCGCCGTGCGCGTGACCTTGGTCGGGTCGAGAATACCCATCTTCAGCATATCCCCGTACTCACCGGATGCGGCGTTATAGCCGTAGTTCGCTTCCTTGCTCTCCGCAACCTTGTGATACACCACGGAGCCTTCCGCGCCGGCATTCTCGACGATCTGGCGCAACGGCTCCTGCATGGAACGCACCGCAATTTGGATGCCCACGTCCTGATCGTGATTGTCGCCCTTGAGGCTCTTGATAGCGTTGATGGCGCGCACCAGCGCGACACCGCCGCCCGGCACGATACCTTCTTCGACCGCCGCCCGGGTGGCGTGCAGGGCGTCTTCGACGCGAGCTTTCTTTTCCTTCATCTCGACTTCGGTGGCGGCACCGACCTTGATCAAGGCGACGCCACCGGCCAGCTTGGCGACACGCTCTTGCAGTTTTTCCTTGTCGTAGTCGGAGGTCGCCTCTTCGATCTGCGCGCGGATCTGTTTGATCCGGCCTTCGATCTCGCCTTTCTTGCCGGCACCGTCGATGATCGTGGTGTTCTCCTTGTCCACCTGAATGCGCTTCGCCTGGCCAAGCGCGTCGAGCGTGGCGCTTTCGAGGTTAAGACCGACTTCCTCGGAGATCACGGTACCGCCGGTGAGGATGGCGATGTCTTGCAGCATGGCCTTGCGGCGGTCGCCGAAGCCCGGCGCCTTCACCGCGCACACTTTCAGGATGCCGCGGATGTTGTTCACCACCAGCGTCGCCAGTGCTTCGCCTTCGACGTCTTCAGCGACGATCAAGAGCGGCTTGCCCTGCTTCGCCACCGCTTCGAGCACCGGCAGCATGTCGCGAATCGTGGTGATCTTCTTGTCGGTGATGAGGATGAGCGGGTTTTCGATATCGGCGCTCATCGTATCTTGCTTGTTAATGAAATACGGCGAGATATAACCGCGATCGAACTGCATGCCTTCGACGATCTCAAGATCGTTTTCGAGCGCCTGGCCTTCCTCGACCGTGATCACGCCTTCCTTGCCGACCTTTTCCATCGCCTCGGCAATGATCTTGCCGATCGACTCATCCGCGTTCGCCGAGATAGTGCCGACTTGAGCGATTTCCTTGTGATCGGAACAAGGTCTTGAGATTTTCTTGAGTGCTTCAACCGCTGCGATGACGGCCTTGTCGATGCCGCGCTTCAGGTCCATCGGATTCATGCCGGCGGCAACGCTCTTGAGTCCCTCGCGCAACATCGCTTGCGCCAGTACCGTCGCAGTGGTCGTGCCGTCGCCGGCGACGTCGGAAGTCTTGCTCGCGACTTCCTTTACCATCTGAGCGCCCATGTTTTCGTACTTATCTTTCAGCTCGATTTCCTTTGCCACCGATACGCCGTCCTTCGTCACCGTCGGCGCACCGAACGACTTATCAAGCACGACGTTGCGACCTTTCGGTCCGAGCGTGATCTTCACTGCATCGGACAAAATGTTTACGCCGCGCAACATGCGCTGGCGCGCGTAATCTCCGAATACGACTTCTTTTGCTGCCATGATTTAACCCTCTTCCAGACTTGCTGCTTACTTGCCTTCGACGACGCCCATGATGTCTTCTTCGCGCATCACGAGCAGCTCTTCATTACCCACCTTGACCTCGGTGCCGGAGTACTTTCCGAACAGCACCTTGTCGCCAACCTTCACATCGAGCGGTCGAATGTCACCGTTCTCGAGAATCTTGCCCTTACCGGCGGCAACGACTTCACCTTGAATAGGCTTTTCCTTGGCGGTATCGGGAATGACGATGCCGCCGGCGGTTTTGCGCTCCTCTTCGAGGCGCCGGACGATAACACGGTCGTGCAGTGGACGAATTTTCACTTCGGATGCTCCTTTAACAGCTGTGGCTTGAGCGGTCATAGATGACTCCTCATTATCTTTCAATTACTTACGTATCATTTTGAACATGACGCTAATGCGGAGAAGCACGAAAGCCCGTTAGACCTAGCCGGGCTGTTAGCACTCCCCAAAGATGAGTGCTAATGATATGCGGACCAGCCCGCATGTCAAGCATTTGATGAAGGTCCGTCAAAGTGGCATGACGAGCGGAATGCTATGCGCGTATGGGTGGGATCCGGTCACCAGGAGCGCCCCGCGTATCTTAGCGATTCGGTCGATACACTGGCGATCGCGGTTTGTATCGAGAGATGCTCGGCTAGCCTTAGGGGCACGATGGCTCATTCCCACTATCAACTGGTGTTTACAACCTGCCCGGACGCGGCCGCGGCCGAAACTATCGCCCGCGCACTCGTTGAGGATCGGCTGGCCGCCTGCGTTAACGTGTTGCCACCGATGCGATCGATTTATCGCTGGCGCGGCCAGACCGAGTCGGCCGAAGAACAACTCTTAATAGTCAAGATCCGAGTGCGCGATTACCCGGCTGTCGAACAGCGCATCGTCGCGCTGCATCCCTATGAACTTCCTGAGGTCGTTGCGATCCCAATTGCCGCCGGCCTCGCGGGTTACCTGGCCTGGATTGAAGATCCGGAAAGCGCTACATGACAAAACATCTGCTGTGGCTGCTGGCGTTTTTCGCCGGAGCGGCGCTCGCTGCACCGGAAGACGAGCTGCTCCCGCCCGATCAGGCGTTCAGCCTCACGACGCGCGTCACCGGCGACACGCTCGAAGCGAGCTGGCGCATCGCTCACGGCTATTATATGTACCGCGACAAGTTCAAGTTCGAGGCGCTCGATTCCTCGCTGCGACTCAAGACGCCCCTGTTCCCGCCGGGCAAAACCAAGAACGATCCCTACTTTGGCGCCAGCGAAATCTATCTAAACGAAGTCTCGGTACGGGTGCCGTTCGAATCGGTTTCGGGTGCGCCGCGCGTGCGCATTACCGCGCAAGGTTGCAATGAACCGGTGGGCGTCTGTTATCCGCCGATTGCCAAAGACATTACGTTAGCGTTGGCCGCAGCCACGGGGAATTCTGACGACCCGGTACTGCGACAAAGCGCCCATGTCCCCGACAAGACCATCGCCGCGCGATTACTGGGGCTCACCGGCGCTGAGGCCGAAGTCGTTCCCCCGGAGCAGGCGTTTCACGTCGATGCTATCGGAATCGATGCGCGCACGCTGAACGTTCGCTTTTCAATCGCCGATTGCTGTTACCTCTACCGCGACAAATTACGCTTCAGCGTGTCCGCGCCCGACGGCACGCCGCTTGCCGCCGATCTGCGTTTCGGGGCCATCGAACTGCCGATGAGCGAAGCGATAACGGATAACTATGTGGGCCGCACCGAGGTATATCGGCGCGGACTGGATGTGCGACTGCCATTGCTTGGGACCTTCCCACAATCGGGCTTCGCGCTGAACGTCGGCTATCAGGGTTGCGCCGACAAGGGCGTTAGCATCTGCTACGAACCGACGGCGCGGCGCTTCGCCGTTTCGAGTAACGGCGACCAAGTGACAACCGGACCGGGGCAACAAATTGACGCGGGACTCGCCGCGGTCGCTGCCGGACCGATCGCGCCGCCGACGGGGAAAAGCGGTCGCGGCGTGCAGCTGTTCTTGGCGATGATCGGCGCTTTCGGTGCCGGGCTGCTGTTGACGTTTACGCCCTGCGTGCTTCCGATGATACCGATCATTTCGAGCGTCTTGGTCGGCGCCGAGGGAACGCGGCTGACGAAGTGGCGCGGCGGTTTGCTTTCGTACACGTATGTGCTTGGTACCGCGCTCACCTATGCAACTGCCGGGGCCGTCGCCGGTGCCACCGGCGAACAGCTACATGCGTATTTTCAGAATCCTTGGGCGATCGGTATCTTCAGCGGCCTGCTGGTGGTATTCGCGCTTTCCATGTTCGGGCTTTACGAGATTCACATGCCGCAGGCGGTGCAGTCGTTCCTGCATCATCATTCATCGCGCGTGCACGGCAAGACAAAAGGCTGGGTCGGCGGCGAATTTCTCGGCGTGTTCGTGCTCGGTCTTTTTTCCGCCCTTATCATCGGTGCGTGCGTCACACCGGTACTGGCATCCGCGCTCACCGGCGCGCTCCAGACGCAAGACGCCACGCTCGGCGCGGCAGTCATGTTCGCGCTGGCCAACGGTCAGGGTGCGGTCCTTGTGGCCATCGGCGTAAGTGAGGGCCAACTTCTGCCACGCAGCGGCCCGTGGATGAACACGGTCAAACATGTGTTCGGTGTGTTGCTCGTCGGGGTCGCCATTTACCTGTTGACGGCGCTGGAAGAGGTTCCGGTGCTGCTGCTTTGGAGCGCGTTTTTCATTATCTGCGGGGTTTACCTCGGAGCGACACAGGCGCTGCCAAAAGAGGCAAGCGGTTGGCGTTACCTCTGGAAAGGCGCTGGAACGCTCTTGCTTGCGTGGGGCGTGCTGGCGCTCATTGGCGGCTTTATGGGGAGTCGCGACGTATTCGCCCCGCTTCCCCGACAACTGCTGGACGTCCGATCGACCGGCGCTGCCGAAAAACCTAGTCCGTCACTTTCCGCGGAGGCGCCGCTGTTCGAGCGTATCGCCAGCTGGAAAGCGCTCGAGTCGCGCCTCGCAGACGCGCGCCGATCGGGCAAGCCTGTGGTCCTCGACTATTACGCCGATTGGTGCACCGATTGCGTCCGTATGGAGCGGTCGACGCTACGCGATCCGACGGTTCGAAATACCGTCGCGACGCGGTTCGTGGCCCTGCAGGCCGACGTCACCGAACCCAATGACGATTCCCGCGCCATGAAACAGCAATTCGGCGTTTTTGGCCCGCCCGCGATGCTATTCCTCCGCGCCGACGGGACGGAGGCTCGCGAGCTGCGCTTCTACGGTTATAAATCTGCCACGGAATTGCTTCAGACGCTCTCACAGTTCTGACGTCTACACGGCTGAAAACGATCGTCCGCACTTGATTCCTGCGCGATTTCTCACCAGTTTCGCGTTGTTGCTCCGCAAAAACACCCATATCACTAGCCGTATTGACCGGCTGCGTCTCAGCGCGTGGCCGCTGGCTTTTGTTCCGATCTTCGGCTAAGTTGAGCGAAATTTCGCTAACCCCCGGGCGGCATATCGGAAGCCAGACAGTGCCGATCCCCGCTATAGAAGCTGAGACTAACAAGAGGAACATCAATCGATGGCCGAATTGCTTGTCTTGAATGGACCCAACCTGAACCTGCTTGGCGAGCGCGAACCCGAGTACTACGGCACGACTACTCTCGCCGAAATCATTGCGCGGCTGACGCGTCAGGCCGAGACAGCCGGACACCGGCTCCAGTCGTATCAAAGCAATGCCGAACACGCTTTGGTCGACCGCGTGCAAAAAGCCGCCACCGAAAAGGTCGCTTTCATTTTGTTGAACCCCGCCGGCTTCACGTCCACCAGCGTTTCTCTGCGCGATTCGCTGACCGGTACCCGTATTCCCTTCATCGAGGTGCACCTCTCCAACGTTTTTGCGCGCGAGCCGTTTCGCCGCCAATCGTACTTCTCCGACGTCGCCATCGGCGTCATTTCGGGGCTCGGCGCACAAGGCTACGAGCTGGCCCTGACCTACGCCATCGAACATCTCAAAAAATCGAAGAAATCCTAGAGGCACCCCAATGGACATTCGAAAGGTCAAGAAACTGATCGAGATGCTGGAGGAATCGAGTCTTGCGGAAATTGAAATACGCGAGGGCGAGGAAGCGATACGCATCAGCCGGGCCAGCTCGGTCGGGGCCGGACCGACCTCCGCGAGCACGGCAACCTCGGTAACGCATCACGCGGCACCGGCGGCCGGACACGCGCCTGCCCCGTCATCCGGGGTGCCCGCCGCGCCAAGCCCCCTGCCTGCCGCACCGGCGGGCCACGCCGTTACGTCACCGATGGTCGGCACGTTTTACCGTTCGCCTTCGCCCGGCGCTCAGGCGTTCGTCGATGTCGGCAGCGAAGTGAACGTCGGCGACGTACTCTGCATCATCGAAGCCATGAAGATGATGAACCAAATCGAGAGCGATAAGGCCGGCGTGGTTAAGGCGATCCTCAAGGAAAACGGCCAGCCGGTTGAATTCGGCGAACCGCTGTTCGTCGTCGAATAGACCTCGCGCCATGTTGGAAAAGATCGTCATTGCCAATCGTGGCGAAATCGCCCTGCGCATCCAGCGCGCCTGTCGCATGCTCGGCATCCGCACGGTCGCGCTGCATTCGGAAGCCGACCGCGAGGCCAAGTACGTTCGCCTCGCCGACGAATCGGTTTGTATCGGACCGGCGCGCGCGCTCGACAGCTACTTGAACGTTCCGGCCGTCATCAGCGCCGCCGAAGTCACGGAAGCGCAGGCGATTCATCCGGGCTACGGGTTCCTGTCCGAGAACGCGGATTTCGCCGAGCGCGTCGAGAAGAGCGGCTTCATTTTTATCGGTCCGCGCGCCGACACCATTCGCCTGATGGGCGATAAGATTTCCGCGATCAAGGCGATGAAAAGGGCCGGCATACCGTGCGTCCCCGGTTCCGACGGACCGTTGCCGACGGGCGACCGCGAACTCCTGCGAATAGCGACTCACATCGGCTATCCGGTGCTGATCAAGGCGAGCGGTGGTGGTGGCGGGCGCGGCATGCGCGTGGTGCATACCGAGGCGGCCCTGCTGAATGCCGTGGCCATAACACGGGCCGAGGCGGCGGCGGCGTTTAACAACGACACCGTCTATATGGAAAAGTACCTCGACAATCCGCGCCACATCGAGTTTCAGGTGTTGGCCGACGAGCACGGTAACGCCATTCACTTGGGCGAGCGCGATTGCTCGATGCAACGCCGCCATCAAAAGGTCATCGAAGAATCGCCGGCACCGGGCCTGCCGGAGAAGCTGCGACACCGCATCGGCGAGCGCTGCGCCGAGGCATGTCGGCGCATCGGTTATCGCAGCGCCGGAACGTTTGAATTTCTATACCAGGACGGCGACTTTTACTTCATCGAAATGAACACGCGCGTGCAAGTCGAGCATCCGGTAACCGAGATGGTGACCGGCGTCGACATCGTGAAGGAACAGATTCTGATCGCATCCGGCGAGAAACTTTCGCTGCGCCAGAAGGACGTCGCTTGGCACGGCCACGCGATCGAGTGCCGCATCAACGCCGAGGACCCGCAAACGTTCATGCCGTCGCCTGGGCGCATCACCTACTACCACCCACCGGGCGGTCCCGGGGTGCGCGTCGACACCCACATCTACAACAACTACACGGTGCCGCCGTACTACGATTCGATGATAGCGAAAGTGATCGCTCACGCCGAAACGCGCGATCTCGCGCTCGCGCGCATGCGTGTGGCGCTGTCCGAAATGGTGGTCGAAGGCATCAAAACGAATATTGCGTTGCACCAGGATATTTTGAACGACGCCAACTTCATCAGAGGCGGAACCAACATTCACTACCTCGAAAAGAAACTCGGGCTGTAACCGCCTCGCGCGCACCCGGGTGGACTTGTATGCTGTCGCCGTGTCCTGGCTGCGAATAAAGCTGCGTGCATCGGAGCGCGACGTCGATGTCGTTGCCGACGCGCTTACGGGCGGCGGTGCCTTATCGGTATCGATCGAGAGCGCGACCGAGGCACAACGGCTGCAAGGCGCGCGCGAGCCCGTTGCGCTTTGGGACGAGAATCTCGTTACCGCGTTGTTTAGCGCCGACACCAACGCCGAAGACGTTATTGGCGCGCTGCAAAAAACGCTCGGCATCGATCGTCTACCGTATGAAACCGATCGTCTCGATGGCGCCGACTGGGAACGAACTTGGCGCGCGCAATTCCGCCCGTTGCAAATCGCCGATAACTTGTGGATCACCCCGAGTTGGCACCAGCCGCCCGATCCGGCGGCGATTAACGTCGTGCTTGACCCCGGCCTCGCCTTCGGTACCGGCGCCCACCCGACGACGCGGCTTTGTCTTGCTTGGCTCGCTACGCAATCGCTCGCGGGGCGCACGGTGATGGACTATGGCTGCGGCTCCGGCATTCTGGCGATTGCGGCGCTCAAGCTCGGGGCGGCTCACGCGATCGGCGTCGACACCGACGCGCAGGCGCTCGCGGTCAGCCGCGAAAACGCGGCGCGAAACGGCGTGCACGACCGGTTCCTGGCGTGTTTTCCCGGGGAGTTGAGCGCGAACCACACCGCCACGATAGCGGTCGCCAACATTTTGAGCGCAACGCTGATCGCGCTGGCACCGGAACTGACGACTCGCCTCGAGCCGCGCGGGCAGCTTGCGCTCAGTGGAATTCTCGCGGACCAAATCGACGAGGTAGCCGCCGCGTATGCTCACGCCTTCGAATTCGACTCGCGCCGGCGCGACGACTGGATCTTGTTGGCGGGCACGCGCACGCGGTAACCAGCCATGTACACCCGCTGCCCCGAGTGTCAAACCGCTTTCAAAATAACCGTCGCGCAGCTTAAAGCGCGCGATGGATTGGTGCGCTGCGGGCGTTGCGATTCGGTGTTCCGCGCCGATTTGCATCTGTTCGCGGCCCCGGCCCCCGGCGGTTCGCAGACCGAAGGCGAAACGCAGATCAGTTTCCCGATCGAATCGGACGATGACAGCGAGTTCATCGACATCGGCGAGGGCGCGGAGACGGAAATTCCGGTCGTCTCCGATCTGTCGTTGTTCTATCCACCGCGGCGCGGGCCGCCGCCGCTCGTATGGTTTCTGGTCGCACCACCGCTGGCGGCGCTGTTGCTCGGACAGTTCGCGTATTTTTATCGCAATGAACTCGCGCAACTGCCGCAACTTCGACCCACGCTCGCCGAATTCTGCCGACTGGCGCAGTGTGAATTGCCGCCACCGGCGGCGAATCTCGTTCCCGAACTGATCAAAACCAAAATCGCACCCCATCCGCGCTACGCCAACGTGCTGCGCATACGTGCCAGCATGGTGAATCGAACCGACAACGTGCAACTGCCGCCGCTCATGGAGGTGGGCCTTACCGACAACGCGGGTCAACTGCTGGCGCGGCGCACGTTTACGCCGCGCGAGTACCTAGGTTCGCGCGCCGCGGCCGCCGCACCCCTGAGTCCGAACGTCGTTGCGAACGCGCTGCTCGACGTCACTAATCCCGACGGCAAAGCAACCGGTTTTGAAATTCGATTGATACCGCAAGCGCCGTCGCGCACAGACTAACCGCGCGCGAACGCGCATCGACCCGAACGAGCGGTAACATCGCGTCGCGCATGCAACACGTTCGGCGCGGTGTCAAGTGATTTAGTGATTCATCGCACACACACGCGTCCACGCCATTCTTTGAAGCAATTGTCAGTTGCCTCTTCCCCCGACGAAGAATTTCTGGTTATGATTCGCCCCCCGCCGAGTAAATGGTAGAGAAAGATCCGACATGAGAATCGGACTTCACGAACTGCGCAGTAGTCTCTTCCTCGCACCGATGGCGGGCGTTACCGATCGTCCGTTTCGTCAGTTGTGCAAGCAGCTCGATGCCGGCATGGCGGCATCCGAGATGGTTTCATCGAATTCCCTGCTCTGGGGCAGCAATAAAACGCTACGGCGTGCGGACCATACCGGCGAGGACGAGCCGCGCACCGTGCAGATCGCCGGCGCCGACCCGGCCATGATGGCCGAGGCCGCGCGCTACAACGCGGATCGTGGAGCCCAGATCATCGACATCAACATGGGATGCCCCGCAAAGAAGGTCTGCAACGTCATGGCCGGCTCGGCGCTGCTGCAACATGAGTCGCTCGTGGCACGCATCTTGCGCGCGGTCGTGGCGGCCGTCGATGTACCGGTGACATTGAAGATTCGCACCGGCTGGGATCGCGCCAACCGCAACGGCATCGCGGTCGCGCGCATCGCCGAGGATAGCGGCATTCAGGCACTCGCCGTGCACGGCCGTACGCGCGCCGATTTGTTCCGAGGCGAGGCGGAGTACGAAACGATTGCCGCGATCAAGGGTGCCGTGAAGATTCCAGTGATCGCCAACGGCGATATCGGCTCGCCCGAGAAAGCAGCGACCGTGCTCGCCCAGACCGGTGCCGACGGACTCATGATCGGCCGCGCGGCCCAAGGAAATCCCTGGATTTTCAGGCAAATTTCGCATTTTCTCGCGACCGGCGCCAAACTCGCGCCGCCGCCGATTACCGAGGTGCGCGATACCCTTCTTAAGCATCTCGAAAACCTGTACGCCTTTTACGGCGAGCACACCGGCGTGCGGGTCGCGCGCAAACATATCTCGTGGTACAGCAAGGGACTCGTCGGCGGCGCGATGTTTCGCCACCGCGTCAATCAACTAGACAGCGTCGCCGCCCAGCTCGCCATGGTGCGCGAATTCTTCGATCGGCAACGCGAAACCGTCGAGCTCGCCGCATGAGAGAACGCAAAGTCCTGCTGTCGATGCATGTGAGAAACTCCCTCGAGCGCTATTTTCACGACTTGAACGGCGAGAAGACCACCGACGTCTACGACATGGTCATGACCGAAGTCGAGCGACCGCTGCTCGAAATCGTCATGCGTCACGTCAAGAGCAATCAATGCCGCGCGGCCGAGTTGCTCGGCATCAATCGCAACACGCTGCGCAAGAAACTCAAGCAGCACAAACTCAATTGACCGGCATTGCCGCGATGAAAAGCGGCCGCGGTCGGCTCCGACAGTAACCGCTTCATGGTGGCGATCAAACGCGCGCTGATTAGCGTATCGGACAAGACCGGCGTTGCCGACTTCGCGCGCGTGCTCGCCGCGCGCGGCGTTGAAATCCTTTCCACCGGCGGCACGGCGCGCTTGCTGGCGTCGAACGGCATTGCGGCCAGCGAAATCTCCGACTACACCGGCTTTCCGGAAATGCTCGACGGCCGCGTGAAGACGCTGCACCCGCGCGTGCACGGCGGCGTGCTCGCGCGACGCGACGACGAAGCGCATATGCGTGCGCTAAGCGAGCACACGATCGCGCCGATCGATTTGGTCGTCGTCAATCTTTATCCATTCGAACAGACCGTGGCGCAATCCGACTGCGATTTTGCGGCCGCGATCGAGCAAATCGACATCGGTGGGCCGACGTTGCTGCGCGCCGCCGCGAAAAATCACGCAAGCGTCACCGTCGCCGTCGACGCCGGCGATTACGCGGCGATACTGGAAGAAATGGAGGCGCACGAAAACGCCGTCACCGACGCCACGCGCTTTCGGCTTGCCGTGAAAGCATTCGAACACACCGCGCGCTACGACGGCGCGATCGCCAACTATCTCGGCGCCCTCGATGCCGACAAGAAACTCGGCGACTTCCCGCACACCCTCAATCGGCAATTCGTGCGAGCGGCGGCGCTGCGTTACGGCGAGAACCCGCATCAACGCGCGGCATTCTATGTCGAACCCGATCCGCCGACGGGAACCATCGCCGCCGCGCGGCAACTTCAGGGCAAGGAGCTTTCGTTCAACAACATTGCCGACACCGACGCGGCGCTCGAATGCGTGAAATCGTTCGAGCAACCCGCGTGCGTCATCGTGAAACACGCCAATCCGTGCGGCGTCGCCGTGGCGGGGTCGATCGGCGCGGCGTACGAACATGCGTACGCCACCGATCCGACCTCGGCGTTCGGCGGCATCATCGCCTTCAATCGCGCGCTCGATGCCGACACCGTGAAAGCCATCCTCGATCGCCAGTTCGTCGAAGTCGTCGTTGCCCCGCGGATCGACGCGGCGGCGCAAGCGGTCCTCAAAACCAAAGGAAACGTTCGCGTGCTGGCCTGCGGAGATTGGCCTCCCAAGCCGGCGGCGAGCTGGGACTTCAAACGCGTCACCGGCGGACTCTTGGTGCAGGACGCCGATCTCGCGGTGACACGTCAAGAAGATTTGAAGGTCGTTACCCGGCGTGCACCGAGCGCGGCGGAGACGCGCGATTTGCTGTTCGCCTGGCGCGTGGTCAAGTTCGTGAAATCGAACGCCATCGTTTTTTGCAGGGACAACCACACCATCGGCGTCGGTGCCGGCCAGATGAGCCGCGTCTACAGCGCGCGCATCGCCGCGATAAAGGCGAAAGATGCCGGCCTGGAAGTTCGAGGCAGCGTCATGGCCTCGGACGCGTTTTTTCCGTTCCGCGACGGGCTCGACCAAGCGGCCGAGGTCGGCATCACGGCGGTGATTCAGCCCGGCGGCTCGGTGCGCGATAAGGAAGTCATCGACGCCGCAAACGAGCACGACATCGCGATGGTGTTCACCGGCGTGCGCCACTTCCGGCACTGATATGGACTTTCGTCGCAGAGGCGCAAAGACGCAAAGCCTGTTGCCTTTGAAAATGTATCCTCTTTGCGTCTTTGCGTCTTCGCGACAGAGAATCTTATGAACGTCCTCGTCGTCGGCGGCGGCGGTCGCGAACACGCGCTGGCGTGGAAGCTCGCGCGCTCACCAAGAGCGGCGCGCGTTTACGTCGCGCCCGGCAATGCCGGGACGGCGCACGAGCCGAAATGCGAAAACATCGCGATCGGCGCGGAAGACGTCGATGCGCTGTTGCGCTTCGCCCGGGATCATCGGATCGACCTCACCGTCGTCGGCCCCGAAGCGCCGTTGGTGGCCGGCATCGTCGATCGCTTCACCGCTGCCGAACTTCGCTGCTTCGGTCCGACCCGGGCCTGCGCCCAGCTGGAAGGCTCAAAGCTCTTTGCTAAGGAGTTTCTCTTCCGTCACGGCATTCCGACAGCGCCCTACGATGAAACGACGGACTACGGGACAAGCGAACATATCGCCAACGATCCTGCAAGACGCTTTCCGTGCGTGCTCAAGGCCGACGGTCTTGCCGCCGGCAAGGGCGTGGTTATCGCCAACACCCGTGCCGAGTTCCTGGAGGCGGCGCGCAGCATCCAACGCGATCGCGCGCTGGGCGATGCTGGACAACGACTCGTGATCGAGGAATTTCTGAGCGGCGAAGAGGTCAGCTTTATCGTCATGGTGGACGGCCGCACGGCGCTGCCGCTTGCAACGTCGCAAGATTACAAGCGCGTATTCGACAGCGACAAGGGCCCCAATACCGGCGGCATGGGCGCGTATTCGCCCGCGCCGATCGTAACGCCGGCATTGTCGGATCGAATCATGCACGAAGTCATTGAACCCACGGTACGCGGGATGGCGGAACAGGGTACGCCGTACACCGGCTTTCTCTACGCCGGTCTCATGGTCGCACCGGACGGCACA
>DASWLD010000036.1:0-1830 GCA_036396275.1 Burkholderiales bacterium
GCGGTGAGGCTAGAGGCGCACGTCGGCCGCGTGCAACGGCTGAACTGCTGGCGCGACGCGGGATGCGACGCCGATTCGCCATCGCGATGTGCTGGCGGCTTTGACACAATGGCTCTTACGCGCACCTCGCCGATGGAGCCCGGGCCGTTCAAAATTCCTATCCGCACGTCACACCTATACTTCATACTGACGCATGCCGAAGTAGACTGGCGCCGGGGAATCGGCGGACGCTTATGGGGGCGACACGTAGAACCATTCTCGGCGCGGCGGCAGCGTTGCCGCTGGCGACGTTCGCGCAGGGGCGGCGCCGCGCGATCGTTGTCGGCGCCGGCGTGTTCGGATCGTGGACCGCAGAGCATCTGCGGCGCGCGGGATGGAGCGTGCTGCTCGTGGACCGAATGGGGCCAGCCAATGCACGAGCCTCTTCCGGCGGCGAGAGCCGGATGACGCGCAGCGATTACGGCCCCGACGAGATTTACACGCGCATGGCGGTGAATTCGCTCGACGAATGGAAGCGGCTCTCCGACGTTTCCGTGCTGCCGCTGTTTCATCCGCACGGCGTGCTGTTTTTCTTCAGTGAGATGGTGGATTACGCGCGCGCCTCGATCGATGTGCACGAACGCCTGAATCTACCGATCGAAGTGCTCGATCATGCCGAGCTCAGCGCACGCTGGCCGCAGATTGACTTCACGGACATTGAGGTTGGGCTTTACGAGGCCGAGTTCGGCGCGCTGATGGCGCGGCGCGCCGTGCAGGAATTGGTGCGCAGTTTCGTCGAACGCGGCGGCGAGTATCGGCTCGCGCAGGCCGAGCCAGGCGCGCACGGCCACGAGGTGCGGCTCGATGGCGAGCCACGTTCAGCGGACGCGGTGATCTACGCTTGCGGACCGTGGCTCGGAAAAGTGTTTCCCGATCTTTTGGCCGAACGGATCTTTGTGACGCGCCAGGAGATTGCGTTCATCGCGCCGCCGGACGGCGACGAGCGCTTCGAACTGGCAGCCCTGCCCGGCTGGGCGGATTTCAACGGCGGCGATCTCTACTACGGCTTCCCGAACCTCGAAGGCCGCGGCTTCAAAATCGCGCGCGATACGCACGGGCCCACGTTCGATCCGGATACGGGCGACCGGCGCATGAGCGAAGAAGGCATGGCTCTCTCGCGCGCGTTCGTCGCGCGCCGCTTTCCGGCGCTCGCGCCGCAGCCATTCACCGAATTCCGCGTCTGCCAATACGAGAACAGCTCAAGCGGCGACTTCCTGATCGACCGCCATCCAACGCTCGAGGGCGCTTATCTTCTCGGCGGCGGTTCAGGACACGGCTTCAAGCATGGGCCTGAAGTCGGACGCGCGATGGCCGCGCTGGTCGTCGAGGGCACGGCGCCCGACCCGCGCTTCTCGTTCGCAACGAAAGAGACCGTGCGCAACAGAACCGTGCTGTAGCCGACCTAAGGGTCATCATCACAGGGGGAGATATCCATGGGACCGCCGTCGCCTGCTCAAGCTCACCGGACTCGCCGTCGGCGGCGTCGCCACGTTGCCGGTGCTCTCATGCCGGGACATATCCTGAAAAAAGCCGGTCGAATCGCTCGCCTCCAAACGGCCGTCCTCGGGCTATTCTGTTGAAAAACTCGCTTTCTTGCAGGGCTCGCAAAATTTGCGCCGATTAGAGGCTGCAACAACTTGTCGGTACGGGGGGATGCCAGTTTTCATCAATCTATCGACGTGAGACTGATGGCTAGACCGTACGCCAAATCAAGATGACGTTTCTGGTGCAAACGCCTCTTGGCTGAAATTCGCTCGTTTAGCATTTTCGAGTTTTTCAACAGAATAGGCC
>DASWLD010000037.1:0-30954 GCA_036396275.1 Burkholderiales bacterium
GGCGGTGCTGGCGCGAAGGCTGAATCTGCCGTTCGACGAATCGACCGCGGCGTCCGACTTGCGGCTGATCCAATCCAACGGCGGTCTTTCGCTGCACGATCCGCAAAGCGGCGCGCGCCTGCGCGTCGAATTCACCGACGCCCTGCTTCGTCGTCTTCGCGGCAGCCGCGGCCCCCTGCGCCGCGCGATCGGCCGCGGCGCGCGCGACGTCGTCGATGCAACCGCCGGCCTCGGACAGGACGCGGTGCACTTGGTGGCCCTCGGCCATCGCGTGACCGCCATCGAGCGCGACCCCGTCGTAAGCGCCCTGGCGCAGGACGGTCTAGCGCGGGCCGGCGGCGTGCTCGATGCCGCCAATCCGCGCTGGCTGATCGGCGACGCGCGCGTGCTTCTCCCAGTGCTCGATTCGCGGCCGGACACGATATATCTTGATCCGATGTTCCCACCGAAACGCAAGAAATCGGCGGCCGTGCGCAAAGAGATGTACCTGCTGCACCGGCTCGGAATCGTCGACGAAGGCGCGGCCGAACTGCTCGCGGTCGCGCTCGGCTGCGCCCGCGATCGCGTCGTGGTCAAACGGCCGGTCGACGCGCCGCCGCTCGCCGTCGGCGTGACTGCCGCGTACGCGGGGAAACTCGTGCGCTACGACGTATACCGGCCGACGGCGGCGCGTACCTGATGCCGTCGCATGCACCGATCATCGAGTGCAAAAGCGAATCACTCCCCCTCTCCCGTGAGAAGAGACAGCATGACTCGTCGTAAGAAATCGTGACGTCGGCGAATTCACGCGGCCGCGCGCGCGACGCGCTGTTCTACTGCGCCGCGCTCGAAGACGCGGGCGACGTGGTACTCGGCGGCGATGAGGTCGATCACGTGAAGGCCCAGCGCCTGCAACCCGGCGATTCGCTGATGCTGTTCGACGGTCGCGGGCAAGTCGCGCGCGGCACGGTGCGCTCGATCGTGCGTCGGGAGATTCGGATCGCCATCGGCGAGCGGCGGCGCGAATCGCCGCCGCGGCCGCGCATCGAACTCTATTGCGCGGTGCCCAAGGGCGACCGCGTCGCGGTCCTGCTCGATATGGCCACCCAGCTCGGCATGAGTCGCTTCACCCCGGTTCGCTGGACGCGCGCCGTCGTTGAGCCCGGCGCGCGCGCCGCCGGTCGCTGGCAGCGCGTCTGCCTCGAAGCCTGCAAGCAAAGCCGGCGCGTACACCTACCGGAAATTGGCGCGCCGGTTACACTCGCCGACGCGATCGCGAAAGCGCGCGCGGGCGGCGCGCGTTTATTACTGGCACATCCGGGCAGCCGCACTGCATTGGCGTCGCCGCCCGATTTCGCGAGCGCGCCGCGCGTCGCGCTTTTCGCCGGACCGGAAGGCGGGCTGGTGGACGACGAACTGACGCTGCTGCGAGACGCCGGCGCCGACTTCCTCAGCCTCGGGGAGGGAATCCTACGAATTGAAACGGCGGCAATCGCACTGCTCGCCGCGGTGAACGTGCTGGGGACGTTCGAGAATAAATAATGCGCGCTCGTCGCCGCGCTAGTTCGACGTGACCAGATCGACGAGTTGGAAAAAAGCGTCGCGCCCGACATCGCCGAAACTGATCCCCGCACCTTGCTCGGTCGTGCGCTCGATCGTCGCTTGCAGGCGAAACTGGTCGCGTGCCGATTCCGTCGGGGTGGAGAAATTTATTTCCACCGTGCCGGCAAACGGCAACAACTCGGGTTGGGCCGCGAGAAATGCGCCGCCCAGGCTGATATCGCGCATGGTGCAGATAACGCTTTGCGCCCGATGATTAAGCACCACGTCCATCGACACGGGCAATCGCGGACTGGTTCTACGTTCGGTGTTCATCCCCTCCCCCTCGTTGCGCCTCTAAGCGCCGGCGCCGGATAGCTTATTGTTGTTGGGCAATCCCCTTCACCGATTCGACTCAACGATACCGAGATTCGCGCATGGCGTCCAGAAATTGCAATTACGAACGTCGATTGAGGTTCTTTATATCGAAAAAATCTACTTACGAACCAGCCATTCGAACCGGGTTTCCGGCGCATGCGGCCCTTGTTTTAGCCTTTGCGACAGGGGGTTACACAGCTTCTGTAGTTCTTCATCGAACCTCCACGGCGGATTGATGACCAACACGCCGCAACCGTTCAGGCGAAACGGCACATCGTTCGGCCAGACGTCCATTTCAGCGACGAACATACCGCGTAGCCCGACATCGGCTAAGCCGGCTTTGAACCGTTCGACCGGCGCACCGACCTTTCGTGGATACCAGACGGCGTAAATACCCGACGGCCAACGGTCGAGCGCGAACGTAGTCGCATCGCGCACGCGTCGCCACTCGTCGGCGCTTTCGTAAGGAGGATCGATCAGGACCACGCCGCGACGCTCCGGCGGCGGCAGCCAGGCTTTTAGTGCAGCGTAGCCGTCGTCGCAGCGCACCTCGACTTGCCTGTCCCGTGCGAATTCGTCGCGCAAACGCTCGCACTCGCTCGGCTCGGCTTCGCACAGCCGCATCCGATCCTGCGGTCGCAAGAAAAACCGCGCGATACGCGGCGAACCGGGATAGTAACGTAGCGCCTTGCCACGATTCACCACGCGCACGGCCGCGAGATAGTCCGCGATATCGTCCGGCGGTGAATCCCACAGGCGGCCGATGCCGTCGCGGTACTCGCCGGTCTTCTGCGGCTCCGGTGCTTTCAAGTCGTAGCGGCCGGCGCCCGCATGGGTCTCGATGAAGGCGAAACCCTTTTCCTTCTTGTGCAAAGCCTTCAACAGGCTGACGAGAACCACGTGCTTGAAAACATCGGCGAAGTTTCCGGCGTGGTAGGCGTGGCGATAATTCATAACTTCAGTAGCAAGTAGCAAGTTTCAAGTGGCAAGAAAAAATCGATTCTTGCTACTTGCTACTTGTCACCTGCTACTTTCTTTAAGCCAGCGCGCCGCTTTGTCGGCGAAATACGTTAGAACGGCGTCGGCGCCGGCGCGGCGAATCGATAGCAGCGATTCAAGCGCCACCGTGCGCTCGTCGAGCCAGCCGTTGCGCGCCGCCGCCATGAGCATGGAATATTCACCGCTCACCTGGTAGACGAACGTCGGCACGCCGAACGTGTCCTTCACGCGCCGCACGATGTCGAGATAGGGCATCCCCGGCTTCACCATCACCATATCCGCGCCTTCTTCGAGATCGAGCGCGATTTCGCGCAGCGCCTCGTCCGAGTTCGCCGGATCCATCTGGTAGTTCTGTTTGTTGCTCTTGCCGAGGTTCTTCGCCGATCCGATGGCGTCGCGGAACGGTCCGTAGAATCCGGACGCGTACTTCGCCGCGTACGAGAGAATGCGCGTGTGGATAAAACCATCGCGTTCGAGCGCGGTGCGTATCGCACCGACGCGCCCGTCCATCATGTCCGAGGGCGCGACGATATCGACCCCGGCCTCGGCGCAGGCGAGCGCCTGCTTCACCAGTATCTCGACGGTGACGTCGTTCATGACGTAGCCGGACTCATCAACGACGCCGTCCTGGCCGTGAATCGTGTACGGGTCGAGCGCGGCGTCGGTGATGACGCCGAGCGTGGGAAAGCGCTTCTTGATCTCCCGCACCGCGGTCGGGATCAATCCCTTGGGGTTGTATGCTTCGTGCGCTTTATTGTCCTTCTTCTCCTGCGGCACCAGCGGGAACAGCGCGATCGCCGGCACGCCGAGCGAAAGCAAGGTCTCGGCATAGCCGAGCAGCCGATCCACCGTGAAGCGCTCGATGTCGGGCATGGACGCGACCGGCTCGGTTCGATTGTTTCCTTCGATGACGAACACCGGCTGAATCAGGTTGTCCACGTGCAGCCGATGCTCGCGCATCAGCCGCCGCGAAAATTCGTCGCGCCGCATGCGGCGCATACGCACGTTAGGAAATCGTCCGATACTCATCGCTCACCCGCCTGAATTATTTTGGAACCGCAGATGAACGCAGATAAGAATTGAAAACGGATATGGATCGAGGTTTTTTGGCTCTTGTCATTTTTATCTGCGTTCATCTGCGGTTCCAAGAATATTACCAATCTCAAAACAACAAGGGCCCGGAATCGCCCGAGCCCCATCGAACCGTCACGCGCCGCATCCTACTTGGGCTTCTTCGGTTTCGGTTTTGGCTTTGTCTTCGGCTTCGCTTTCGGCTTGGCTTTGGCCGCCGGCTTTGCCGGTTTCTTGGCCTTCACCGCCGCTTTCGGCGCCTTCTTCGCCGGCGAGAGTGCCGGTTTCGCCGCCGATTTCTTCGCCGCGCTCTTCGCCGCCGCCTTGGCCAGCGCCGCCGCTTTGGCGGCAGCCGTCGGTTTCGGAGGCGTTGCCGTCAAGCTCATCACCGCCGCCAGCGGGCGAATCTGCGCTTCGATGATATCGGTGATGTTCTTGAAAATATCGTTGATGCCGCCGACGCCACGCACCGTGCGCAGCTTCCCCTGCGCCTTGTAATACAACACCAGCGGCGCGGTTTGCTCCTCGTACACCGCGAGCCGCTTGCGCACGGTTTCCTCGTTGTCGTCCGAACGCTGGCGCAGGGCACCGCCGCACTTGGCGCATTTTCCCTGCGGTTTCGACGGCGAGAAGTAAATGTTGTAGATGGCACCGCATTGCGGGCAGGTGCGCCGGCCGGTGATTCGCTTGGTGAGTACTTCGCGATTGACGTCGACCAGCAGCGCGAGCTGCAACGGTTGTCCCAGCCTCGCCAACGTCGCGTCCAGGGCTTGGGCCTGGGGGATGTTGCGCGGGAAGCCGTCGAGCACGAACCCGCCTTTCGCGTCCGGTTTCGACAGGCGCTCTTGAATGATTCCCAGGACGATTTCGTCCGATACCAACTGACCGCCATCCATGGCCTGCTTCGCCTTCCGTCCCAAGTCGGAACCGGCCGCGACCGACGCCCGCAGCAGATCTCCGGTGGATACCTGCGGTATCTTGTATTTCTCGACCAGCAGCTTGGCTTGCGTTCCTTTTCCCGATCCGGGTGCACCGAGCAGCACTATTCTCATGGTTCTTCTCGCGATCTCCCTGGGGTGGCGATAGAACGGTACCTAGCCCCTATGACGGGGGAGCGTAACCTACAATCTACCCTTTTTGCCGTCAATGCCGCGGCGCGGGTGCACGGCGATTTTCTTGGGTTTTTCGTGAGGTCAGTGACGATTGTCGATCGATTCGGGTACTCTTGGCGCCCCGGAAGGACTCCCGAAGCGGAATATCGAGCGGGCGGGGCCTAACCATAAAACGCGGGAGCGAATCATCTCCCCCTCTCCCGGTGGGAGAGGGTAAGGGGTGAGGGAAGAGGCCGCAGCATTGTTCAATACGATGATGCGGACTGCCCCGGCGCTCCAACGCAAAACAGCGGCATATTTCGACTTCACTCAAAAATAGGATTTGCGGCCCTATGCCCAAAGCGAGAAACGCGCTCTACGCCCAGTCGGGCGGCGTCACCTCCGTTATCAACACGTCCGCCTGCGGCGTGATCGAAACGGCGCGCAAGCACAGGCGCAAGATCGGCAAGCTCTACGCCGCGCGCGACGGGATTATCGGTGTGCTAACCGAGGATTTGATCGACACCGGCAAGGAATCGGCCACCGCCGTCCGCGCACTGCGCTACACACCCGGTGGTGCGTTCGGCTCGTGCCGCTACAAGCTCAAGGGGCTGGAGGAGAACCGCGCACAATACGAGCGCCTAATCGAAGTCTTCAAAGCCCACGACATCGGCTACTTCTTCTACAACGGCGGCGGCGATTCGGCCGACACCTGCCTCAAGGTCGCGCAACTGTCCCACGCCCTCGGCTACCCGCTGATCGCGGTGCACGTTCCGAAAACGGTCGACAACGATCTTCCGATCACGGATAACTGCCCGGGCTTCGGGAGCGTTGCCAAGTACATCGCGGTGTCGATCCGCGAGGCAAGTCTCGACGTCGCGTCGATGGCGCGCACCTCGACGAAAGTTTTCGTCTTGGAAGCGATGGGCCGGCACGCCGGATGGATTGCCGCCGCCGGCGGCATCGCCGCGGAAAAACCCGGCGACCCGCCGCATATCATCCTTTTCCCCGAGATTCCGTTCGATCAGGAAAAATTCCTGAGTAAAGTCGACGCAACCGTAAAGGCGAAGGGCTACTGCACCATCGTCGTTTCCGAAGGCGTGCGCGGAACCGACGGCAAGTTCCTGGCCGAGGCTGGAACCCGCGACGCATTCGGCCACGCCCAGCTCGGCGGCGTGGGGCCGGTGGTCGCCCAGCTCGTCAAGGACAAACTCGGCTACAAGTATCACTGGGCCGTCGCGGATTATTTGCAACGCGCCGCGCGCCACATCGCTTCGAAGGTCGACGTCGAACAGGCTTACGCCGTCGGCCGCGCCGCGGTCGAGCTGGCGGTCAAGGGCAAAGGCACGGTCATGCCGACGGTGGTGCGCGTATCGAGCAAGCCGTACAAATGGAAGATCGGGGTCGCCGATCTGAAGGACGTGGCCAACGTCGAGAAAAAGATGCCGCGCGACTTCATCGCCGACGACGGCTTCGGCATCACCGCCAAGTGCCGCAACTATCTCGCGCCGCTGATCCTGGGCGAGGACTATCCGCCCTATCAAAACGGCCTGCCGAAATACATCACGCTCAAGAACGTGGCCGTGAAAAAGAAGCTCAAGACCACGTTTAATGTGTAAAATCCGCCCGGCAAATCGTCCGACTGACGGGTAACAACAACGCGGGAGCCTGTTCCGCCTTCACCTTCATCATCTCTCGGGGGAAAGCATGTCCAACAGTTTGATCTTCGCATTAATCGCCGCCGCCGCCGCCATCGTGTACGGCGTGTTGTCGATCCAGTGGGTGCTCGCGAAGCCGACCGGCAGCGATCGCATGCGCGAAATCGCAGCCGCCATCCAGGAAGGCGCCTCGGCCTACTTGAACCGGCAATACACCACTATCGCGATCGTCGGCGCGATTCTGTTCGTCGTGATTTTCTTCGGCTTGGACGCCAGATCGGCCGTCGGCTTTGCCATCGGCGCGGTTCTCTCCGGGCTCGCCGGTTATATCGGCATGAATGTTTCGGTGCGCGCGAACGTACGCACCACCGAGGCGGCGAAATCGGGCCTGAACCCGGCGCTGCAAGTGGCGTTTCGCGCCGGTGCGATCACGGGTTTGCTGGTCGTCGGGCTCGGTCTACTCGGCGTCGCCGGTTACTACGCGATTCTCAAATGGATGGGCGCCGCCGCCGATGCGAATCTCGTGACCCCCCTCGTTGGGCTCGCCTTCGGCGGCTCGCTGATTTCGATCTTCGCGCGCCTCGGCGGTGGCATCTTCACCAAGGGCGCCGACGTCGGTGCCGACTTGGTCGGCAAGGTCGAAGCCGGTATTCCCGAAGACGATCCGCGCAACCCCGCGGTGATCGCCGACAACGTCGGCGACAACGTCGGCGACTGCGCCGGCATGGCGGCCGACCTATTCGAAACCTACGCCGTCACCATCATCGCGGCGATGCTGCTTGGCAGCCTGCTCCTGCCGAATTTCGGCAACGCCGTGCTCTACCCGCTGGTGCTCGGCGGCGTTTCCATCTTCGCCTGCATCGCCGGCACCTTCTTCGTGCGAACAAGCGGCAAGGGCAAGATCATGAACGCGCTGTACCGAGGCCTGATCGTCGCCGGCGTGCTCGCGGCGGTCGCGTTCTATTTCGTCACCGACGCGATGATGACGGGCAACGGAACCTACGCGACGAATGCCTTGTTCGGTGCCGCCATCATCGGCCTCTTGCTCACCGCCGCAATGGTTGTCATCACCGAGTATTACACGGCCACCGAGTACCAGCCGGTGCGCGGCATCGCCAGCGCCTCGGTGACCGGCCACGCGACCAACATCATCGCCGGGCTGGGGCTCTCGATGAAGGCGACGGCGCTGCCGGTGATCGCGGTGTGCCTGTCCATCTGGGGCGCGTACGAGTTCGCAGGCATCTACGGCATCGCCGTGGCGGCGACCTCGATGTTGTCCATGACCGGCATCATCGTCGCGCTCGACGCCTACGGCCCGGTCACCGACAACGCCGGCGGCATCGCCGAGATGGCCGGGCTGCCGAAAAAAGTCCGCGACATTACCGATCCGCTCGACGCCGTCGGCAACACGACTAAGGCCGTAACCAAAGGCTACGCCATCGGCTCCGCCGGTCTCGCGGCGCTGGTGCTCTTTGCCGACTACACCCACGAGCTGGAGAAGCACGCGGGCAAGGTCGTCGAGTTCTCGCTGTCCGACCCGAAGGTCATTATCGGCCTCTTCATCGGCGGCTTGATTCCCTATCTTTTCGGCGCCATCGCGATGGAAGCCGTCGGCCGCGCCGCCGGCAGCGTCGTCGTCGAAGTTCGCCGGCAGTTCAAACAGATCAAGGGCATCATGACCGGAAAAGGCAAGCCGGACTATTCGCGCGCGGTCGACTTGCTCACGCGCGCGGCGATCAAGGAGATGATCATCCCCTCGCTGTTGCCGGTGTTGGCGCCGATCGTCATCGGCTTTACGCTTGGACGCGAAGCGCTCGGCGCCATGCTGCTCGGTTCGATCGTCACCGGCATCTTCGTCGCGATCTCGATGACCACCGGCGGCGGCGCGTGGGACAACGCCAAGAAGTACATCGAAGACGGCCACCACGGCGGCAAGGGCTCGGACGCGCACAAGGCGGCGGTGACCGGCGACACGGTCGGCGATCCCTACAAGGACACGGCCGGCCCCGCGATCAACCCGATGATCAAGATCATCAACATCGTGGCGCTGATGATCGTGCCGCTGCTGTAACGCGGCGAGTCGCGAAAGAAGTACTTATTATTGGGGACCGGAAGACCGGCCCCTTTGTTTTTAACCGGTCGCCGCCCGCGCCGGAGCATCGGACGGGGGCATGGGCGACAGTCCGAGCCGGTCGAACAGTACCGTGTCGGAATCCGCGCCGGGGTTTGGCGTGGTCAGTAGCTTGTCGCCGTAAAAGATCGAATTCGCGCCCGCGAGGAAGCAAAGCGCCTGCAAATGATCCGGCATCTGCGTGCGGCCGGCCGAGAGCCGCACCATCGACGGCGGCATGGCGATGCGCGCAACCGCAATCGTGCGCACGAACTCAAGCGGTTCCAGCGCCGGCGCGTCGCCGAGCGGCGTACCCGGTATGCGCACGAGCAAATTGATCGGTACGCTCTCCGGCGGCGGGTCGAGAGCGGTCAGCTCGGCGACAAAGGCAGCTCGGTCGCGGCGCGATTCGCCCATGCCCATGATGCCGCCGCAGCACAGCTTGATGCCGGCGCGGCGCGCCTTCCCGAGCGTATCGAGGCGATCGTCAAAACTGTGCGTTTGAATGATGCGGTCGTAGTGCTCCCGCGACGTGTCGATGTTGTGGTTGTAGTAGTCGAGGCCCGCGTCGGCCAGCCGTTCGGCCTGACCGTCGCGCAGCATGCCGAGCGTCGCGCAGGTTTCGAGCCCCAGCGCCTTGACCGCACGGATGATGTGCGCGACTTCCTCGATGTCGCGATCCTTCGGTCCGCGCCAGGCGGCGCCCATGCAAAAACGCGTCGCGCCGCGCTCCTTGGCGGCTCGCGCGGTCGCGAGGACGTCGCCGAGCGGCAGCAACGGCTGCGATTCGACGCCGGTCGCCACCCGAACCGACTGCGAGCAGTAACCGCAATCTTCCGGACAACCGCCGGTCTTTATGGATAGCAGCGTCGAAAGCTGCACCGCGTTCGGATCGAAGTGGCGCCGGTGTACGGTCTGGGCTTGAAAGATCAGGTCGTTAAACGGCAGCGCGAACAGCACCTCGACCTCGGCGACGGTCAGAGCCATGCGAATCATTCGTTGTGAACTGTTTGGCAACGCTATGCGAGCCGGTGGGCGGTGTCAATCGCAGGAGCAAATGTACGTTGACGGGTGATCGCGAAATGACGTAATAGTGGTGTAATAAGTTGAACGCCCGTTAGCATTCGCTTCATGACCCCTGAGATGGATCCCACCGCTCTCGGCCGGACTCGCGACTTCGTTGCCAAGCTTGGCCCCCTGCGGTTGGCCTTGCTGTGCGCCGCGCTCGTGCTCTTGGCGGCGGTACCGACACCCGGTGCCAGAGCGATTTACCAAGGCTGGGGCCTGGTGACATCGGTGCTGCTGCCGGTATTGGCGCCGCTCCTGTTCATGGGACTGTTACTGGACGCCCTCATGACCCGCGTATTCGCGACCGACGCCGACAGCGCCGCCCGCTCGCGGCTGCGCGCTATCTCCTGGATCGACGTGCTCATCGCGGCCGCGCTCTTGCTGCGCTGGTTGCCGTACTACACCGCGCTGCGCGTGTGATGGTCCGCCCGCCGACTTCATGATTCCATCCGTGGCGCTCGCCGCGCTCGCGGCGTCGGTCGCGATGCACGTGTCGTGGAACCTCATGGTGCGGCGTGCCGACCCGAGCGCGGCTTGTTCCTTGTATCTTTTGGGCGAATCGCGAGCGGGGGTTTAGAATATCGCCACTCGGCTAAAACGCAATGAAGTTCAAGGACTACTACCAAATTCTCGGCGTCGCGCGCGACGCCGCCGAAGACGACATCAAAAAGTCGTATCGCAAGCTCGCGCGCAAGTATCACCCGGACGTCTCGAAGGAGAAGAACGCCGAGGAAAAATTCAAGGAAGTGAGCGAAGCGTACGAAGTGCTGCGCGACAAGGAAAAGCGCGCCGCCTACGATCGGCTCGGCACGCACCGGCCGGGCGAAGACTTTCGACCGCCGCCAGACTGGGCCGAGCAGTTTACGCACGGGTACCGCGGTGGTTTCGGCGGAACCGGCGAAGGCGTCGATTTCGCCGATCTTTTCGGCGACTTGTTCGGCGTCGGGCGCGGCGCGCGCGGACGCGGCGGCTTTGCCATGCCCGGACAGGACTACGAAGCGCTGGTGCACATCACGCTCGAAGAAGCGGCGCGCGGCACCGAAGTAAGTCTTAACTTGAACGTTCCGGAGTACGACGCCGAAGGCATGCCGCGGCGCGCCCCGAAAACCATTACCGTTCGCATCCCGAAGGGCGCGACCGACGGCCAGAAGCTGCGCGTACCCGGCAAGGGCGGGGCCGGCGTCAACGGCGGACCGGCGGGGGCGCTGTACATCGACATCAAGCTGCGGCCGCATCCGTTGTTCCAACCGAGCGGGCACGATCTTTACCTCGAAGTGCCGGTGACACCGTGGGAAGCGACCCTCGGCACCAGCATCGAAGCGCCGACGCTCGACGGTAAGGTGCGGCTGAAGATCGCGGCCGGCGCGACCGCGGGACAGAAGCTGCGGCTGGCCGGCAAGGGTCTGCCCAAGCCGGGCGGCGGCCATGGCGATTTGTACGCCGTCGTTCAGGTCGTGACACCGAGCGAGGTCAACGCCCGCGAGCGCGCGCTGTACGAGGAGCTCGGGCGCATTTCGTCCTTCAACCCGCGCAGTCATTTCGATCGGAGTTAGCGGACCATGACGACGCGCGAGCTGCTGTTAAGCGAATTCGCCGTGGTCTCCTCCGGCGAAATCGTTTCCGCGTCCGGCCTGAGCGCCGACGAATTCGACGAGCTGATCGAACTCGGCATGTGCCAGCCGTGCCGCGAGGAAGGTGGCGAGCGGTTCTTTCCGGCAAGCGCGATCGATCTCGCGCGCGCGGCGCGGCGACTGCGAATCGATTTTGATCTGTCGCTTGCGGGTGTGGCGCTCGTGCTGGCGTATCGCGATCGCATTCGCGAGCTGGAAGAACGCTTGCGGCAACTCGAATGCCAGCTGCCGACCCAGCCGCGGGACTGAGCGTGGCGACTGCGGATCCGCGCTAGCGGCAATGTCCGAAGAGCGGTTTCGATAAGCGAACCGCCGGCCCGACAGGCGGTTCGCGACGAGGACTGACGCACGCCGCTCAGTCGGCTATATTGTTCGACATACAATAATTAGTTGTGCCGCGCTCCGCGTGTCCGCCGCTCTCAGCGTTTCCAAACTGCCGTGCATTCTCCTGGTCGAGGACTCCCGTACCTCCTGCGCGATCGTATCGCGCCATTTGCGCGACAAGTACGAGGTGGTGCGCGCCGCGGACGGACTGGATGCCTGGAATATGCTGAGCGCCGATGCCGATCAGACGATCGAGCTGGTGGTGACGGATATCGAAATGCCCCGACTCAACGGACATGAGCTGCTGGCAAGAATTCGCGCGAGCCAATTGACGCGTCTCAAGAACCTGCCGGTTATCGTGATGACCACGACCGACGGTACCGCCGACCGCGAAGCCGCCTTCGAAAACGGCGCCAGCGACTTTGTCGGCAAACCGCTCGAGCCGCTCGAGCTGCAAGCGCGCGTACGCCTGCATCAGCGCTTGGCGATGACGGTGCGCGAATTGGAGGCGAGCCGCGAGCTGTTGCGGGAACAAGCCAGCACCGATCCGCTGACGCAGCTGAAGAATCGGCGCGCCTTCGGCGACATCGGCCGGCGCTATTTCGCGCTGGCGAAGCGCCATCGCCACGACCTCGCCCTGGTGATGCTCGACATCGATCATTTCAAGGAAATCAACGACACCTACGGTCACCCGGCCGGCGACCGCGTCTTGGTGAACATCGCGCGGACATTGACGCGCAGCACCCGCGCGGGCGATACCCCGGCGCGGCTCGGCGGCGAAGAGTTCGCGGTGCTGTTGCCGAACACGGATCGAGCGGGCGCGGCGCTGTTGGCGGAGCGCATACGCCTGGCGGTCGAACGCGATCCGTTCGAGCTGTCGAGCAGGTCCGTGCAGGTAACGACCAGCATCGGCGTGGCGTCGTTCGGCGGCGACGCGCCGGCAAGCCTCGATCAGTTGATCGAGTTCGCCGACAAGCGTCTGTATCAAGCCAAGCAAGGCGGACGCAACCGCACCGTCGCCTAGCCGACCGTTCGCGATTGAATTGCCTCGGCGGTGCCGGTCTTAGCGACCCAGCGCCTCTAACTCGGTTGCGAACGTTTCGAACGCGGGCGCCCCGGTCGCCATGCGTTCCACCGCGACGCGATCGCCATCGACGTGTCCGATCACGAAGGTCGGCGTTCCGGAAATTCTGATGATTCGCCCCTCCTCCATATCGCGCCGCACGGCAGACTGCGCCGGCCGCGACTTTCGACAAGTGTCGAACCTCGATGCGTCGAGTTCGAGTTCATTGACCAGCTCCAGATACAGTGCTTCGCCGAGCCGCGCCTGTTTCGCGTAAAGGAAATCGTTCATTTCCCAAAAGCGACCCTGTTCTCCCGCGCAATAGGCCGCGATACTCGCGCCGAACGCGTGCGCGTGCATGCGCAACGGAAAATCCTTATGGAAGTATCGAACCTTTCCGGTGTCGATGTAGGCGGTTCGCAACTGGCGAAACGTCCCGGTGTGAAATACCCGGCAATACGGGCATTGGTAATCGCCGAATTCAACGATCGCGAGCTTCGCCTTGGGATCTCCGAGCGCACGATCCGGGTTAACCGGTAACATTGCAAACAGAGAATTCTTCGGTGCGCTGATGCGGGTTTCTCCGGCGTTGCGATCCACACCGGCGGCATCGGGTTTACCGGGCGTCGCCGGCGAGGCGCACGCGGATAGCAGGACAGTCATGAGCGCGGGGAGAAATCGATGCATGGGAGAGGCAACCGGTGGACGTGCTTTTGAGTCTAGGCGGAATTGCCGCTGCCCGCCACGCGAGTCGGGCGGCAGCTGAACACCCGTGCGCAGCAGTAATACAATGGTGCCATGAAAGACGATCGCCAGAATTTGCCTGCACCGCTGCTAAACGAACTACACAGGCGCGCGCTGGAATTCGCCGACGCCGGCAACCGGATCATTTTGGGCGCGTGGAAGAATGGGTTCACGGTCGAACACAAAAACGACGGCAGTTTCGTCACAAACGCGGATCGCGACGTCGAGCGAACGATTCGCGATCGGATCGCCGCGCACTATCCCGACCACGGCGTTCTCGGCGAGGAGTTCCCGCCGACGCACCCTCACGCCGAGTTCCAATGGATACTCGATCCGATCGACGGCACCGAGGACTTCGTACATCGCGTGCCGACGTTCGGGAGCATTCTCTCCGTTTATTATCGCGGCGCGCCCGTCGTCGGTGTGCTCGATCATCCCGCGCTCGCGCTGCGCTGCCACGCCGCGTTCGGCCGCGGCACGTACCGCAACAATGAGCGAGTGACGCTCGCCGACTTACCGCCGGACTTCACCGGCGCGGACGTGCGCCTCGTCACCAGCGCACGCGGCAATTACATTCGTTATCGCGACGAAGGCCGCTGCTTCGATGAGGTTACGCGCGCGTACCCGAATCATCGCATCTACCGCTCGTGCTACGGCCACACGCTGGTTGCGACCGGCGCGGCCGACGCGATGGTCGACTTTCACGATTCGTCGTGGGATCTCGCGGCGTGCCAAATCACGACCGAAGAAGCGGGCGGAGCGTTTCGCGTCGTTCGGGAATTCTCGATCGACGGCGTAGCGATGCGAAGCGTCGTCTTCGGCAAACCGCAACTCGTGGCCGCGCTGTGTCAGATGCTCGGCTCGACATAGCCGCGCGCGGCGCAAGACCCTATAATTCCCACGCTCGCGCTGGGCGAGTGCGGAGGTGGGTATGCGAATCATTGGACGAATAGCGCTGCTGGCGTCGCTGCTGTTGCTGGCGAGCTGCGGCTATAACACGCTGCAGCGCAGCGACGAACAAATCAACGCCGCCTGGTCCGAGGTACTCAATCAATACCAGCGTCGCGCCGATCTCATCCCAAATCTCGTGAACACCGTCAAGGGCTTCGCCGCGCAGGAGCAGCAAGTGCTGCTCGGCGTCACCGAGGCGCGCGCCAGAGTGGGCAGCATCCAAGCGACGCCGGAACTGGTGAACGATCCGCAAGCATTTCAGCGCTTCACCGCCGCGCAGGGCGAATTGACGTCGGCGCTTTCTCGTTTGCTCGTTGTGGCCGAGAACTATCCACAACTAAAGTCGGACGCGAACTTCCGTGATCTCCAGGCACAGCTCGAAGGCACGGAGAATCGCATCACGGTCGCGCGCAACCGCTATATCAAGGCGGTGCAGGAATACAACGTCACCGTGCGTTCGTTTCCGAGCAATCTCACGGCCATGCTGTTCGGGTTCAAAACCAAACCGAACTTCGCGGTCGAAAACGAGCGCGAGCTCGCGAAACCGCCGAAAGTCGATTTCGCGCCGGCGCCCGCCACAACACCGGGCCAGGGCCGTTAACGCGACCGTACGAGGTGCGACGGTCGCGCTGGTACTGAGCGTTATCGCCGGCGTTGCAACGGCCGAGGTCGCGGTTCCGCCACTGCGCGCACGCGTCACCGATCTCACCAAGACGCTCAGCGCCACCCAGGCAGCCGCACTCGAACGCGAACTCGCCGACTTCGAGGCGCGCAAAGGTTCGCAGCTCGCGGTTTTGGTCATCCCGACGACAAAACCGGAAACGATCGAGCAATATGGAATCCGCGTCGCCGATCAGTGGAAGCTCGGACGCAAAGGCGTCGATGACGGCGCGATCCTCATCGTCGCCAAGGACGATCGCGAGCTGCGCATCGAAGTCGGCTACGGCCTCGAAGGGGTCATTCCCGACGCGACGGCGAAGCGCGTCGTGTCCGAGGTTATCGTGCCGTTCTTCAAGCAAGGCGATTTCTACGGCGGCATCCACGCCGGCATCACGCGCCTGACCCGACTGATCGACGGCGAGCCGCTGCCGCCGCCGCAAGCGCGCGATGTTTCATGGGAAGGACTTCAGAGCCTGCTGCCGGTCGCCTTTGTCGCGGTAGTCATAGGCGCCGGTTTTCTCGGCGCGCTTTTCGGTAGATTGATCGGTGCCGGCGTGGCTGCCGTCATCGTCGGCGTCATCGCCTGGATTACCGTCGGTTCCTTGTTCGCCACGCTAATTGCGACGATCTTGGTTTTTCTGTTCGCGCTGGTCATTGGCGGCAGCGGCGGCCGAGGTGGTTCCACCGGCCGGTCCGGTGGTCGGTACGTTGGATACGGCGGTCCCGGCGGCTGGAGCGGCGGTTATGGCGGCGGTGGCGGCGGAGGCTTCGGTGGCGGTGGCGGTGGCTTCGGAGGAGGCGGCGCGTCGGGGAAATGGTGATGGATGTTATGCGCGTTTTACGGCACTTATTCCTGCCGCCGTGGCGTGTGCGCCTGGCGTTTGGCGCGCGCGCGCTGCACGACATCGAGCGGGCGATCCGCGAGAGTGAAAGAACCCACGCTGGCGAAATCCGCTTCGCCGTGGAAAGCGCCCTGCACCTGTTCCCGCTGCTACGCGGTCAGTCGGCGCGCGAACGTGCACTCGATGTTTTCTCGCAACTGCGCGTCTGGGACACGGAACACAACAACGGCGTACTGATCTATTTGCTGCTCGCCGATCACGACGTCGAAATCGTCGCCGATCGCGGCATTCACCGCCGCGTCGGACACGCGGACTGGGAGCACATTTGTCGCAAAATGGAAGCCGAGTTTCGCGACGGACGATTCGAAGCCGGCGTGCTCGCCGGCATCGACGCCGTCAGCGATCATCTCGCGCGCCACTTTCCGCAACGCCGCGACGGTGGGAACGAACTTTCCGATCGACCGATAGTTTTGTAATCCAAAAACTTATCTAAATGTATTGTGCTTTTGGTATTCGGCCGGTACATTTGTCGCGTTCATCCAGCGGCAACGAACAAGAATCGGGGGACGGCCCAGCTTGATCGGTCAAGTGCTTTCGGGAGACTCGCGCGTGATGCAGACCATCGCGCGCTATCTCGATGCGCTTAGGGAGACGGTCGACGGCGACGAACTCCACGGCCTGATTGCCCGCACCCTACGCCGACATACCCGCCACGGTCCCCCCACGTTCGATTGCCTCATCGACCTGCACGGCCAACTCGACGTTTACGCGCGTGACGCGTTGACGCAGCCGAGCATGCGCATCCGCGCGCGCCTGCTGCAACAGCATATCGCGCCCTATTTGTACGACTTGAAGGCCGAATCCACGCGCGCGGCGCCGACCCCCGCTCGCGCCGGCGCGCGAACGCAGCGGGTTGAAGCGAAGCCGAAAGCCCCGCCGCCCAAACCGCCGGCGCCGCCGGCGGCCCCGAGCCCGCCGTCGCCCGGCGCGGAAATGGCGCTCGAAGGCGTGCTCGAGCGCCCGAGCGAGGAGCAACGGCGCGCCGACGACGAACGCGCCGAGAAATATCAGGAGCTGCTCCGTTCCGAAAAGGACGCCTGGCAAGCGATTTACGGCACGGTCAAGGACTATCAGCGTCTGAAAGACGCCTGGATGAAAAGTCTCGACGAACTGGCGCACCAGCGCGACGAACTGGCGCAAGAGCTAGGTGAGACCAAGGAAAACCTCACGAAGCTCGAGGCCGAACGCGAGGAGCTGCGCCTAAAACTGGAAAACGGTCGCGCCGACTCCGCGAAGCGAGGGCGCACGCCTATTCCGCGGTTGGTATCGCGGCTGGCGAGCCGGCAGGGACAGCTCGCCAAGCGCGACGGGTTCGTGCGTCTGGTTCAGGCGGAAATCAGGCGCTGTCGCCGTTCCGGTTCGCCGCTTGCGCTCGGACTGATCAGCGTCGAGAGCCTGGATACCGTGGTGCAGCGCTACGGCGATGAGGCGGCATCGGCCATGCTTCGTTGTTACGCCGAGGAAATTCTTTCCAACTTCCGCGCCTACGACATCGTGGCCCTGTACGATCGCGATCAGTTCGCCGTCATGTTTCCCGATACCGGCAAGGACGGCGCCCGCCGGGCGCTCGAAAAGGCGTACAAGCGCGCGATTGAAACGCATTTGAATCACGCCGGCACGAGTATCCCGTTGCCGCCGTTCGCCGGCGCGCTGGTAACCTATTCGCCGGGCGAAGACCCAACGGGATTTCTCATGCGCGCCGACAACGCGCTCACCAGCGCACGGGGCAGCCGCCACCGAGGCGTGATGCCGTCGTGAGGTGGGATCGCGCGAAGCGCGATACTCATCGAGTGCAATAAATATATTTGTGGGTGGCTGATCCATCGCTCCCGGCTCCTGCCTCCCGCGAAATTCGTACATCCCTGTACAGCACCCGAAAGTACGCAAAGAGAAAGACACCCCGGTCGCGGCGCCGCCCCGATTTATTATTTTTCCCCTCCCCCGCAAGCGGGGGAGGGCTAGGGAGGGGGCGGTGCCCTGTGGTTTCGGTGCTACGCAATCCTGCTTCGCTTGAAACCAGGGTGCGCCATCCGTGGCGCGCACCCGCTCAGCGGCACGAACGCACGTTAAGTGCATTCGTGACTACTCCGCTTCGCCCTCACCGCTCCCGGTGGTTTTCGCTCGACCGTGTTCGAGCCCGAGCGGATGTGGTTTTCATCCGCCGGCGAGTTGGTCGAGCGTCCGGGAGCGGTGAGGAGCGCAGGGCACCGCGTGTGCGGTTCACGCGGCGCAGCAACCGGGGTCGCCTTTCTTTTGGTAGCTTTTCTTTGGAGAGACAAAGAAAAGCTACTTGCCGTGGGTCAACCACCCACAAGTACAATTCTTACATCGACAATCGCGGCGCCCACCAGGCGCTGCCACCTACCGCCTCGCCGGTTCCAGCGTTGCGTCGAGATTCAGGCCGTCGCAAAAATCCGTGAACTCATCCCGCAGCCGGCCGACGTGCGCGTCCGCCGGCAAGCTGATGTTCAGGCTGAGCGATACCATCTCCGCGCCGGTGCTTGCGGCGGCATAGGACCAGCCGCTCATCTCCTCGATGTTGATGTTATGGCGCGCGAAGAAATCGGCGATCTCGACGAGCATGCCCGGCCGATCGAGGGTCGCGACGTCGACCACGTACGGCACCATCTCGCGCGGCGCACGCTCCTCGGTGCGGCGCGTCGTGATCGCCAGTTCCAACTTCTTGCCGAGTGACGCCGCTTGGCTCTCGAGCTTCGCGATCGCGTTCCAATTGCCGCTCGCGAGCAGCAGCAGCGTGAATTCGCTCCCGAGCACGGTCATGCGGCAGTCGGCGATCCCGCAGCCGATGTCTTGCACCGCTCGCGCGATGTCGCGTATCAGGCCGGGACGGTCGGCGCCGAGCGCGGTCAACACCAAGTATTTCTTCATCGGAATCGTTTTGGCTAAGGCAAGGTATGAAAAGCGCCCACGGAAGCAATTTTCACCGCAAAGACGCAAAGAGCGCAAAGGTTTTGTTTGATAAACCCGGTTCTTCCTTTGCGCTCTTTGCGTCTTTGCGGTGAATCAAGACCGGTGTCTAGGTGCGTCACTTTTTCTTCAGCATGTCCTTCAAGTCGGCGAACGGATTGTGCGTCGCCGCCGCCGCGGCCGGCGCCGTCACGCCGAAGCTCGCGCCGTCGCCGCGCACCAGATGCGAGTATTTCTGATGTTCCCAATCGTGGCAGTAGAGGCACAGATTCTCCCAATTGCCGCCGTCGGACGGATTGTTGTCGTGGTTATGGTCCTTATGATGCACCGTCAGTTCGTGCAGGTTCTCGCGCGTGTATTCGCGACCGCAACGCGCGCACACCCAGGGATGCAGTCGCAGCGACTGTTCGCGATAGCCGCCCATGCGCGCGTCGGCGTCCTTGCGCGCCTGCGCTACGATGCGATCGAGCTTGTCCGCGTTGATCGTCCTGCGGGGTGGCCGAGGTGAGCCCGGACGTTTTGTGGGCATTTGTCGATTCTCTGCCGTCCATCCTATCCAACCGAGCCGCCGAGCGACAGGCGTATGCCCGCGAAGACCGGTACGCTATCATCTTTCAGCGCCTGACCCGTCTTTCGGTGTCAGCGCCCCTCCTCGGATTTGCGCGGTCTCGAATCTCCCGAAGAGGGACGACTTTTCCATAACTAACAGCGAAGATCAAACCACAAGGAGACATATATGAAATTGCGTGTACTCGCCGCAGCGGCAACCCTCGCACTGGCAAGCACCGCGGCGTTCGCGTTTCACTGCCCGGCCGACATGAAGAAGATCGACGCCGCGCTCGGGGCGAATCCGAAACTGAGCGGTGCCGATCTCGCGCAAGTGAAACAGCTTCGCGCCGACGGCGAGGTGTTGCACAAGCAAGGCAAACACCAAGAGTCGGTGGATACGCTCGCGAAAGCGATGAAGATGCTCAATATCAAGTAGTCCGTCGCCGTCCCGCCGGCGCAAACCGGCGGGACGGGTTCTTTCTAGCTTTCGGCCCGCGCCTCGCGCGCCAAGGTGTCCTGCTCCAGCACGCGCTCCAACTCCTCCGCCGCTTCCCTGCTCGTCGCGATCAACCGTTCTTCGTCTTGATGGAACGGATACTGGCGCAAGATCAATGCCTCGTCGTAGGTCTTGAAGCGCTCGATGGTCTGCACGGCTTCCGTCTTCGATACCCCGAGCGCCTGCAGCACCGAGTCCGCCAATTCAAGGCCTGAATAAAACGTCTCGCGCACGATACGCTCGACCCCGACGTCGAGCAGCCGGTACACGTGATGGCGATTGCGCGCCCGCGCGTAGATCTTCAAATGCGGGAAGTGGCGCTTGACGAGCTGCGCGGTTTTGATCGACGTCTCGACGTCGTCGATGGCGAGCACGAAGATCGCGGCCTGCCGTGCTTTCGCGGCATGCAAGAGTTCCAGGCGCGACGCATCGCCGAAATAAATCTTGTTGCCGAACCGGCGCACGACCTCGACTTGCTCGAAGCTCGATTCGAGCGCCGTGAACGCAATGCGCCGCGACCGCAATACCCGGGCCACGATCTGCCCGAAGCGCCCGAAACCGGCGATGATGACGCGGTTCTCGGCGGCGTCGATCGGATCGTACCGCGGCTCGACGACCGGCCCGCGCCGCCGCGACCAATGACGCGTCGACAGCAGCAGCGGCGTCATCGCCATTGAAGCCGTCACCACGACGATCATCAAGTCGGCGAGCGGCTTATCGACGACGCGTGCGCCGGCGGCCAGCGTCAGCAACACGAACGCGAACTCGCCGCCTTGCGAAATGTAGAGCGCGAGATTCACCGCGCAGCGCCGGCCCTGTCCGTCGAGCCACGCCAGCGCCCACAGCACCAGCCCCTTCAGCGCGACCAGGCCGAGAACCAGCGCGATCACGAGCCACGGTTGCCGCGCGATCAATCCGAGATCGAGCGACATGCCGACGGAAATGAAAAACAGCCCGAGCAACAACCCGCGAAACGGCGCGATGTCGCCCTCAAGTTCGTGCCGGTATTCCGAATCGGCCAACAACACTCCCGCGAGAAAGGCGCCGAGCGCCATCGACAATCCGGCCCACTGCACCAGCAGCGACGTACCGACCACGACCAACAGCGCCGCCGCGGTGAAAAGCTCCGGTATGCCGGTGGACGCCACGATGCGAAAGAACGGCTGCAAAAGAATCCGGCCGCCCACGATGACGGCCGCGACGACGGCGACCGCTTTGAGCAGCGCCGGCACCTCGATCAGCTCGGCGGCGCCGGCTCCGTTCGCCGGCATCGCCGCGAGCAACGGCACGATCGCGATCATCGGAATCGCCGCCAGATCCTGAAACAACAGGATCGAGAACGCCATGCGACCGTGGCGCGCGGTAAGTTCTTTGCGCTCGGCCAGCAGTTGCAGCGCGAACGCGGTCGAGGACAACGACAGCGCCAAGCCGATAATCACCGCCGCCGTCGGCGGCAAGCCGACAACCAGCGCCGCCGCAGCCAGCAGCCCGGCGGTAATCAATACCTGCGCCGAACCGTAACCGAAGATCGGCTGGCGCAACGCCCACAATCGCGACGGCTGGAGTTCGAGGCCGATGACGAACAACAGAAACACGACTCCGAATTCGGCGATGCGCTTGATATTTTCGACATCGGCTACCAGCCCGAGCGCCCACGGACCGATGACGACCCCGGCGCCGAGGTAACCGAGCACCATGCCGAAACCGAAGCGCTTGGCGAGCGGCACCAGCACGACGGCAGCGCCGAGGAGCACGATAAATTCAAACAACGATCCTTCGCCCATCGAATGACCTCACGCGACATCGTAAGACACGACACTCTAGCGAAAGACGCGACGGTTGGCGCTACCGTTCCGACCCGCCGTGCCGGCACACGACAAATACCGTCGCGCCCGGCACAATGGCGCCCGCGATGAACCGCGAAAAGAAGAATGTCTTTCTGCTGGCGACCTGCCAGGCGACGTTTAACACGGGTCAGGCGTTAATGCTGACGGCCGCGCCGTTCATCGGGCTCGCCCTCGCCGCCGACAAGTCGCTCGCGACGCTGCCGATCGCCATACAGTTCGGCGCGACGCTGGTCGCGACCATGCCGGCGTCGTTTCTGATGAAGCACATCGGCCGCCGGCGGGGTTTTCTGATCGGCGCCATGCTCGGGATTCTCGGCAGCGCGATTGCTGCCTATGGAATCTGGGTCGGAAGCTTTCTCGTGTTTTGCACCGGACTCGCCGTCAACGGCATGTTCAACGGCTTCGCGACGTTTTACCGTTTCGCCGCCGCCGATGCGGCCGGCCCCGCGTTCGTCAGCCGTGCTATCTCCTACGTGCTCGCGGGTGGCGTCATCGCGGCGTTCCTCGGTCCGAACCTGGCGCGCTGGACCGCGGACTCGATCGCAGCCGCTCCGTTCGCCGGTACCTACGTCGCGCTGATGGCGGTCTATGCGGTCGCGTTGATCGCGACCCTCTTCGTCGACATTCCGTCGCCGAGCGCGGAAGAACAACGCCACAGCGGCCGCCCGCTCGGCGAGATCGCCCGCCAGCCGGCGTTTGTCGTCGCCGTGCTCGGCGGGATGATTTGCTACGGCGTCATGAACCTAATCATGACCTCGACGCCGCTCGCGTTGCATCATCAACAATATCCCTTCAGCGACGCCGCGTTCGTTATCCAGTGGCACGTCGTCGGCATGTTCGCGCCATCGTTCGTCACCGGACGTTTGATCGCGCGCTACGGCGTGCTCACCATCATGCAGTGGGGCGCGATACTCTGCGCCGCCTGCGTCGCCGTCAATCTCACCGGCAACGGCTACTGGCAAATCTGGTCGGCGCTGGTGCTGCTCGGTGTCGGCTGGAATTTCCTTTTCGTCGGCGCGACCATCTTACTCACCGAAACCTATCGGCCCGAAGAAAAAGCCAAGGTTCAGGCGATCAACGACTTCATCGTTCTCGGAACGGTGACGCTCACCGCGTTTTCGTCCGGGCCGATTCACCATTACTTCGGCTGGCAGGCGCTCAACACGAGCGTGATCCCGGCGATTGTGTTGGTGGCCGTGGCGATCGTGTGGCTCAAGCGGCACCGCGCGCTAACAGCGGCCGTCGCACCGGCAGCGCGGGATTAAGATTTTCTGATCTAAGTCGTGCGCCTGTCGGCGCATAGCCAACGCGCACGAGCCGCTACTTCGCGTAGTCGTATTTCCCGTTCTTCCATACGTACACGACATAACCCGGCGCGGCCACGTCGCCTTTGGCATCGAAGCCGATCTTCCCAAGCACGGTGTCGAATTTTTGACCGCTCTTCAGAACTTTTGCGACGTCCGCTGCCTTCGCGCTGCCGGCCTTGGTCACCGCCTGCGCCCAGGCTTGCAGCGTGCCGTAGGAGTAGAGCGTGTAACCCTCGGGACGGTAGCCTTGCTTCAGGAATTTCGCGACCACGGGTTTGGCCGCCGGATTGAGTTCTGGGTTAGGACTGAACGTCATCAACGTACCCGCACCCGCCGGTCCGGTGATGGACCAGTATTCCTCGGTTGCCAGCGCGTCGCCGGACATCAGCGTCGCCTCCAATCCTTGCGCGCGCGCCTGGCGAATAATGAGCCCGGCTTCGGTGTGGTAGCCGCCGATATAGATCAGCCCGATGCGCGCCGCCTTCAGTTTGCTCACCAGCGCCGAATAGTCTTTTTCGCCGGCGGTGTAGGCCTCGTACATCGCTTCCTTCTTACCGAGGCCGTTCAACGTCTTCTTGGTTTCGTCGGCCAGCCCTTTGCCGTAGGCGGTCTTGTCGTGCAGGATCGCGACGTTGGCCGTCTTGAAGTGCTTGGCGATGTATTCGCCCGCGACCGCGCCCTGCTGATCGTCGCGTCCGCAAGTGCGGAACACGGTTTTCAAACCGCGCTCGGTCAGTTGCGGGTTGGTCGACGCCGGCGAGATTTGCAGAATGCCTTCTTCGGCGTACACGTCGGAAGCCGGTATCGACGAACCCGAGCAGAAATGGCCGGCGACCAGCGCCACGCGTTTGTTCACCATCTGATTCGCGGCGGCGACGGCTTGCTTCGGATCGCAGGCGTCATCCGCGACTTCCAAAATAAGTTTCTGGCCGAGCACACCGCCCGCGGCGTTGAGATCGGCCACCGCCATCTCCGTACCGCGGCGCATCTGTTCGCCGAACGCGGCGTACTGGCCGGTCAGTGGACCGACCACGGCGATGCGTAACTCGGCGTGCGCGACGCCGGCAACAAACAGCCCGGCAAGAACCATCAGAATTCGCTTGGTCATATTATTCGCTCCGTTGAATGCGTCAGCGGCTACGGCAGGGAACCGCGGCGGACATTTTATTCCGATTTCCGTCGTGTGACGAATTTCGTCACGTTCGCTCGGCTGGCGCAATCAAAAACTTGTCGGCATACTGCACGCACAACAACAAGAATGAGACCGGCAGATGCTGGTCCCACCCACAAGGTGGCGATTGATGGGGGAGCGCATTCTTAACCGCGGTGACGATCGCGGTTAAGGCCGTTACCCGGAACGATACTCCGGGCCGGAACCCTGCCCGCGCGACGTAAGTAAGGAGCGCGGGTTTTTTATTGTCCGCCGGCCGCCGAACCGATGCGCCCGCCTTCGAGATAAGCCGATCGAACATCCGAGCTCGCCAGAAGCTCCGCACCGCTGCCCCGTAGCGTGACGTGGCCGGCAACCAATACGTAGCCGCGATGCGCGAGCTTGAGCGCGTGATACGCGTTCTGCTCGACCAACAACACCGTCGTACCTTGGGCGTTGATGGCGCCGATCACGCGAAAGATCTGTTGTATCAGCAGCGGCGCCAGCCCGAGAGACGGCTCATCGAGCAACAACAACCGCGGCCGCGCCATTAGCGCGCGACCGATCGCAAGCATCTGCTGCTCGCCGCCGGAGAGCGTGCCGCCGAGTTGCGCGCGGCGCTGGGCCAGTACGGGAAACAAATCGAAGACGCGCTCCAGGTCTTGCGCAAAATGACGCGGCGGCGCGGGAATGGCGCCGACCTGCAAGTTTTCCAGCACCGTGAGGCGCGGAAAAATCCGCCGGCCTTCGGGCGCTTGAACGATCCCGCGGCGCACGATCTCGAACGTCGGAAGACGCGTGATGTCGTCGCCGTCGAACAGGATGCATCCGGCGGACGCGTGCGGGTTTCCGCAGACTGTCATGAGCAGCGTTGATTTTCCGGCGCCGTTCGCGCCGATCAAAGCGACGATCTCGCCGCGATTTACGGTCAGATCGACACCGCGCAGCGCGGCGATGTGACCGTGGTGCGCCTGCACGTGCTCGAGGCTGAGGAGATTGCTCATGATCGATCGCACCGCGCTGACCCCCGTCCCCCGCCGCGGAACCATCCCTTCCCCCGCTGGCGGGGGAAGGGATGCAATGAGGAATTTCGAACGATGTACCTACGCCTTTTCGGCATCATCGACTTCACCTAGATAGGCCTTGATCACCGCCGGATCGTTGCGCACCGCATCGGGCGCGCCTTCGGCGATCTTGCGGCCGTAGTCGAGCACCACCACGTGATCGGAAATATCCATCACCACGCGCATGTCATGCTCGATCAGGAGAATCCCGACGCGTTCGCGATCGCAGATTTCGCGCAGAAGCCGCGCGAGTTCCGCCGAATCGCGCGGGTTCAAACCGGCGACCGGCTCATCGAGGCACAAGAGAATCGGTCTTGCGCACATGGCGCGCGCGATTTCGAGCCGGCGCTGATCGCCGTACGGAAGACTGCCGGCCGGATCGTCGGCGCGCCCGACCAAGCCGACGCGCTCGAGCCAATGACGCGCGATTTCGGCGGCCCGCCGTTCAGCCGATCGATAGCTTTTCAAGCCGATTAGTCCACCGAAGGTGTAGAGCGACGCACGCATCAGCTCGTTGTGCTGCGCGACGATGAGATTTTCGAGCACGGACATCGCGGGAAAGAGCCGAATGTTCTGAAACGTGCGCACCACCCCGGCGCGCGCGATTCGCACGTCGGGCATTCTCTCGAGCCGCAGCCGCTCCGACGTTCGGTTCAGCGTCAATCGCCCGCTGCTCGCGCGGTAAAAACCGGTCAGGCAGTTGAATACCGTGGTCTTGCCGGCGCCGTTCGGCCCGATGATCGCGGTGATGGCGCAGGCGTGCGCCGCGAACGATAAATCGTCGATCGCGGTCACGCCGCCGAAGCGCATGCTCAAACGTTCGACATCGAGCAGCGCCGCGGTCATATCGGCGCGTCGCTCCTGGGAAGTCGGATGGTCGGCTCGCGATGCGCGAGCAATCCCTGCGGTCGCCAGATGACAAGCAGCACCATGGCCGCGCCGAACACGAGCATGCGGTACTGCGCGAACTCGCGCCCGAACTCCGGCAACAACACCAGCACCGCCGCCGCCAACACCACGCCCATCTGGCTGCCCATGCCGCCGAGCACCACGATCGCGACGATGGTGGCGGATTCGATAAAGGTGAAGCTTTCGGGGCTGATGAATCCTTGGCGCGTCGCGAAGAAGGCGCCGGCGAATCCGCCGAACATCGCGCCGATGCCGAACGCGGTGAGCTTGGTGTTGCGCGGGCTGATACCGAGCGCGCGGCACGCGATCTCATCCTCGCGCAGCGCTTCCCACGCGCGGCCGATCGGAAGCCGGCGGATGCGCAGCGTGAAGAGATTCGTAACCAGCGCGAGCACGAGGATTAGAAAGTACAGAAACATCACGCGCTGGACCGCCGCGTACTCCAACCCGAACAGCTGATGAAATGCGGTAACGCCTTCGTCCGGGGTCGCGGTCAACGGCGCGCCGAAAAACGTCGGACGCGGAATACCGGTAATGCCGTTCGGTCCGCCCGTAAGCGTTTGCCAATTGATCAAAATGATTCGCACGATCTCGCCGAACCCGAGGGTCACGATCGCGAGGTAGTCGCCGCGCAGCCGCAATACGGGAAACCCGAGCAGCACGCCCATGAAACCGGCGAACACGCCGGCGAGCGGCAGACACTCCCAAAACGACAAATCGAAATTGACCGCGAGCAGCGCGTAGCTGTAGGCGCCGACGGCGTAGAACGCGACGTAACCGAGATCGAGCAGGCCGGCGAGGCCGACGACGATGTTGAGCCCCCAACCGAGCATGACGTAAATCAACACCGTCGTCGCGACGTCGATCACATAGCGATTCGCGAACGGCAGGAGCGGCAGCGCGATCGCGAAACCGATGCCGACCCAAGGGAGCAGACGCGCGACGGGGCGCAGCCGCGCGGCACCGTGCGCCAGCGGCTGAAACGGGTTGACCAGATGAAACTGCCGGATGCCGCCCATCAGCAGGCGGCCGACGAATACGAACGCGATACCGATCGCGACCCAGTCAAAACGCGTGCCGATGCGAAGCCCCTTGGCATCGTCGACCGCGTGCAGACCGATCAGCGGAATCGCCAATGCCCCCGCCACCACGGCGGCGAGCGCCGCGTCCTTGAATCGCGCGCCCCACGGCGTGCGCGCCGGCGCGTGTATCGCCGCCACCTACACCTTCTCCACTTCGGGGCGTCCGAGCAATCCGGTCGGCCGAAAAATCAAAACCAGGATAAGGATCGAGAACGCCGCGACGTCCTTGTACTCGATCGAGAAATACGCCGACCACAGCGATTCGACCAAGCCGAGAATGAGCCCGCCGAGAATCGCGCCCGGCACCGAACCGATGCCGCCCAAGACCGCCGCGGTAAACGCCTTGATGCCGGCGAGAAATCCCATGAAGAAATCGACCACGCCGTAATAGAGCGTCACCATCACACCGGCGACGGCCGCGAGCATGGCGCCGATCACGAATGTGCGCGCAATAGTGCGATCGACGTCGATGCCGACGAGCCCCGCCATCACCCGATCCTGCTGCACGCAGCGCTGCGAGCGGCCGAACGCGGTGCGCGTGATGACGTAGGCAAACGCCGCCATCAACGCCAAGGTCAGCACCCACAGCAAAATCTGCACGTAACTTACCTGCACCGCGAAGCCCGCATGCTCGTATACGTTGAACCCGCCGGGAATCACCGGCGGCACCGGTTTGTTGCGTGCGCCTTGCGCGATCGCGACGTAGTTCTGAAGAAAGACCGACATGCCGATCGCCGAAATCAACGGCGCCAATCGAGGCGCGGTGCGCAACGGCCGATACGCGACCCGCTCCAGCGCCCAGCCGTAGACCGCGGTAAACCCCATGGCAACGATCAGCACGATCAGGAGCGCCAGCGGCACGTAGGTAACCCCCGCCAACCCGAGCACGGTGAGTGAAATCACCGCGATGAACGCGCCGATCATATAAATCTCCCCGTGCGCGAAATTGATCATGCCGATGATGCCGTAAACCATCGTGTAGCCGATCGCGATCAGCCCGTAGATCATGCCGAGCGTGACGCCGTTGACGAGTTGCTGGAGGAAATAAGCCATCGATGAGGGTGGGGATTCTTACGCCGCGAGAACGTTCGGGCCGCTTTGAGTTTGAGGCAAAGCTTACACAAGCTGGAGGTGAGGGCAACAGGTGACGTGCAAGGATGCACTAAGATCGCGGGAGACAGGATGCCACACATGGATGTGTCAATGTCGCGGGCGCAGGATGCGCAGGAGAGACGCCGGGAGCGATCAGGAGGGTTGGGGTGAGGGAGTTGTTGTTGGCGCAACGCGCGAATCGTTACTCCCCCCCCCCCCCTCTCTCTCCTACCCCTCTCCCGCAAGGGGAGAGGGAAAAATAAATCAGACTGCTAATGCCCGTACCAGCGTACGAATCAACACGACCCCCGCCTGATCCGCCGTCCGACCGAACGCAATCACTCCGTCCCGATGTCCACCCATCGCCACGATACGCCGACGCATCAACGCACCGGCGCGCTTTAGCCGGCGCATTTCCGCCGCCATCGCCGGCGTACCGTAGGCGACGTCGGCGGCGGTGGTTGGAAGCTTCAACGCCGCGCGCGCGTTCCAGATGTCGGGCGAATGCACGTGAAAGATAAAGCCGATCGACGGGTCGATGCGGTAGAGCATGCCGTGCGTCAACGACTCCGAGGACGGCGCGATGGGGCCTTCGGCTTCGACGCGATTGCGCGCCGGGTCGCAGCCGGTGACGATCGCATAGTGGCCGGCGTCGAGATGCGCGAGCGCGCCGGTTTGCGTGCCGGTGATCGCAAAGCGCAATGCGCCGCGGCGGGTTCCGGTTGTCAGGCGTCGGCTGACATTGCCGAAGCCGACACCGCCGTAACGCGCGGGATCCTGGCCGATCAAACCGCCCCGCCAGAGGATTCGGCGCCAGGCGTTTAGCGCGCGCAACGGCGTTTCCGGCAGCGGTGCCGACGGCGTAAATACGAGATCGAACTTGGTGACGCCTTCGTCGTACGGCACGGGCTTGCAGCTTACGGGTGAATGACGGCGTTCGCGAGTCTCGGTCCCGGCGACGCTACGGCAACCACGGCAACACGCGCGCTTGCTGAAGCCGTTCGGTCATGCGCTCGATCGGCAGCGGTCGCGCGATCAGATTTCCTTGAGCGGCGTGGCAGCCGTGCGACTTCAAGAACATCAACTGTTCCCGGGTCTCGACGCCTTCGGCCACCACCGTCAGGCGCAGACCGCGCGCCATCATGATAATGGTTTTGACGATTTCGACGTCGTCGCCGCCCTCGACGATGTCGCGCACGAAGCTCTTGTCGACCTTGAGCGTGTGGATCGCGAAGCGGCGCAGATAGCTCAGGCTCGAATAGCCGGTGCCGAAGTCGTCGATCGCGAAACGCACGCCCATGGCGTGCAGTGCGTGGAGCCGATCGATGGTGACCTCGGCGTTCTTCATGATCACGCTTTCCGTGATTTCGAGTTCGAGCGCCTCCGGCGGCAGGCTGGTTTCTTCGAGAAGATACGCGACCGTTTCGAGGAAACTCGGCTCGTTGAACTGGCGGCTCGATACGTTGACCGCGACGCGCAAGGGAAAGCCGAGCTTGCGCCAACGCATCGCCTGCAGCATGGCGCTGCGCGCCACCCACTCGCCGATCGGGACGATGGCGCCGGTTTCCTCGGCGATCGAGATGAATTGGCTCGGCGCCAACAAACCGAAATCAGGATGTTGCCAGCGCAACAACGCCTCCACGCCGACGATTTGACCGGATTGAAGGTCGACTTGCGGCTGGTAATGGAGCACGAATTCGCCGCGCTCGAGCGCTCGGCGCAGACTGGTCTCGAGCGTCAGGCGCTCGAACGCGGCCGTGCTCATGTCGGCGGAATAGAACTGGTAGTTGTTCTTGCCGAGATCCTTGGCGCGGTACATGGCGGCGTCCGCGTTCTTCAGCAGCGTCGCCGACGAGGTGCCATCGGTCGGATACATGCTGATGCCGATACTCGCGGTGATGAACAACTCGTGCGACTGGATCGAGAACGGCAAGGCGAACGCGCCCAAAATCTTCCCGGCGATGCCCGAAATGTCCTCCGCGTGCGCCACGTCTTCGAGCAACACGGCGAACTCATCGCCGCCGAGGCGCGCGACGCTGTCGCGCTCGCGCACGCAGCCCTGGAGCCGCGCCGCCATCGCCTTGAGCAGCGCGTCGCCGACGTCGTGCCCGAGCGTGTCGTTGACGTTCTTGAAGCGATCGAGATCGAGAAACATCACGCCGACCACGCGCTGCTGCCAATGGGCGCGCGCCAACGCCTGATCCAAACGATCGAGCAAGAGCACGCGGTTCGGCAAACCGGTCAGCGCATCGTGGTGCGCGATGTGCTGCAGGCGCTCCTGCGCCTGCACACGTTCGGTGATGTCCTTGCCGGTGGCGATGAAGTGGGTGATGTTGCCGCGTTCGTCGCGCAACGGCGAAAT
>DASWLD010000038.1:0-15137 GCA_036396275.1 Burkholderiales bacterium
CTTCGCGTCATGACACTCGAAAGAAATCTTCGTTGCAGCGGCCGCATCGCGCTCGCGTTGAATCGGATTGTCGGTGGCGCCGGCGGGTTCACCGACGTCGGTCCCGCTCACGATCCGCATTCCGGTACTCCGATTCGCATCTTGCGCGCGCACAACGAACAACAGGAAGCCGAAGGGATCGTCGCCGCGCTGACCGCGCACCAGGCGCTGACGGGCACGGACTATCAAAACTATGCCATCCTGTTTCGGCATCCCGAGCAAGCGCCCCCGATCGAGCGCGCGCTTCGCGTCGCGCGCGTTCCTTATTACCTGCGCGGGGCGACCTCGTTTTTCGCGCAGCCGGAAATCCGCGACTTGTGGGCGTACCTGCGGGTGTTATCCAATCCGTCCGACGACGACGCTTTCCTTCGCACGCTCAATACGCCGAGACGCGACATCGATCACGCCACGATCGATCGCCTCGTGCGGTTTGCCGCCGGCCGGGGCCGGCCGTTGCTTGAATGCGCGCTGGAGCCCGAGTTCACGAACTCCCTGGCGGCGGAACCGGCGCAGGCGCTGCGCACCAGTCTGGACGTGCTCGCCCGCTTGATCGAGCGCGCCGTCGGCGCCGATGACCCAGCCGCACTGGCGCAGGATTTATTGACCCAACTGCGCTACCTCGACTGGCTGCGCGACACCAGTAACGACGCCAAAATCGCCGCGCAGCGCATGAACAATGTTTCGCGCGTGATCGACCTGCTCCAGCGTGAAGCGCGAAACGACCCGGGAGCGGGTTTACGCGCGATCTTCCCGCGCCTGCAACTGTTCGCGATTCTCGGCGGCATCGAAGACGATCCGGCCTGCGACGGCGTCGCGCTGCTTACGTTCACCGCCGCGCGCGGCACGGAATTCGCGCAGGTTTATCTCGTCGGCTTCGAGGAAGCACTGCTGCCGGCCGTGGAAGCCGGCCCCGAGATCGACGCGTTCAGCGAGCGCCATCTCGCGTATCTCATGATCAGCCGCGCACGCGACGCAATTACGCTCACCATCGCCGAACAACGGCGGCTTGCCGGATCGATCCACGCCCCGCGTGCCAGCCGGTTTCTGAGCGATCTTCCGCCGCACGATTTGCAATGGGTCAACGTCGACGTCGGACACGCGTTCGCGGAAAAATCCCTGGCCAATTCCACTACTTACGTCGACCGCGGCAATCGCCATAACCGCTAGTCGGCGTCCGGGCGGTTGCGGCGACCGCCCGGACGCGCGATCATACGTGCCGTAGTTTGATAAATATAACCATCGGCGCGGCACGCGATATGCCGTCGTCCCCCACCGCTAGTTGCAGGATCGCCACAAGAACTGGAGACAAAGGTATGCCGGGCGAGTCGACGGCAACATCCGATGTGCATGAGTATTACCCGGCACATCTGACGTCGGAAACATTTGAGTCGATCTATAACACGATCGTCGGCCTCAAATTTCCGATGGAGGTCGCGCGCGTCCTGGAACTGCGCTACCTCATCAATCACACGGTGGACGCTTACGCGGAGCCGTTGCCCACGCCCGACTACCGCGAGTTTCGCGACGCGCTGCAAACGGTGATCGACGGCGTCGGCATCGACAACAAGCGCCACAGCGAGCGGCTGCTGCGCATACTGTCCATGATGCGCGAACTGCACTATGTCTACAGCATCAAGACCCGCGACACCGAGAACGCGCTGCGCGCCGAAATGACCGACAACCGACAGCGTCGCCAACGCGGCGTTCGCTACGCCCTCGGACTCACGTTGGCCGCGATCTTATGCGCCATTTTATGGCTTGGATTGCCGGCGCTCGATTGGCCGATCAAGGTATTGACCGCCGCCTTCGCACTGGGCGCATGGTTATACTTGCGAACCCTCCCCGCGCTCGACCGCGCGCTCGCCGAACTGGAAAAGCGCATGAGCCTGCTACAGCGCCACCGCGTCCGTTCGATCCACTGGCGCCTGCTCGCGCAAAAGCTTTCGCTCTTGCTTGGTTTCAAACGCAGCAGCGAAGTCGAAGTGTTCATCATCGATACCGAGCAGCACGATTATTCGCCGTCGCACTTGCGGCATTAAGATGGATCGCGCTACGCGCGATCAGTCGAAGTAAGAATCATACTTGTGGGTGGTTGACCCACCGCAAGTGACTTTCTCTTGCTTGCCCAAGAGAAAGTCACCAAAGAGAAGGGCACCCCGGTCGCTGCGCCCGCGCAGCATCAGCGCGGGTGCCCTGCGCTCCTCGCCAACGCCGAGCGCGAGCCGAACTCGCCGGCGGATGAAAAGCACATCCGCTCGGGCTCAAACATCGTCTCGCGAATTCCCTCGGCGTTGGCGGCGGTGCTCGGCTTGCTCTACGGGGGGATTGAACAGCAACCACCCACGGAGCCTGAGATCGAGTTGGTTTTCTGTTGGGTCCCCGTATGGCGCGTGGCTGAGCATCGCAGAGCGTTGGGGTGAGCCCGTCAGGGGAGCGGGCTGGGATGCCCGCTCCCGATCTACAGTACAGGGATGTGCTGTAGATCGGCGAGGGCCCCAACGCCGAGAAGCGCAAGACACGTTTGCGCCATTCGGAGTGTCCTTCTCTTTGGGTACTTTCGCTTGGACAAGCAAGAGAAAGTCACTTGCCGTGGGTCAACCACCCACAAGCTTTGATTCTTACTCGACGATCGCCCGAAGGGCGCTCGACCCTACCCCCTCGGATGGTGCCGCGCATGCAACTCCTGTAACCGCGCACGCGCCACATGCGTGTAAATCTGCGTCGTCGACAAGTCCGCATGGCCAAGCAGCATCTGTACCGCGCGTAGGTCGGCGCCGTGATTGAGCAAATGCGTCGCGAACGCATGACGCAGTGTATGCGGCGACAGTGGGACACGAATACCCGCTCGGCGTGCGTAGCGCTTGAGGTTGTACCAAAACGCCTGTCGCGTCATCGCGCCGCCGCGCGCCGTCACGAAAACCGAATCCGTCGAGTGCTTCCGGAGAAGGCTCGCGCGCGCCTCGCGCTGATAACGGCTCAGCCACTCGATCGCTTCTTCGCCGAGCGGAACGAGCCGCTCCTTGTTTCCCTTTCCGATAACGCGAATGACACCCTGAACCACGCCGACCTGACCAAGGGTGAGCCCAACCAGCTCGGACACGCGCATGCCGGTGGCGTACAGCGTTTCCAGCATGGCACGGTCGCGCAGCCCGAGCGCGGTCGCGGTGTCCGGGGCCGCCAGCAGCTGCTCGACCTGCGATTCCGTGAGCGACCGCGGGAGGCCACGCGCCAGCTTCGGTGAATCGACGAGCGCGGTCGGATCGCGCTCGATACGCCGTTCCCGCAGCAAGTAGCGATAGAAGCGACGCAGCGTCGAGAGCAGACGCGCCGCGGTGCTGGCGCGTGCGCGCGATCGGTAGCGATGCGCGAGATAACCGCCGACCTCCGCACGCGTGACTTGCAGCAAACTTCGCCGGTTCGCGCGCAGATATCGGCTAAACCGGATCAGGTCGCTACGATAGGCGGAGATGGTGTGGGGGCTCAAGCCGTGCTCGAGCCAAAGCGCGTCGCAAAAACGGTCGATCAAGTCGTCAGTCGCGTTGCTCATGCGCGAGCAACCAGCGCTTGATGTCGAGCGCCGATCCGGATTGCCGCCCCATAAAACCGCCGAGGCCGCCGGTGCTCACGACGCGGTGACACGGCACCACGATCGGGATCGGGTTGCGACGGCAGGCGCCGCCGACGGCGCGTGCGGAACTCTTGAGGCGCCCGGCGAGATCGCCGTAGCTTCGTACTTCGCCCGCCGGAATTCGCGTCAGCGCGCGCCAGACACGGCGTTGATGCGCCGACCCTGGGAGCCGTACCGGCACGCGCGGAGCATGTCGCGAGTCGGCGAAGTAGGCGCGCAGTTCCCGACACACACGGCGCGCGAACGCGCTCGTGGGCGATCGCAGCGGTACCCTTGCCGACACGAAATCGATGGCGAGGAGGCGATCGCCGCCGGTGCGAATGCCGAGGCGGCTGAACGGCGCCGCGATCACCGCGTCGTAGGCGTCGGTCCGGCGAGCCATAGGCGTTCGATGTTTTGCTCGATGAGGACACGTTGGTCCGGATCGGGGGTTTCCGCGAGCAATCCCTTGTAGACGGCTTCGGCGTCTTTCCTCATGCCGCCCTTGGCCAACGCTTCCGCCGCGCGAAAGCGCGCGGCCTGGCCCCAGCGATCGGCGCCGTCGTTGCCGTCGAATCGGGCGGAGCGTAAGTACCATTCGGCCGCATCGCCGAAACGCTTCAGCGCCGCCGCCGACTGCGCCTTCCAGTACAGCAATTCACGATGCATGCGCGGATTATCCACGCGCGTATTAACCGAATCCAGCAACCGCAATGCCTCGCCGTGCTTGTCGATCGCCTGCAGATCGAACACCACCTGCAAGTAGCGGCGGGCAAAGTCGTCGGTGAAGTTCTCCTCCGTGACCAAGCCGTCGAGCAGCTCGATCGCGGTGTCCACCTCGCCTCCGAACAGCAGCAGGCGCGCGCGTCGCAGACGCCATTCGTGCTCATCGGTATCCGGCGGCGGTGCCTCGAGGTCGCGCGCGTACCGCGCCGCGGCCGGCAAATCGCGGCGCCCAAGGGCCTCGGTCATCAGGGCGCGGCGCACCGCATCCGGCGCGTCTGCGAGCGCGACGCGCGCCGACTGCGCGTACAGCGCGCGCGTCACCGCATCGAGCTTGCGCTCGGACAACGACGCGACCAGGCGCTCGTGCGCGAGCGCGCGCAGCTTCGCCGTGTTCGCCTCGATGGCGTTCCAGGCGTAGAGCGCGCGCGACGCGTAAGGGTCGAGCTTGCGCCGGCGATCGGCGCGCGCGATCGACGCCGGACCGAGCGACAAATCATCGGTGCGCGCGATATCGCGCGCCAGCGCGAAATAGGCGGACCAGAGATCGTCCGGCGTGGTCGGAAACAGCCCGCTTGCCGGCAGCGGATCGAGGCGAAACGCCTGTTCCAGGGAATTCACGCGCCGCGTCAACTGACCGGCCTGGCCGGCGGCGTCCGCGCGCGCCAACCACGCGATGCGCTGAAGACTTGGACGATCCTTGAACTTTCGGGTGAGCACCGCCAATTCGCGCACCACGTCTTCCGGCGCGTAAGACCCCAATCGTTTCGCCGCGATCAATCGCCACAACGCCGCTTCCGGGGATTTCAAACCGATGATCGACTCGAACGCGTCGCGGTAACGGCCGCCGCGCACCAACAGCTCGGCGTGCAGCACGCGGGTGTCTTTGTCCGCGCGCACAGGTTCGAACACGGCGAGTGCGTCCGCGAGCTCATCGGCGTCGGCGTACGCACTCACCAGCCGCAGGCGCCACGACTTCACGACCGCGGCATCGCCAACCTTCGAGTACTGCTCCAGCGCCGTTCGCGCCCGCGCCAAATCGCGCGCCGCAAGCGCGGCGTCGAGCAGTTGCTCCAGCGCGAACCGGCGAAACTCCTCCGGCGTTTCCGCCGGTAACCGGGCGACGCGTTCGGACAATGCCGCCACGTCGGCAAGGTGGCGGTACACCCGCAGACGTCGACGCTCCAAATCCTCCCATTGCGCCGACACGGCTTCTTCCTGCGCGGTTTCGATCGCGCGCAGCGCGAGATGCCACGCCTGGCTCGCTACCAACGCGTCGATCGGGTCGAGGGTTTGTGCGGTGAAAGCATCCGGCGCGGCGACGGCGCCGGTAACGAGAACGGACCAGCCGAGAACGAGCCGGCGCGCCAACCGACCGAGGCGCGCCAATACCCGAATCGCGCTCGCCGACATGCGCCGGTGTGACTCGGCTTACACCTTCTCGCGAATACGCGCCGCCTTTCCGGCGAGATCGCGCAAGTAGTAAAGCTTCGAGCGGCGTACGTCGCCTTTGCGCTTGACCTCGATCTTGGCGATGCTCGGACTGTACAGCGGAAACACGCGCTCCACGCCCTCGCCATAGGAGACTTTGCGTACCGAAAACGACGAGTTGAAGCCGCGATTGCGCCGCGCGATCACGAGACCTTCGAACGCTTGCAGTCGCTCGCGCTCACCTTCCTGCACGCGGATGTGAACCGCCACGGTATCGCCGGGGCCGAAGTCGGGAACGTCGCGCGTCATCTGGCGCGCCTCGATTTCTTGCAGAATCTTGCTCATCGCACATTGCTCCATTCTTGTTCAACCGCTCGTGCCGAAACGGCACGAACCACCGCCCACGTCGCGCGTCAGCTCGATCGGGCGTCGCCCGGAGCGAACTCGTCTTGAAATTCCGACAACAATCGCCGCTCTTCATCGCTCAACACGACCCGCTCCAACAGTTCGGGACGCCGCAACCACGTGCGCCCGAGCGCTTGCCTCAAGCGCCAGCGTCGGATGCGTTCGTGGTCGCCCGAGAGCAGCACCTCCGGCACCGCCTGACCGGCATAGGTCTCGGGGCGGGTGTAGTGCGGACAGTCGAGCAGTCCGTGCGCAAACGAATCCTGCGCCGCCGAGTTCTCATCGCCCAGCGCCCCCGGCAACTGGCGCACGACCGCGTCGATCAGCACCATCGCCGGCAATTCGCCGCCGGACAACACGTAGTCGCCGATGGACCACTCCTCGTCGACCTCTGCGGCCAACACGCGCTCGTCCATGCCCTCGTAGCGCCCGGCAAGCAGAATCAGCCGGGGGCGCGCGGTGAACTCCATGACCGCCGCATGATCCAGTCGCCGCCCCTGCGGCGAAAGATACAACACCCGCGCCGCCGCCGGCGCATCCGCCCGTGCCGCCGCAATCGCGCGCGCCAGCGGCTCCGGTCGCATCACCATTCCCGGACCGCCGCCGTACGGTCGGTCGTCGACCGAGCGATGCTTGTCCTCGGTGTAATCGCGCGGATCCCAGAGCCGCAACGTCAGCAGCCCCGAACGAACCGCGCGGCCGGTGATCCCGAACTCGGCGACCGCCTGGAACATCGGCGGGAAAATACTGATTACATCTATCCGCATCCGCCTCGTCCCGAACCGCCTTCAATCCTCGTCGTCCCAATCGACGCGAATCGTCTCCGCCTCGAGATCGACGTCCTGTACGACGGGGGAACAGAACGGAATCAGCCGTTCGCGCTCGCCGCGCACAACCATTACGTCATTCGCGCCGGTCTCGAACAGGTGACTGACGCGGCCGAGTTCGATGCCGACGTGGTTCACGACGCGCAAGCCTTCGAGATCGGCCCAGTAATATTCGCGCTCACCGGTCGCCGGCAACTGCGACGCGTCAACGGCGATCTCCGCGCCGACCAACAGCGCCGCCGCGTCGCGGTCGTCGCAACCGCCAAGCCGGGCGACAAGCCCCTTGCCTTGCGGCCGCCCCTCGAGCATATCCAGCGTTCGCGTGGCGCCGCCGACCGTCACGTGCCACGGACGATAGTTCAGTATCGCTTCGCGCGGACGGGTGTGCGAATACACCTTCACCCAGCCGTTCACACCGAAGAGACCGACCACGCGGCCGACGGATATTCGGCGCTCCGCTGGCTTCGTCATCTAACGTATAGAGTACCCGGAGGCTGCACGTCGCCTTGCCGGGATTCGTTCCAAGTGGGCGCGCCACGCGCGCGATTCGCTACGTCGGTTCGGCGACGCGCATTCGCGGCTACTTCGACGCCGCCGCGCGTTTCAGCAAGTCGGCGACACGCTCGGATGGCTTCGCGCCCTTGCTCAACCAATACTGAACGCGCGCCAGATCGACGCGAAACTTTTCCTCGGTCGCGACCGCTTTGGGATTGAAGAAGCCGATGCGTTCGATGCATTTCCCACCGGGTGCCCTGCGGCGATCGGCGACCTCCAGCCGATAATAAGGGCGCTTGTTCGCGCCACCGCGCGCCAGGCGAATCGTTACCATTTTGCTTTCCTCGAGAACATGAATGGAGGCCGACGTAAACCGCCGTGCCGGCCGAACGAAGCGCGGCATTTTAACCGGTTGGACCGTTGAAACAAAGGCCGAAAGCCCGATTTATGGCTGCTGGGGGGGTTCCGGGGCCGGCGGTTTGGGGGCGGTCTCGTCTTGCTCGAAAATCGCGGGATCCAGCGGAGCCGGCCCGGCATCCGCGCCGTCACGGATCAGGCTGCGGCGCCGTTGACGGTACGCCTCGCGCACAAACACATAGGGATCTTCCCCCGCCGCCTGATCCAGAATGTCCCCGGCATCGAGCAGCCGCGCGCGGATATCGATTCCCTCCAGAATGTACAGTTTCGTGCGCGTGCTGCTGCTGTCCAAATGTTTAGGCGGATAGACCTCGTTGTCGGCGTAAAGTCCGACGCCGTCTCTAATATTGCTTGGACCGAGTATCGGCAGCACCAAATAGGGTCCCTCCCCAACGCCCCAGGTTCCCAAGGTTTGACCGAAGTCCTCGTTGTGACGCTCGATCCCGATAGCCGTCGCAACATCGAACAAACCGTATATGCCGAATGTCGTGTTAATCATGAACCGGCCAAGATCCGACGCCGCTTGGGAAAACTTTCCCTGCAAGGCGCTGTTAATCATCACGGCCGGTTCGCGCAGATTGCTGAAAAAATTCGACACGCCCTTGCGCACCGGGCTTGGCAATACCGCACGATAGCCCTTCGCCACTGGTTTCATCACGTAGCGATCGAGCGTGTCATTGAAGCTGTACATTGCCCTGTTGAAAGGCTCGAGCGGATCATTCGTATCGGCGGCCTGTTCGCTCCCGTTCGAAGGGCCGGCGTCGCCGGCGCGCTGGCCGGTCGTTGCGCACGCGGCAAGCGTCAGACTTATCGCCAGCCACAGCGGCAAAAGAAATACCGGTGGGTTCGTTCGCATGATGGCTAGTGTAGGCAAACCGGCGGCGGATGCATGGTCGCGAAGGCTAGCGAATATCGAGGATCGCTGTAAAGCGCCGGCCGGAGCGGCCGGTGAAAGATGGCCGCCCGGGAATCCGGAACTATATTTGAATGAGGGTAACCCTATTGGAGCGATCATGCCCCTGCGCGATCCGACACCGGCCGCCGCGGGAATTCGCGTACCGCCGCACTTGATGGCGGATCGCTTTATCGCCGGTTTCGAGCACGCCCTCAAAGGCGGCCAGCTCGATCACGTGGACTGTCTTCGGCGCTCGTTTCGTCTCGGATTTCGCGCCGCCAAGCTCTACACGCGCCACGTTCGACGGCAACGGGGTCTGCTGGAGCTGCCCACCCGCTATCGCATTCGGATGCGAAGCCTCTGGCCCGATTGCTGAACGGTTGATCGGCCGGCGCCTCTCGCCGGACCTGGTTTGCGTATAATCGGCGGCGCGGTGCGCGCCGCCGCCGCGCCACTTTACGCACGCTAACCCAAATGATCCGCGCGATTCTCACCGATATCGAAGGAACCACATCGTCGCTGTCGTTCGTGAAGGACGTGCTTTTTCCGTACGCGCGCGCCCGGCTTCCCGAATTCGTACGGGCGCACGCCGACGACCCGGAGGTGCGTCGGATACTCGCGGACGTTCGCCGCGAGGCCGGCGCGGCGCTCGATGACAACGTTCTGATCGAACGGATGCTTCGGTGGATCGACGAAGACCGCAAGCTGACGCCGCTCAAGGCGCTGCAGGGATTGATCTGGGAAGCCGGTTATCGTAACGGCGAGCTGATCGGTCACATCTACGATGACGCGAACGACGCGCTGCACCGGTGGCACGACCGCGGCCTGCGTTTGTACGTTTTCTCGTCCGGCTCGGTCAAGGCACAGAAGCTTTTGTTCGGCCACACCGAGAAAGGCGATTTGCAGCCGCTATTCGAGGGCTACTTCGACACCACGGTCGGCGCGAAGCGCGATTCGGCGGCGTACCGGCGTATCGCCGACACCATCGGGATCGAACCGGTGGAAATTCTTTTTTTGTCGGACGTCACCGAAGAACTCGATGCGGCGCGGGCGGCGGGAATGAAAACCTATTGGCTCGTGCGCGGCGTTGATACACCGATTCGCGACGGCCACCGCGTGGCGCGCCGCTTCGATGAGATTCACCTCAACGATTAGCGCCGGGGCTCGCGCCGAACCAGCGGACCGCCGCCACGTAGGGCGCTAAACCGATTCGCACCAATTTGCGCAACAGCGGATAAGGCCGTATCGCGTCCGCAAACGGCGGGCTGAGCCGATAGTACGCAGCCACCAGTGCGCGACCAACCGGATTTGTCAGCAGATATCGATTGCGAAACCGGCGCAGCTGACGCACATCTGCGACGTCCGGCGAACCGTACGCCGCCGTCGCAATGAAACATCGACTATCGCCGCCGCCGGTGCCGGGACTCGCGTCCGCCGCGCTAACCGCCGCGGCAGCGACTTGAACGTCGACGACGTCTGTCGCCGCCAACCCGCCGTCGTCGGCGACTGTCAGCTGAAAGCGCAAGCTACCACCCTGTTCGGGCGCCACAAATGTCGCGCCCACGGTATTCGAATCCGAGATCGCCACGGTTGGACCGCTGACTTGGGTCCACGTGTACTGCGCGATGCTCGCCGGCGCCGCGGCCGCGGAGCCCGCCGCTGTCAGCAGGACAACTGTGTCCCCGACGACCGTCTGATCGGTTCCGGCGTCGGCGGTCGGCGCCAGGGCGTTGGCGGCGGATTGCAGCGCGACGGTCGCATCGAGCATGCCGGCACCGCAGGTTGCGGTCGTGCAATTCGAGCCGGCGGGAAACGCGCGCGCGGTCGCGAGAAGTTTTTGCCGAATCTGGCCAGGTGTCAGCGCCGGATTGATCGCCAGCATCAACGACGCGACGCCCGCCACGTGCGGCGCGGACATGCTGGTGCCTTGGATATACTTATAAGTATCGCCGCCCGGGCTCGGTGACGGCGCGGTCGTCGCCGTATTCGAAATCGAAACAATGCCGTTCGAATCGCCTACATAATATTGCGCGCCGCCGGGAGCGCTGAGCGCGACCGTTGAACCGAAACTACTGTAGTACGCTCTATTGCCATTGCGGTCGAGCGCCGCAACGGCGATTACGCCCGCGCAGTTTCCGGGCGCTATCGCGGAAGCCGAACTCGCGGTATTCCCGGCGGCGGCTATGATGACGGCGCCGGCCGCCACGACATCGTCAACCGCGCTCTGCACCAGCGGCGAACAAGACGTCTCCGCGCCCAGACTTAGATTAAGGATTTGCGCCGGGTTCGGATTCGGAGGTAGATATGGATCCGCGACGCCGGCGGCCCAACGCGCACCGTCCAGCACGTCCGACAGGTAACCGCCGCATCGCCCGAGGACGCGCACCGGCAGTAACTTCGCGTTCCCGCTGACGCCGCTGATGCCAATGGTGTTGTCCCTACTCGCACCGATAATTCCCGCGACATGGGTACCGTGCCACGAGCTGTTCTGTGCGCTCGACCCGGCGCCGCAGTCGTCGGCGCCCACCCAATCGCCGGGATCCCCCGGATCGGTATCGCGCCCGTCGCCGTCGTTTGCCGTAAATGGATTGACCACGAAATCGTACCCGGGGAGGACGCGCGCCGCATCGATATCCGCGTGTGAGAGCAAACCGGTATCGACCACCGCGACCACCGCCGGCGGCGCCGCACCCGCCAAGTCCCACGCGTCGGGTAGATTCGCCGTCGCGATTTCGCTGCGCGCGTCGTGCAGATTCCACTGACCTGCGTAATGCGGATCGTTCGGTACCAGGAAGGGACGCACCCAACGATCCGGTTCGGCGTATTCGACGCTGGGATCCTGCATCAAACGTTGCGCGACGGTTTGCGCTTGCGCCGCTGTCATCGCCCGCGGGAGCCGCAGAACTTCGGCGCCGCCCGACATTCGCCGCAACGAACTCAACGAGACGCCAGCGCGTTCGCCCAACGCACGCACATCGCTCCTAACCGCCACGGCGCCGCGAACGCTCGACACCGCGCGCCGCTTGACGATCAATCGTTCGATGGGAGCCGCGCCGGGCGCCGCCCGCGCGGAAAGTTCGGCGAAAACCGGCGGCGCACCCATCAGCCCAATCGCCAGGAGGGTCGCGCTCAGAATGCGGATAATCGGATTGCCGGGGTTTCGATCCATGACTACTGTCGCCGCACCGCTACATCGGGTTGTACGTCCAGCACCTCGGGCCGGTCTTGCAGGCGGCGCACGAGATCGTCCAGCGATTCCGGTGGTACCGACGCACACAACAGGTGAGCGCCCCCTGACAAGGGCCGAAGGTATGCAAGGGGCGTGCCGATATCGCGCGAAAGCGCGGCGAGAAACACCGGGTCGGCCGCATTGGTACCGGCGCGAAAAAGGACGATGAGCTGCATCGAGCCGGCGCGATCGACCGACTCCGCTCGAACACCCGGCGGCCCGGCCGGCGACGGCAAACGCGTGCTTGTCTCGCACGCTCCGATCGCCGCGACTCCGGCGAGGGCCGTGGCTAGTGCGACCCTTGTGCGCATTGTTGCCCCCCGCAACTGCGCAAGATTATACCGACGATGGAAGGGACAACGTAGTGCCGCTGTTCGTCACAGCCCGCGGGGCTTCACACCCTTTGCTCTCGCCGCCGGGGCGCTCGTTCGAGCCGGCTGAGCGAGGTCCGCACGGTGCCTGTCTATACTGAGGTAGATCCGCCGCGCGCGGCTTTCCGGTTTTCTGCATAAATTACATGCGGTTGTTTCTCGACATCGGTCATTGCGACCGATCGGCAAAACGCGGCGTCCTTACCGGTAGAACGATTGCCATCGTTTCCGATACCGCCGAGTCCGATCGCGGCGCATTGCTCGCCTGCGCCGAAGGTCTCGTCGACCGGCCCGACGCGGAACCGGCGGCCAAATCGGCTGCCACCGCCGTGGGTGACACCTACTACCTCGCGGCGGAAACGGATACGCCCCGCGATGCCCTGGAAGAAGCCTTTGCCGGCGCGAACGTTGAGGTAAAAAACGGCGGCGAACGCGGACGCGCCGCGGTGGCGGCGGCCGCCGTGCTGCACGGGCGCAACGTGGTCGTGGGAAATGTCGGTAACGTTCGCGTATGGTGCTGCCGCGATCAGCAGATCAAGCAGTTGACGCGCGATCACCTCGAACCGCGGGCGCTACGGCGCGCGGAAATTACGCGCGCCTTCGGTCTCTCCGACGCGCTCGAGGCCGAGTACCGCGAAGACACGCTCAAGGAAGGCGACGTCTTGCTGGTAACCAGTGCCGGCGTTCACGAGGTTCTTGCGGGCGCGACGATCCTCGGAATCCTTCAGTCGGACCGCACCGCGCAACAAATGGCCGATCTCTTGACGCAACGCGCCATGGAAGCGCGTTCCGGCAGCTACGTCGGTGCGTGTGTAGCGCGCGTCGAGAAACTTCCCGCGCCGACGGCGACGGGTTCCCCGGGAACGACGCTACCCGTCATCGACGTGCCGAAAGCCGGCGAGAACGTCGACGGCTTCGTCATAGAGAAGGTAATTCTCAAGAGTCGCCGGTTCCAAATGCTGCGCGCGGAAGATCGTGAATCGGGAGAAACCGTCGCGCTGCGATTCCCCAAACCGGGATCGACCGACAACGCGCGCGCGTTCTTGCGCGCCGAACGGCTGGCGCGGCGGATCGACAGTCCGTACATACTGCGACCGCTCGCGCTGCGAACAGGCCGGCGCACGGCGCTTTACTCCGCCATCGAATATCGCCACAGCGAGAATTTGGAAACTCGGATCCGCCGCAAGAACGGGTTACCGCTGGCGCAGGTGCTACAGCTCGGCGAACAACTCTTGGCCGCATTGGAAGCGCTGCATACCAACGGCGTTTTCGATTGCGACCTGTGCGCGCGAAACATGTTCTACGATAAATTTACCCAACGATTGTGGCTACTCGGACTCACGCTGGATCGCGACGAGACGGAATCGGACGACACCCGAAAATCGCGATCCGGCACGCTCAGCTATCGCGCGCCGGAATTGTTTGCCGATGCTACGGCGAGCGAGCGCGGCGATATCTATGCCGCCGGGGTAACGATTTATCGCATGGCAGCGGCCGATTATCCCTACGGCAAGATTCGCGCGCCGGCCGATTGGACGGAGTCGCGCCGGTATCGACCGCTGCAGCAGCACAACAAGGCGCTGCCGCGAGAACTTGACGCCGTCTTGGAGCGCGCCTGCGCGCTTGAACCGCCACGACGCTTCGGCAGCGTCGCGCAATTCGCAGCCGCGTTGAGCGCGATTCAAGCGCAGTCAGCGGCGACGGATCTCTCGGAGAGCGGCTCGGTGAAACCGAGCGGCGGGGGTGCGCCGTGGTCGTGGTGGGTGGCGGCGGCGCTCGCCGCCGGGCTGGTTGCGTACTTACTTTTCGCGCTGCGATAGATCGACCGGCCGCCGCGGCGCACCCTGCGCCGCTAAGCACGCACAGCCGATGGATCAAGACGTCTTAAGCGATCACGCGGCCGGTTCTTCCTCGATCGCTTTCATGCTCAGCCGAATGCGGCCTTGCTTGTCGACTTCGAGTACTTTGACTTTGACGTGATCGCCTTCGCGCAGCTTGTCGCTGACGTTTTCGACGCGCTCGCGCGAAATTTGAGTGAAGGCATGTACCTCTCCCTTCTTGCGCGCATCCACCCCTATCGCATATTTATCCGATGGATTGAAAAACCGTTTAGGGGATCTAGTGGATTCCTCGGCAGGCAGCGCTGCAGCACCGCGGCGCGATACGCCAATAAATGATCGTTGTAGGCTGCGCAAAGTCGCAGGATCGGGGCTTGACGCCGGCGCGGTAAGCGGTTTAGCTTGCCACACACAGCGCAACTATCAGCGCGCGCGCTGCCGCGAGCACGACGAGGGAAAACGGATGAGCACTCCCAACTTGGACGACGAAGAACTGCTGCATCTCGCCCTGAACGCGAGCAGCGAAAATCGCCATGAAGAAGCGATTTCATATCTGAAGCAGGCGCTCAATTTGGCGCCCGCGAACGCAAAGGCGCACTATATGTTAGGCGCGGAGCATGCGCAGATCGGCCTTTACGATCGCGCCACCGAGGAAATGGCGGCGGCCGTCAAGCTCGACCCCGATCTTGTCACCGCGCACTTTCAGCTAGGGTTGCTGCACATTACTTCCGGCAGAGCGAAGGAAGCCGAAGACGCATGGAAGCCGCTCGATCGTCTTGATCGGGAACATCCGCTCCACCTGTTCAAGACCGGCCTGCTGCATCTCGCGCGAGATGAATTCGCCGAGTGCGGGCAGTGTT
>DASWLD010000039.1:0-12922 GCA_036396275.1 Burkholderiales bacterium
TTATCCAAGCCTTCTTGCAGGAAATCGCATGCTCCCAAAGTCGCTGAGTCTGGAACGGACTCTAGGAGCGCGGTGCCCCAACCAGCGGTTGCAGCGGACCCGCTCCGGCGGGCTTGGCCCGCCTGCGCGGGCCACTGAACCGCGACGTTAGAGCGCTCATAACACCGGGCAAGGTCTTACTGAAGGTTCAGTTGGAGGTGATTCATGGAGTTCGTCTGGTTCATTTTGATTGGGATGTGCGCGGGGTGGCTTGCCGGTCAGTTCACGAAAGGCTCGGGGTTCGGCCTCGTGGGCAACCTGATTGTCGGCGTGATCGGTGCTCTGCTCGGCGGCTTCGCGTTCAACCTCGTCGGCCTGGCCGCTTACGGTCTCCTCGGGCAACTAATCGTGGCGACCGTGGGCGCGGTTCTCCTGCTTGCGTTGCTTCGCCTGGTCAGGCGAAAAGCGTAGGCCGCCGCACATCGAGTGAGCGCTCTAACAGCGCGTTGTTTACCGACGCCTATCACTCCGCGCTGCGCGCTGCGGCGCGGCATATCCTTGTCATGGTGGCCGCTGCACGCATGGCTAACCCGCTGACTCATGCACGCTTCTGCCCGATGCCGGCGCCGAATTTCGCGAGCAGCGGCAGCGCCGCCCACCACGCCCCCGCCCACTGCCACACTTGGACGGCGAGCAGCACGGCGGGAATGGCCGATGCGCTTATCGCCAGAACATGCGACCAATCCGATCGGACAAGTCGTTGCCGCCCGGCGCGCAGTCCCGCCGAACCAAGCGTATGCTGGCCCCGCAGAAACACCGTGGTTCCGATCGCCATGCCGCGGGCGACTTGCAGGGGTTCCCATGAACATGACGCCACCGCTACGCAAGTTCGTGCTCACCGCCCATGTTACCTCCTCGGTCGGCTGGGTGGGCGCGCTCGCTGTTTTTCTCGCTCACACGATCGCCGGCGTTGTAAGCCAAGACGAGCAAATAGTTCGGGCGGCGTGGCTCGCTATGGGCTTATGCGCATGGTTTGTCATTCTGCCGCTGAGCCTCACGTCTCTTACCACTGGCGTCGTTCAAGCATTGGGCACGGCGTGGGGCTTACTGCGGCATTACTGGGTGGTTTGCAAACTTCTGCTTACCGCGCTGGCCACGGCGGTGCTGCTGCTGAAGTTGGCCCCCATCAGCTTGCTGGCCGAGGCGGAAACCAAGGCGACGTTTTCCCGCGCCACCGTCGTCGAGTTGCAAACTTCTCTGCTGCTGCACGCCGCCGGCGGCCTTATCGTTCTTCTTACGGCCACCGTCCTCGCCATCTACAAGCCGCAAGGCGTAACGCCCTACGGCCGGCGCAAACTGAATGAAGAAGAAAGGTTATCTGAATCCGCCGCGAGCACACCGCGCTGGGTTAAAGGTTTCGGCTTGCTCGGCGCCGCCTTGGTGGTCCTTGTGCTCATCATGTTGCTTCACGGCGGCCATGGCCCTGGTATGCACGGGCAGCATGGCTAACTAGGCGCTGGGCGCGGACGCTGAATTTCCTGTTTAGGTAGCGGCTTAGGTTCAGTGCACGTTTCGTTCGGCGCCCGCCCAGTAGCGCTTGCGGAGCGCCTTCTTGTCGACCTTGCCGTTGGGCGTGCGCGCAATCTCGGCCGCGAATTCCACCGTCTTCGGCGCCTTGACGCCACCTAGCCTTTCCTTGCAGTGCGCGATCACGGCCTGCGGCGCGAGCGACATGCCCTCGCGCAGCGCGACGATCGCCGTCACCGCCTCGCCCCATGTGTCGTGCGGCACGCCGATCACCGCGCATTCGCGCACCTGCGGCAGCTCCATGACGCAGGACTCGACCTCTGCGGAGTAGACGTTGAATCCGCCGGTGATGATCATGTCCTTCTTGCGATCGACGATGTAGATGTAGCCGTCTTCGTCCAGGTAGCCGACGTCGCCGGTGTGGTGCCAGCCGTGGCCGCGAATTTCGGCGGTGGCCTCGGGCAGCTCGTAGTAGCCGGCCGCCACGAGATTGCCGCGCGCGACGATTTCGCCGCGTTCGCCGGCGGGCAAGATGCGTCCGGCATCGTCCATGATCGCGACGCGCACCGCGTACGTCGGCTTGCCGCAGCTCGCGAGCCGTTCGGGATGCACACCGGCCGCGGCCGCCGCGACCGTCGCCGGGTCGAGCCAGGTGAGGAGCATCGGCGATTCGGTCTGCCCGTAGCACTGACACATGCAGGGACCGAAAACCTCGACGCCCGCCCTGAACTTCTCCGCGGAGACGGGCGAAGCCGCGAGGAGAAAAATGCGCAGGCTCGAATAGTCGTGTTTGCGCAGGTCGGGATGCGCGAGCAGGGCGTAGAACGCGGTCGGCGGCAGGAACAAGTGCGTCACGCGATGGCGCTCGATGTTGCGCAGCACTTCCCCCGCCTCAAAGCCCGGCATGATCACGTTGGTCGCCCCGAAGGCGAAGGCGACCATCGCGACGACCCCCGCGGCATGCGTCAGCGGCGCGGTTCCGAGACACACCGGATCGATGTCGTCGCGCCGCCAATAATGCGCACCCATCTCGGTCATCGTCCCCCAGGCGAGGTTGGTCATCATGACGCCCTTCGCCGGTCCGGTCGTGCCGCCGGTGGGAATGATCCCGACGAGGCCGTCGGGATTGGTGTGGGGATCGCACCAGTCGACCTCGTTCTCCGCGCCGCCCTGCGCCATGAACTGATCGAGCGAAGGATGCTCGCCGTCGGCAGCGTCGATACAAACGAAATGCCGCAACGTCGGGACACGCTCTTTGAGCGAATCGACTTGCGCGCGAAAGCCGCTGTGATAAAAAAGCCACGAGGTGCCGGCGTAGCTCAGGTACTGGGCGTTCGCATCGAGCGCGTTGCGGTGATTGACCGGAACCCACACGCCCCCCGCGCGCCACATGCCGAGCATGCACAGCAGCACGCGCGCGTCGTTTGGTGCGAACAGCGCGACGCGATCGCCGCCGCGCAGACCGATGGCGCTCATTGCGCGCGCGATGCGCCGGCTCGCCTGACGCGCCTCGCGATAACTGAAGCGCGCGTGGCTGTCGAGAATGGCCGCGCGTTCGGGGAACGCATCGGCGCCTTTGTCGAAGTAGTCTATGGGGCGCATAAGCTGTACTACCGGCCGGAGGCGGCCGAACCCGGTACCCGCGGCGCGCGCCGCCTGAGTTGTCCGAGGTTGCCGCGCCGACGCCTCTCAAGATGTTTCCTTGAGAGGCGCCGCCACAAGAGCATACGAGAGGTTTTCGTGCGCCGGTAAGCTGAACGCGACTACTGCATTATCACCTTGGCGCGATTCAGCCCGAAGCCCTCCAGCGTTTTCAGGATCTCTCGGTAGCCGACTGCCTCGCAGGCCGAGGCGAAGCCCGTCTTGCGCGGCGCCGAACGGAGCAGACTCTGCGCGACGAAGGCCTGGATAAGCCCCGTCTGCTTGTAACAGCAGGTGCCGATCATCACGACTTGCGCCGCCTCGAGCGTGCCACGGCCGGCGATCACGTCGATCGTCCGGTTCTCGCGCGGGTTCTCGCGCGGCGGCGTACCCGCCTGCATGCCGGCGGCGCGTTCGGACAGCACCTTGCGGCGCTGGTCGGGGGGCATGGATTTCAGATTCTGCTGATAGTCCTGCGCCATGGCCTTGACCCCCTCCATGACCGGGCGGAGGAAGACGCCGCCGAGCGTGCGTACGTTCGCCACCTGCGGATGATTCTTGTACCAAATCGAATGCGGAAAACCGGCCCAGGGCACCACGAGGTGCGACATCACCGAGCCGGGCACGTTTACCTCGAAGGAAGAGCCGATCGGCCAGATCTTGTACTGGTTTTGCTCGAGGTAGCGTTCCTCGCCTTGCAGCGCGGCGAACACCGTCTGCGTCGAGCCGTAGGTCGGCGCGCCGTTGAACATCGAGATCACCTCGATCGAATCGATCGCCTTGTTCTCGATGCAAATGTTGACCCCGATGTCGCTCGCGACGGACATGTAGGCGGTCGCGGGTGCCGCGAGCAGTCCCTTCTCCGCGAACTTCGGGCCCCATTTTTCCGACGCCTCGTAGACCCACTCCTGCTCTCCGCCGATGTCGATATAGTGGCAGCCCGCCTTCAAGGCCGCCTCGATCACCGTGGGCGCGTAGTACATGCACGGACCGACGGTGTTGCACACGACCTTCGCGCCGGTGAACAATTTGGTGAGCTCGGCGACCGAGTGACCGACCTCGACAACCTCGAAGTTGGCGGTCTCGACTCCGGGCATGCGGCCCAGAATCTCCTTGATGCGCGCGCCGTTGCGGCCGGCGGCGATGAACGGCACGTTGAACTCGCGCAAGTACTCGGCGACGAGCCGCCCAGAGAAGCCACTCGCGCCATATACGACTACCGGTTTTTTGTCGCTCATCATTTGCTCCTTCGAAAAGTGGTTTGAAGCTATTCGGAATGCACGCGCCTTTTTGGTCTTCGTCGCGCTTCTAGTTCTTATTTTCAAATCACTTTACTCCGGCGCCCCGGTGCCGGCAATCACTGCGGCGCTCCGCATCCGTCATTAGGAGTCGGCTGCCCGTTTCGGCGCACCGCGGCATATGGAGAGTCCAGAGGTTCCTCGCAGGCTGCGATGCACAGCTTACCGATCCAAAACGGCGCAACCGGAGTCGCGCCGCGACTGACGTCGCATGGGACTCCCGGCAGACGCGCCGCCCCATTGCGTCGCCCACTGATTTATACACGCCGCAGCGCCAAACGCGTTAGGAGCGGCGACAGCGCGAGCAGCACGACACCGCCGCTGATCGAGGTGGCGACCAGAAACCAGTACAGCGGGATGCCGGACCCGGCGAGCAGCGCTTCGAGCACGCCGGCGAGATAGTTCGCGATCGCGGTCGAGGTAAACCAGAGACCCATCATCATCGCGCCGAGACGCGCGGGCGCGAGCTTGGTGACCATCGACAAGCCGATCGGCGATAGCATCAACTCGCCGATCGTGTGCAGCAGATACGCAAACAAAAGCCATTGCGGGCCGACCAACCCCATGGCGTCGGCGCGTTCCTGTGCCAGCGCCATGACGACGAAACCCAAACCGAGCACGATCATACCGCCGCCCTGCTTCGCCGGATCGGACAGCGCGTAGCGCGAGCGGTCGAGGCGCGTCCACGCCATCGCGAACAGCGGCGCCAGCGCGATGATCGCGAGCGGATTTACTGACTGAAAGTACGACGCCGGCATCTCCCAGCCGAAAAGGATTCGATCGGTTTGCTTATCCGCAAACAGATTCATCGTGCCGCCGGCCTGTTCGAAACCCATCCAAAATAGAATCACGAATACGGCGATCAGACCGATGACGAACATCGAGCGCCACTCTTGCGCCGTGAGCGGTTTGGCCTCGGCGTCCCGGCGCGCGAAGAAACGCGGGATTGCGCCCGCGACCGCGCACAAGCCGATGCCGGCGCCGAATTTCGCGAGCAGCGGCAGCGACGCCCACCACGCCCCCGCCCACTGCCACACTTCGACGGCGAGCAGCACGGCGGGAATGGCCGATGCGCTTATCGCCAGAACATGCGCCCAATCCGATCGGACAAGTCGTTGCCGCCCGGCGAACAGTCCCGCCGAACCGAGCGTGTGCTGGCCCCGCAGAAACACCGTGATCCCGATCGCCATGCCGACGCCGGCGGACATGAAGCCCCAATGCCAGCCGATCTTTTCGCCGAGCGTGCCGGCGATCAGCGGCGAGAAGAACGCGCCGAGATTCACGCCCATGTAAAAAATCGTGAAGCCGCCGTCACGGCGTGGATCGCGCTCGCGATACAGCGTGCCGAGCAGCGTCGAGATATTCGGCTTGAAGAATCCGTTGCCGATTATCAGGAGCCCCAAGGCCAGGTGCAGCAGCGCCGGCACCGCCATGGCGAAGTGCCCGAGCATCATGGTGACGCCGCCGATGAGTATGGCCTTGCGCGAGCCGAGGTAACGGTCGGCGAGATAACCGCCGACGATCGGCGTGAGATATACGAGACCGGTGTAAATCGCGTAGATCCGGAGCGCATCGGCGCGCTCGTAGCCGACGGCGTTAACCAAATACAGCACCAGCAGCGCACGCATGCCGTAGTAGCTGAAGCGCTCCCACATTTCGGTGAAAAACAAAACGGGCAGCCCGCGCGGGTGACGCTCTTTGGCGGGTGCGCCTGCAATCGGCTGGTCTGCATCAGACATGTTTGTACCGCCCTCGGGCCCCGAACTTTCGAAAGCGCGCTCGATCAGACTTGCCCATCCAGTTTGCCCGAGAATCCGGCAGCCTGATAGCATGGCGCAAAATAATTCACGCCGAACGCCGCGCGCACTCCTCGGTCGCAAGAACGGTCAAGCAACATTGAGCGCAAACATGACAGACGATCCGCGCTGGGGGCCATGGGCCACCGCGTTTTGGTCCGTGGCCATCCTGCTCGCGTTTGTGATCATTCAGGCGCTCTTCTTCGGAGTGTACGTTGCCGGACACACGAGCGGCGCCGGTGCGTCGGAAATCGAACAGGCAGCCTTGCAGCTGCGCAACGACGGCGACGTCATTGCGTTGGCGACACTGATAACGACGGTGCTATGCGTACCGTTGGTTTTCGCGGCCGTCCGTTTGAAACGCGGCGCGCGGCTGGACGCGTACCTGCCGATAACGCGCCCGCCCAACCACGTGCTGGTGCGATGGCTTGTCTTCACGGGGATTTTTCTGTTCGCGTCCGACATGCTGACCCTGATAACGGGGCATCCCATTGTTCCGGACTTCATGAAGGACGCTTACGCCTCAACGGATTCCAAGCCCTTGCTCTGGCTCGCGCTCATCGTGGCCGCGCCGATATTCGAGGAGGCGCTGTTCCGTGGGTTCATGATTTCCGGTTTCTCGCGATCATGGATGGGATACTCCGGCGCGGTGCTGTTGACCTCGCTCGCATGGGCATTGATTCACTTCCAGTACGACGCGTATGGCATCATTACCGTTTTCGCGTTCGGCGTATTCCTCGGAATCGCGCGCGTGAAGACCGGATCGCTGGCAATGCCCTACCTGATTCACGCCGTCGCCAACGCCGTCGCCACGTTGGAGGCCGCGCTTTCCGTATCCGCGGCGTGAACAACACGTGAGGGAATAACCATGCTTGCAGGACACTACGGACCCGGTTTTGCAATCAAAGCCGCGGAGAAGTCGATTCCGCTGTGGCTGTTGTTTATCGCCGTTCAGCTGGTTGACGTGCTGTGGGCGATTTTCGTTCTGCTCGGCATCGAGAAGGTTCGAATCGTTCCGGGCATAACCGCGACCAACCCGCTCGATCTCTACTACATGCCGTATACGCACAGCCTGATCGGTTCACTCGCCTGGGCCGGCGCCGCCGCCGTGGCATACAAACTGACGCCGCGCCTTGGCAATTGGAGGACCGGAGTGCTGGTCGCGGTCGCGGTGTTTTCGCACTGGCTTCTCGATCTGCTCGTGCACCGGCCCGATCTGCCGCTGTACGACAACGCCGCGAAGGTCGGCTTCGGCCTGTGGAACTATCCCATGGTTGCATTCGTGCTCGAGGCCGCGTTTCTTTTCGGCGGAATGTATTTCTATTTCAAACGAACCACGGCCGTTACCGCCGGCGGGCGGTACGGCATGATCGTGTTCGGGTTCGTCATGCTCGCGATACAAACCGCAGTCTTCTTCGGACCGCCGCTCGGCTCCGACAAGGAACTCGCAGTCACGGCGCTGGTGTCGTACGCCGTTTTCGCGGCCGTTGCGTTCTGGCTTGAACGCAAGCGCGTTCCGATTTAGTCGCCCCGCTGGCAACTCACCTCCCACGATCGAGGCAGCGAAACTTTGACGGCGGCAAGAAAACTTGTAAGCCACGGACCGCGCGGTCGAAGCGTGCAACCTCGGTGAAGACCATAAGGAAGTCTCGCCACATGTTCGCCGCTTCGCACTGATCGCCCATGCGTCTAGCGGGCGGCGTACGCGCGATTGCGATACTCGAAGCAACCAAGGGTGCACTGGTGGTTGTCGCCGGCTTCGCCATGCTCGCCACGTTTCACGCCGGCACACAGCAAGTGGCCGAGGAGCTCGTCGGTCATCTGCACCTGAACCCGGCGAAAGGGACGCCGCGCATTTTCACTCGGCTCGTCAACGATTTATTCAACCAGCAGCTGTGGCTCCTGGCGGTGTTCGCCGGCGTTTATTCGGCGGCGCGATTCATCGAAGCGTACGGCCTATGGCGAGGCCGGCGCTGGGCCGAATGGTTCGCGGTGGCGAGCGGCGGCATTTACGTCCCGTTTGAAATCTACGAACTCGTTCGCGGCGTAACCGGGGTAAAGCTCGCGACGCTGTTCGTCAACGTCGTCATCGTCGCCTACATGGCGTTCGTGCTCTGGGAGTCTAAACGCGGCCGACGCGAGTAATGGACGACCCGTTTAAGCGCCGCACTTTCGTGCCCACGCGGTCGACGCTGCGAATGGCCGCGCATGGATTCAAGCGCATGCGAAAACAATCCTAAGGACGCCGGTGGGGAGCAATGGTCAATTTCGACTTTTGGGGCAGCGGCGCTACCTGCCGTTCTTCATCGCTCAGGCGTTCGGCGCGTTCAACGACAACGTTTACGAGAACGTCCTCGTCATCCTCGCCACCTACCAAACGGCGAGCTACACCGATATCGACCTCACTCAGTTGACCAATCTCGCCGGCGGCCTGTTCATCCTGCCGTACGTTCTATTTTCGGGTATCGCCGGTGAACTTGCCGACCGCTTCGACAAGGCTCTGGTGCTTAAGATCGTGAAGGCGGCGGAGATTCCGGTGATGGCGCTCGCCGGTATCGGGTTCGCGCTGCACGACATTGCGATCTTGCTCGCGGCGCTGTTCTTGATGGGCATGCAGTCGACGTTCTTCGCGCCGGCCAAGTACGGAATTCTGCCGGAGGTGCTGCACGACACCGAGTTGGTCGGCGGCAACGCGCTGCTCGAAACCGGTACGTTCCTCGCGATACTGATCGGCACGCTGATCGCGGGAATCCTGGCGGCACGCGGAGACAGCGGCGTCATCGTGACGACCGTCGTCGTGGTCGCCATCGCCGGCTTTCTCGCGAGTCTCGCCATTCCGCGCCGGATGCCTGCGTCACCCGCCCTCAAGGTCGATTGGCGTTTGTGGAAATCGACGTGGGGCAATATTCGAGTCGCCGCCGAATCGCGGGTCGTGTTTCAATCGCTGCTCGGCGCCTCCTGGTTCTGGTTTTACGGCGCGCTGGTACTCGCGCAGCTGCCGCTGCTGTCGAAAACCGTTATCGGCGGCAGCGAACAAGTCGTGACAACCATGCTCGTCGTGTTCTCGATCGGCATCGGCGCCGGGTCGCTCCTTTGCGAGCGCCTATCCGGGCACAAGGTGGAAATCGGACTGGTACCGTTCGGCTCGATCGGGCTTACGCTGTTCGCCGTCGACCTGTATTTCGCGTCGCCAGCTACGCCGTCTCCGACCGAGCTTGGCGCCATGCAGTTCCTCGCCCAAGCCGGCGCGTGGCGTGTGCTGTTCGATCTGGGAATGATCGGCGTGTTCGGCGGTTTCTTCGTCGTCCCGCTGTACGCGCTCATCCAGCAACGCGCGCCGCGCGAAGCCACCTCGCGCGTGATTGCCGCGAACAATATCCTGAACGCGGTCTTCATCGTTGCCGCGGCACTGTTCGGTGCGATGCTGCTGAAGCTCGGTCTCACGATTCCGGAATTGCTGCTGGTCACGGGAATCCTGAACGTGGTCGTGGCCGCTTACATTTACACCCTGGTTCCAGAGTTCTTGCTGCGGTTTTTATCCTGGCTGCTGATTCATTTCATTTACCGCCTGCGCAAGAGCGGCCTCGAAAACATTCCGGACGAAGGCCCGGCGCTGCTGGTGTGCAATCACGTGGGTTACGTCGATGCCTTGGTGATTTCCGCCGCGTGCCGCCGGCCGATCCGCTTTATCATGGAGGCCGGTATATTCAAGATTCCACTGTTAAGCACGGTATTTCGCGGCATGAAGGCGATCCCCGTGGCGTCGGCAAAGGAAGACCCGGAGACCTACCGGCGCGCCTTCGACATCGTCGCGGCCGAGTTGCGCGACGGTAATCTGGTCTGCATCTTTCCCGAAGGCCGATTGACGGCCGACGGCGAGATCGGCGAGTTTCGTCCCGGCGTGATGCGCATTCTTAAGGAGACCCCGGTCCCAATCGTGCCGCTGGCGTTGTCGGGTTTGTGGGACTCGATGTTTTCGCGCAAGGAAAAATCCGTTTGGCGCCGCTTGCCGCGCGGTGTGTGGCCGAAGATCGTGCTGAAAGTCGGCGCCCCGGTGGAACCGGCGCACGTCACGCCAGAGGGATTGCGCAAGCACGTCGTAGCACTGCGCGGAGCGTGGCAATAACCCCGTAGGATGGGTGGAGCACAGCGCAACCCATCAAACATAAAGCACAGCACATGACCAATTACCGCCGCCATCGAGTTCCCGGCGGAACTTACTTCTTCACCGTTGCCATCGCAGAAAGACGCAAGACGTTGCTGCTTGATCGTATTGACGATCTACGGAACGCCATTGACGCAGAGCAGAAACGAAAGCCATTTTCCGTGATTGCGATGGTTATCCTGCCAGATCACCTACATGCCATCTGGCAACTACCGCCCGGCGATGTCGACTACTCCGACCGGTGGCGCAGGATAAAAGCAGCCTTCTCCAAAGAACTGCCCGCTATCGAAACAACATCCGCGAGTCGCCGAGGAAAGGGCGAGCGAGGTATCTGGCAGCGACGTTTCTGGGAACACGCAGTACGCGACGACAACGATTTACAGCGACATATCGATTACGTTCATTTCAATCCAATGAAGCACGGATACGTCAGCCGCGTCGCCGAATGGCCTCATTCCACGTTTCACGCCTATGTGGCGCGCGGCGTTTATTCGGTAGATTGGGCAGGTGGTGGAGCTGATGACTGCGAGGTATATGGGGAGCGGGACTGATGGGTTACGCTGCGCTTCACCCATCCTACGCTCGCTACAGTCTCGTTGAGTGCCACAGGAGGTAGAGAATGAAGCGTGTAATGCTAAAAATAACAGTGTTGAACATGGTTTTCTGGTCCGCGTTTATCGGTAAAGCACACTCTTTTGGAACAAGTGGCGTCTTTCCTTCCGAAGTAAAAAATGAATGCTCAGCGACGGTGCATGAGTCAACTAAGAAAAATTATCTCGTGGCAACAATTAATGTCGTCGTCGCACTGAAAAACTCAAAAAATGAGGTTGAGGAAAAAGCCTATATTTTTCTCGATTGCAAGGGGAAAATTGATGAGTACACGAAAGGAACAGTACCGCAGGTCGTGGGCACGACATGTGTGGGAGTCAGAATGAACGGTTTGGACAGATCATCGCTGAGTTCATCCTGGATATTTCCTATTTATCCGAACGACGTAAAGGTTCTTTCAAAACCAGGTGAGCAACCGGTGATTGTGAAGTGGGAAGACCGCTCAATCTTTACCACGCATAGCGGCAAATCATTCCATTGGAGAATGGATTCTGCCTTGACTGAGAAAACACATATGGGAAGCACTTCTTGTCAATAAACATGTGGCACCCAACGAATCACTGCACGCGACGTACCCCGCTGCGTGGGTTACGCGCGTGAGTTCAATCCGTTATGTGGCAAGGACGAACTGATGCAGACTGATGGCGGTTATCGGTATCCGAGCAATCGGATACTGTTTTTCCTGAGTCTGATTTCTTTGGCGGTAACTGCTGTGGTTGGGTACCTAAAGTGTTTGTCTCTACTTCAAGGTGCTGGACTTCTTTTGGGGCTCGAAGGTACGTCGTTGTTGGCATCCGCCTATACCCCAGTGGGGTTAGTGCCACCGCAAGAAGGTCTGTGGTCATGGCTCAAGTGGTTTTTCGAAACACAGAAAGGCATAACTGTGCGCTTTGATCAGTGCATGTTCTACGGTGGGCTTATCTGTCTTTTTCTTGCCTACGTTGTGGGTGCTTATGCCGCATAGCGAGCGCCGTGCGCACGATTAGTTTGTCTCCTCCATCCGCTCTTGCGGTTGTTGGCACACCGGCAAAACCGGATGTCCAATTGGTTGGTGAAAAGCCCGCGTAGGATGGGTGGAGCGCAGCGTAACCCATCGCAATAAACGGAACCGGCGAGCATGACCGATTGCCGCCGCAAGCGAATACTCGGTGGACCTTCCTGACGGTGGCTTCCGATGAACTAACCTGATGGGTTACGCTGCGCTCCACCCATCCTACATTGAAAGCGATTCTGAGATGGGTTCTATTCAATGCCGTAGCACCCTAACCGCGGGCACGTTTTCTCGCGTCTTAGTGGTAATCTGAGCCGTTCTTGCTTTTCCGATACCCGGGAACGGATGTGAAACTTTCGGTCCTCGATCAATCCACCGCCGCCAAAGGCCGCGACCAGGACGAAGCGATCCGCGAAACGCTGGCGCTCGCGCGGCTGTGCGACGAACTCGGCTATCACCGCTTCTGGCTCTCCGAACATCACAACAGCGCCAGCATCGTCGGCACGGCACCGGAAGTGCTGATGGCCGCGATAGCGGCGACCACCCAGCGCATTCGCATCGGAGCCGCCGGCGTGATGCTGCCGCATTATTCATCGCTCAAGGTGGCCGAGCAGTTCCGCGTCCTGGAAGCGATCGCGCCGGGGCGCATCGACCTCGGTCTCGGCCGCGCGCCCGGATCCGATCCGCTGACCGCGTTCGCCCTGAATCAGAACGCCGGGAACGCGGTCGACGCGTTTCCGGAACAGGTGCGCGACCTTCAGGCCTGGGTCACCGGCGCGCCGTTGCCCGAAGGCCATCCGTTCGAAAAAATTCACGCCCATCCGACCGGCCCGACGAGCCCGGACATTTGGATCCTTGGCAGCTCCGACTACGGCGCGCGCGTCGCCGCCTACTTCGGCCTGCCGTATGCGTACGC
>DASWLD010000040.1:0-32296 GCA_036396275.1 Burkholderiales bacterium
TTTCGCGCAGCCTGCGCAAGACGCTGCGCTCGGGAAAGTTTCAGGTGACGTTCGATCGGCGATTCGACGACGTGATCGGCGCGTGTGCCGGACCGCGCCGCCAGCATGCCGACCCCGGTACCTGGATTACCCGCGCCATGCACGATGCGTATTGCGAGTTGCATCGACTTGGGTTTGCGCATTCGGTGGAAACCTGGCACGACGGGAAACTCGTCGGCGGGTTGTACGGCGTTGCCCTGGGCGCCGTTTTCTTCGGCGAGTCGATGTTCAGCCACGTGACCGATGCGTCCAAGGTTGCGCTGGTACTGGGCGTGCGCCAGTTGCAGCGCTGGGGCTACACGTTGATCGATTGCCAACTGCCGTCGGCGCATCTGGAACGCATGGGTGCGCATGCCATCGCGCGCGCGGATTTTTTGACATTGTTGGACCAAGCGCTCGCCGCGCCCGGAAAAGACAATCCGTGGCATTTTGACAGCGATGATCGCATCGGTTAGCGTTGCGACATGAGCGGGCATCAGCGCAGCCCTGACATTTTTCTGTCCATGCCGCATCCCTGCAGCTACCTGCCCGGCAGAACCGCGGCCACGCTCTTCATCGACCCGCGCTTTCCGCTCGACCGCGATCGCTACGGCGCCTTCACCCGACTCGGGTTTCGTCGCAGCGGCGATTTGATCTACCGGCCGCACTGCCCGAACTGCGTCGCCTGCGTCCCGGTGCGCATTCCGGTCGGGCGCTTCGAACCCAATCGCGGCCAGCGTCGCGTCTTGGCGAAGAACCAGAACATCCACATGGTCGCGCGTCCAAGCATCTTCGTGCGCGAGCATTTCGACTTGTACTTGCGCTATCAAGCGGTGCGTCACCCCGGCGGCGGCATGGACGATCCGGATTCGCAGAAGTACATTAATTTTCTAACCGGCCGGCGGGTGGAAACGACATTCTTCGAAATGCGCGAGGCCAATCGGCTGCTCGGCGTTGCCGTGGTCGATCGGCTCAACGACGGGCTATCGGCGGTGTATACCTTTTACGATCCAGCCGAGACCGGGCGCGGCCTCGGCACGTTCGCTGTCCTGTGGCAGATCGAACACGCCCGAGCGTTGCGCTTGCCGTGGGTGTATCTCGGCTACTGGATCGCGGAAAGCCGCAAGATGGCGTACAAGACCAACTTCCGCCCGATCGAGATTTTTCGCAACAGCCAGTGGGCCGAACTCGCGCTGCCGGCGCAAGCCACGGCGCCGGAACCATCTCTCTAGTCGGCGAGATTCGCCACTCCCCCGAGGTCGCGGCGGCAAGCGCCCGCCAAAAACTTTACCATCGAAGGCGAGTACGGCATCATACGCCGCCCAACAGACCCAGGATTGCCTATCGCCTCGTGGCCAAAGAAGAGCACATTGAAATGGAGGGAACGATCGCCGAAACCCTCCCCAATACGCTGTTTCGCGTCAAGCTGGATAACGGTCACGTCGTGACCGCCCATATTTCCGGCAAGATGCGCAAGCACTACATCCGCATTCTGACCGGCGACCGCGTGACGGTTCAGCTGACCCCCTACGACTTATCGAAGGGCCGAATCACCTTCCGCGCCCGATAAAAATAAATCGCATCAGCGATCCGACTCCCCCCTTTCCCTCCGGTGACGTGCAGGGATGCACTAAGATTCGCGAGAGACAGGGTGAGCCGGAAGCAGACAAAGGTCCGGTGGACCTTTGTCCCGGCGAGCGGGCGAGGCTGGAGCCGAGCCCTGGCTTTCGAGCGAAGCAGGATTGCGCAGCGATGAAAGTCGAGAGCGATCAGAGGGATGGGGTGAGGGAAGATCACATCAGCGATCCGACAAAAACAAAAGCCCCAGATCGGGGCTTTTGCGTCCTGCGCATGCGGCGCGCGCCTACTCTTCAACCGACGTTGCCCGCGGCAGGTTCTCGGTTCGCGCCTGGATGTCGAACGTTGGGCCCGCATCATCGACCGAAACCTTGACGTGCCCGCCGTCGGCCAGCCGGCCGAAGAGCAGTTCATTCGCGAGCGGCTTCTTAACGCAGTCTTGAATCAACCGCGCCATCGGCCGCGCGCCCATCGCCGGGTCGTGTCCGTTCTGGGCAAGCCACTCCCGCGCCTTGTCGTCGAGCTCGATCGTGACGTGCTTGTCCGCCAACTGGGCCTCCAGTTCCAAGATAAACTTGTTGACCACGTGCATGATCGTTTCCGCATCGAGCGGCCGAAAATGAATCGTCGCATCGAGGCGATTGCGGAATTCCGGGCTGAACATGCGCTTGATCTCCTGGAAATCCTCGCCGCTGTGATCTTGCCGCGTGAAACCCATGGAGGATCGGTTCATGCGCTCGGCCCCCGCGTTCGTGGTCATGATCAATATGATGTTGCGGAAGTCGGCCTTACGCCCGTTGTTGTCCGTCAGCGTGCCGTGGTCCATCACTTGCAGCAGCAAATTGAACACGTCGGGATGGGCTTTCTCGATTTCATCGAGCAACAGCACCGAATGCGGATGTTTGGTAACCGCCTCGGTGAGAAGCCCGCCTTGATCGAAGCCGACGTAGCCGGGCGGCGCGCCGATCAACCGCGACACCGTATGGCGCTCCATGTATTCGGACATATCGAAGCGGATCAATTCGACGCCGAGCACGCGCGCCAACTGGCGCGTGACCTCCGTCTTACCGACGCCGGTCGGCCCCGAGAATAGGTACGAACCCACCGGCTTCTCCGCGTGTCCGAGACCGGAGCGCGCGAGCTTGATGGACGTCGACAACGCCGCGATCGCGTCGTCCTGACCGAACACGACCATCTTCAGATCGCGCTCCAACGTGCGCAGCGCCTCGCGATCGGAGGTGGAGACGGTCTTGGGAGGAATGCGCGCCATTTTCGCGACGATGGTTTCGATGTCGTGCACCCCGATCGTCTTCTTGCGCTTGCTCGGCGCCAGCAGTTGCTGACCGGCACCGGCCTCGTCGATGACGTCGATCGCCTTGTCCGGCAGGTGTCGGTCGTTGATGTAGCGATGCGACAATTCGACCGCGCTGCGCAAGGCCTGGTTTGTGTAGCGCACGCTGTGATGTTTCTCGAAGCGCGCTTTCAAACCGCGGAGGATTTCGACGGTCTCTTCCGGAGTCGGCTCGGTGACATCGATCTTCTGAAATCGACGCGACAGCGCGCGATCCTTCTCGAAGATGTTGCGATATTCCTGGTACGTCGTTGAGCCGATGCAGCGCAGCTCGCCGGTCGACAACGCCGGCTTCAGCAGATTCGAGGCGTCCATCGCGCCGCCGGATGCGGCACCGGCGCCGATGATCGTGTGAATCTCGTCGATAAAAAGCACCGAACGCTCCTGCCGGCGCAGGTGATGCAGCACCGACTTCAAACGCTTCTCGAAATCGCCGCGATACTTCGTGCCCGCGAGCACGGCGCCCATGTCGAGCGCGTAGATGGTACTGCTCGCCAGAATTTCCGGCACCTCGCCATCGACAATTTTCTTCGCGAGTCCTTCGGCGATCGCGGTCTTGCCGACGCCGGCCTCGCCGACGAACAGCGGGTTGTTCTTGCGGCGCCGGCACAGTACCTGAATCGTGCGCTCGACTTCGCGGTCGCGGCCGATGAGCGGGTCGATTTTTCCTTGGCGCGCCTGCTCGTTCAAATTCACACAAAACGAATCGAGCGGGCTGCGCTCGCCTTGCGGCGCGCCGTCATCGGCTTCTTCCGGCGCCGGCAACTCGTTGTTTCCCTCGCCCGGCACTTTCGAGATACCGTGCGAAATAAAATTCACCACGTCGAAGCGGCTGATATTTTGCTTGTGCAAAAAGTAAATCGCGTGCGATTCCTTTTCGCCAAAGATCGCCACCAGCACGTTGGCACCGGTGACTTCTTTCTTGCCCACGCCCTGGACGTGCAGTACCGCGCGCTGAATGACGCGTTGAAAACCGATGGTCGGCTGTGTGTCGGTCTTGCTGTTGGCGGGTAGGAGCGGAACGTTCTCGTTCAGGAACGCGAGCAGATTGCGCCGCAGATCCTCGATGTTGCCGCCGCAGGCGCGAATGACGCGCGAGGCGCTCGGGTTGTCGAGCAGCGCCAGCATCAGATGCTCGACCGTGATGAACTCATGGCGCCGCTCCCGCGCACTCTGGAAGGCCGCGTTCAAAGAAAATTCAAGTTCCTGCGAAAGCATTGCTCAACCTCCACGCCAAAAGCTTGCAAACTTCATACCTTCACTACTCCGGTTCCAAGGTACACTGCAGCGGGTGCGAGTTTTCTTGCGCGAAACCGAGCACCTGCTGCACCTTCGTTTCCGCGATCTCCCGAGTGTAGATTCCGCACACGCCGATTCCCTTCTGATGTACATGCAGCATGATTTGCGTCGCCTCCTCGCGATTCTTGTGGAAAAACTGCTCGAGCACGATCACGACAAACTCCATGGGGGTGTAATCGTCGTTAAGCAAAATCACCTTATAAAGAATCGGCCGCTGGAGCTTCGGTCGGGCCTCTTGAACGATGGGGCCTTCGGGAGTCTGCGGGTATTTCTCGTTCATATTTGCAAGCTTAGACCAGAGACTTAAAGGGCGTCGCCCGCGGAAAACCTGGCGATTCGCTCCATTGTGCGACCCCGGGCCAAAATTTCAACCCTTCACTTCGTGGCATGAATTTTGTGCTGTTGGCGCCTGCAATGCGGGCGCCCCCGAATGAGCCTGCTTGACTAGCGGTCAAAAAGAGCGATGATGGCCTGGCGTTCGCTTTGCGGCGAAAAGTCGTTGGGTGGGCGCCGTTTTTCGACGTTCGACGGCGGCGTTCGTTGCCGCCGAAGCTAGGGGGATGTTTATGGCAACAGGAACCGTGAAGTGGTTCAACGCGGGCAAGGGGTATGGATTTATAACCCCGACGGACGGTGGGGACGACGTGTTTGCCCACTTCTCCGCGATCGAAATGGACGGTTACAAGACGCTGAAAGAAGGCCAACAAGTCGAGTACGAAGTGCAAGAAGGTCCCAAGGGCCCACAGGCCTCCCGCATCCGCGCGCTTTCCAAATAGTCTCTCGCGTTTTTCGTTTCGAACCGACTATCCTCAAACCCGACCACGGTCGGGTTTTTTCTTGACGCACTCAAAATATTCGGTCCAACCCGCGCGCGGTTTGCGCGTCGGCGCTTCATGACATGTGACGGATTATCGCGTCCCCGAAGCCGGAGGTCGTCACGAGCGTCGCGCCCGGCATCAGGCGCTCCAACTCCTGCTCCGGCTGCACGCGCTCGCTGGCCTTGCGCTGCGGCGCGGTAATCGCGGTGCGCACCCGCGCCAGATCGTAGGTCACTTCCTTCGCCGCGATCGCACCCGCCATGCCGCGGATAATCAGATCGGCGGCCTCGGTCCAGCCCATATAGCGCAGCATCATCTCGGCGGACAGGATGATCGAACCCGGATTCACGCGGTTCTTTCCCGCGTGCTTCGGCGCGCTGCCGTGCGTGGCCTCGAACACCCCGACCGAATCCGCGATGTTGGCGCCGGGCGCGATTCCGATTCCGCCGACCTGCGCCGCGAGCGCATCGGAGATGTAATCGCCGTTTAAATTCAACGTCGCGATAACGTCGTAGTCTTCCGGCTTGAGCAAGATCTGCTGAAGGAAGTTGTCCGCGATGACGTCCTTGACGACGATTTCGTTACCGGTCTTGGGGTTCGTGATCCGACACCACGGTCCCTTGTCGATGAGCTGCGCGCCGAACTCGCGCTTGGCCAGCTCATAACCCCAGGTGCGGAACGCGCCCTCGGTGAACTTCATGATGTTGCCTTTATGAACCAGCGACACCGACGTGCGGTCGTTGTCGATGGCGTGCTTAAAGGCCTTGCGGATCAAGCGCTCGGACCCTTCCCGTGAAACCGGCTTGATGCCGATCGCGGAGGTGGCCGGGAACCGGATTTCCTTCACACCCATCTGTTTTTGGAGAAACTCGATGACTTTCTTGACCTCGGGAGTTCCCGCCTCCCACTCGATACCGGCATAGATGTCCTCGGTGTTTTCCCGGAAGATCATCATGTTGGTTTGGTCGGAATCCTTCATCGGCGTGCGCACGCCCGGGAAATGCCGAATCGGACGAACGCAGGCGTACAGATCGAGCTCTTGGCGTATGGCGACGTTGAGCGAGCGAATGCCGCCGCCGACCGGCGTGGTCAGCGGCCCCTTGATCGAAACCACGAAATCTTTCAGCGCTTCGAGCGTCTCGGCCGGCAGCCATTGGTTCTGGCCGTACACCTTCGCCGCCTTTTCGCCGGCGTACACTTCCATCCAAACGACGGCGCGTTTTCCGCCGTAGGCTTTTTCCACCGCCATTGCGACCACACGCCGCATCGCCGGCGTGATATCGACGCCGATGCCGTCGCCTTCGATGAAGGGAATGATCGGTCGATCGGGTACATTAAGGGTGTTGTCGCGGTTAACGGTGATCGGTTGGCCCTCGGTTGGGACCTGAATCTTCTGATACCTCATGGGTAATCGCTCTCCTGCGTTCCGGGGCGCTGGGCCGGCGCGTAGTATAACGACAATCGATACATGCCGCGCGCCGGAATTCCCCGAGGCGCGAGAAGCGAGAGGCAGGTTGATTCGAAACCAATCTGCGTAAAGGCGATGCTCGACCACGGCGACTTCGGCCAACCGCGAATCAAAAAAATCCACGGGCCCTCGAAGCAATGTCAATTGACATACCGAATGCTCGGGTATTGAATATGGTCGATTCTCCAATACACTCCGGGCGCTTGCGTGGGACGTTCCAGCAGTCGGCTTTACTACAAGCAGAATCGGCTCAAGCAGCTTCGGGCTTTCTGTTGCGCGGCGCAAACCGGCAGCGTATCGAAGGCGGCCGAACGCCTGTACCTCAGCCAACCGTCGGTATCCCTGCAAATTCAGGCGCTCGAGCGAGAACTCAACGTCACGCTGTTTGAGCGCCGCGGTCCGAAAATTCACCTGACGCCGAATGGTCGGAATTTGTACGAACTCGCGCAGCCGTTGGTGCACGGGATCGACGTGCTGGCCGAAACCTTCGAGGCGGAAAGCGGCCGGGTGACGTCCGGCCAACTCGCGATCGCCGCCGGCGAGTCGACCCTGCTTTACTTAGTTCCGCGTTTGGTCAAGCGATTCGCCACCGAACATCCCGGCATTCGGATCAAGCTCCAAAACGTCACCGGTCGCGACGGCCTCGCCATGTTGCGCGCGGACGAAGTCGATCTCGCGGTCGGATCGATGATCGACACCCCCGACGACATCACCTATCGGGCGATATTCACGTATGACCCGGTGCTGATCACGTCGCTCGATCATCCGCTGGCGCGCAAGAAAGCGGTCAAACTGGAAGACGTAAGCCCCCACGGCCTGATCCTGCCGCCGCGGCATCTGTCCACGTGGCGCGTTGTTGACACCGTATTCCACCAACACAACCTCGACTACCGCGTGACGCTCGAGGCGGGCGGGTGGGAGGTGGTCAAGAAGTACGTCGAACTTGGGTTGGGAATTTCGATCGTCACCAACATTTGCCTCACCGGCGCGGAGCGACTGGCGGTGATCCCGCTCGATCGCTATTTTCCGAAACGTTCCTACGGCGTCGTGCTGCGCCGCGGCAAATTCCTCACGCCGCAGGCGCGCCTCTTCATCGAAATGATGGACCCGGAGTTTTTCAGCCGCGGCGCCGAAGCGCAGGCCCCGGCACCGGCAAAGCGGAAACAGTCGAGCGGGTGAGGCCCTGCGATTCTTGAAACCGCAGACACGGTCCCGTACATGGAATGTACGGGATCCAGTGGCCACGGACGGCTTCCCTGCAACTGGATTCCGGCCAATCCCTGGCCGGAACGACGTCTGCGTTCATCCGCGGTTTCAGATATTTCTAATCCAGCTTCTCGTACAGCGGCAGCGTCAAGAACTCGGTAAAATTCTCCGACGTCGACATCTGCTCGAAGATTTCCGCCGCTTGGGTGTAGGGAATCTGCTTGAACGCGGCGTCGCCGTGTTCCTTGCGTATGCCCTCCAACACTTCCGGAATCATTTTTCGCACCATGTCGGCGGTCACCTTGCGACCGTCGTCGAGTTTGCCCTTGGCCGAACGAATCCACTGCCACACTTGCGAGCGCGAGATTTCGGCCGTGGCCGCGTCTTCCATCAGGTTGTGAATCGGCACGCAGCCGTTGCCCGATAACCATGACCCGAGATACTGGATCCCGACGTCGATATTCATGCGTAAGCCGGTCTCGGTGATCGGCTGTTCCGGCTGGAAGTTCAACAGGTCGGCCGCGCTCGATGTCACGTCGTCGCGCTGCTTGCCGAACTGGTTCGGCTTGTCGCCGAGCACTTTCGTAAACTCCTCCATCGCGATGTCCACCAAGCCCGGATGCGCGATCCAGCTCCCGTCGTAGCCGGCGCCGGCTTCGCGGGCCTTGTCGGCGCGTACGCCGGCCAGCGCCTTTTCGTTCGCGGCCGGGTCGTTCTTGATCGGGATCAACGCGCTCATGCCGCCAATGGCGGGGGCGTTGCGCCGGTGACAGATCTTCAGCAGCAACAGCGCGTACGCCCGCATGAACGGCACGGTCATGGTAATCAGGCCGCGATTGGCGAGACAAAAATTCTTGTCGGTCTTGAATTTCTTGATGCACGAGAAGATGTAGTCCCAGCGACCCGCATTGAGCCCGGCGCTGTGGTCGCGCAACTCGTACAGAATTTCATCCATCTCGAACGCGGCCAGGATGGTTTCGATCAATACCGTGGCCTTGATCGTTCCGCGCGGGATGCCGAGTTCGTCCTGCGTCATGCAGAAAATGTCGTTCCATAGGCGTGCCTCGAGATAACTTTCCAACTTCGGAAGGTAGAAATACGGGCCCGATCCGCGCGCCATCAGCTCCTTGGCGCTATGAAACATGAACAGCGCGAAATCGAAGATACCGCCGGACACGCGCTTGCCGTCCACCCGCACGTGTTTCTCGTCCAAGTGCCAACCCCGCGGGCGAACCAATAGTGTCGCGATTTTGTCGTTCAACCGATACCGCTTTCCGCCCTGCTCCAGGCTGATGGCGCGGCGCGCGGCATCGCGCACGTTGATCTGGCCGCGAACTTGGTTGTCCCAATTCGGCGTGTTCGAATCCTCGAAGTCGGTCATGTACGCGTCGGCGCCGCAGTTGAGCGCGTTGATGATCATCTTGCGCTCGACCGGTCCCGTGATTTCCACCCGGCGGCATTCCAAATCCTTCGGGATCGGCGCGATGGTCCACTGGCCCTCGCGAATCGCTCTGGTCTCGGGAGGAAAATCCGGGCGCGCTCCGGCGTCGAGCGCCTGTTGCCGCTCCACGCGCCGCGCCAACAATTCCTGTCGACGAGGTTCGAAGGCGCGGTGTAGCTTGGCGACCAGCGCGAGCGCCTCGGGGGTCAGAATTTGCGCGAAATCGGGCGTGACCGTCGCTTTGATTTCGACGCCGGGGGGCAACGTGGTCGGGCTTGTGGCAGCGGTACTCATGATGTCCTCTGACAAGGGTCGTATTTTTTTGAAGCCGGTAGGGTATCCCAAAACCGGCGTGGGTTCAGCCGGGCAAAGGGCCGAAAAGAACAAGGCCGCACCCGGGATTTCCGGATGCGGCCTTAGGTACTACACCGAAACTTATTTAACCGCCGCGAATTTCTTGGTTTCCTTGGGTTCGAAGAACTGTTCGTCTTCGGTCGATCCCTTGAGCGCCGTGGTCGACGATTGGCCGCCTTCGATCGCCTGGGTGACGGCATCGAAGTAGTTCGTTCCGACCTCGCGTTGATGCTTGACCGCCGTGAAGCCCTGGTCGGCCGCCGCGAATTCCGCCTGTTGCAGTTCGACGAACGCCTTCATTTGCTCGCGCGCGTAACCATGCGCCAGATGGAACATCGAGTAGTTCAAGCTGTGGAAACCGGCGAGCGTGATGAACTGGAACTTGTAACCCATCGCCGCCAGTTCCTTTTGGAACTTCGCGATCGTCGCGTCGTCGAGATTCTTCTTCCAATTGAACGACGGCGAGCAGTTGTACGACAGCATCTTTTCCGGATACTGCTTGCGGATCGCCTCGGCGAATTTCTTCGCAAACGCCAGATCCGGCTTGCCGGTTTCACACCACACGAGATCGACGTACGGCGCGTAGGAGAGGCCGCGCGCGACGGCTTGATCGAAGCCGGGCGTGGTTCGATAGAAGCCTTCGACGGTGCGCTCGCCGGTGCAGAAGCGTTTGTCGCTTTCATCGACATCCGAGGTCAGCAGGTCCGCGGCTTCGGCGTCGGTGCGCGCGATGAGAACCGTCGGCACGCCGAGCACGTCCGCCGCCAAGCGGGCCGCGACCAGCTTCGCCACCGCTTCGCGGGTCGGCACGAGCACCTTACCGCCCATGTGACCGCACTTCTTCGCCGACGCGAGCTGATCTTCGAAGTGCACGCCGGCGGCGCCCGCCGCGATCATGTTCTTCATCAATTCGAACGCGTTCAGCACGCCGCCGAAACCGGCTTCGGCGTCGGCGACGATGGGGGCGAAATAATCGATGTAGTCGGCGTCGCCCGGGCGCTTGCCCTCCATCCATTGAATCTGGTCGCAGCGCTGCAGGGCGTTGTTGATGCTGCGTACGACGCTCGGAACCGAGTTGGCGGGGTATAGGGATTGGTCGGGGTACATCTCACCGGCAACGTTGGCGTCGCCGGCCACTTGCCAGCCGGACAGATAAATCGCCCGCAAGCCGGCTTTTACCTGCTGCATCGCCTGGTTGCCGGTCAGCGCGCCAAGGGCGTTTACGAGCGGCGTGCTGTGAAGATCCTTCCAGAGCCGTTCGGCCCCCCGTCGGGCCAGGCTGTGTTCGATTTGCACCGAGCCTCGCAGCCGCACGACTTCTTCCGGACCGTAGCCCCGCTCCACACCTTTCCAGCGCGGGTTTTCGGCCCAGTCTTTCTTTACGTTGGAAATTTCCGCTTGATCTCCCATTACCGTTCACCCCTCAGTCGCACCATCGGTTGAAAACGCCGCGCTCGCTGCCCCGCTCGCTCAGTCAATGTAGGATGTGGTTACCACACCCCTCTCGGACCCCTGGGGCCCACATGGCTGAATCGGGGCGATAGCCTTTACGATTACCGCAAAGTTTAGAGATGATTTCGTGCGAAACCAAAGAAAATATATCAATACAGTCTATTAAATAGGCTGTGCCAATAGTGCGAGGCGAGACGATGGTTTACGGAGCAGCGGGACGCACGGGCCCGGGCGCATGAACACAGGACCGCTGTGGCGTCCCACCCCCGAGCGCGCCGAGCGCACGAACATGGCCGCCTTCCTGCGCGCGGCCGGCGAACGCCGTGGCGAGAACGTCGCCGACTACGAGGCTTTGTACCGCTGGTCGATCGAAACACCCGCCGAATTCTGGAGCCTGCTCTGGGATTGGTTCGGCATTGTCGCGCCGCATCGCGGCAATCGGGTTCTGATCGACGGTCATCGCATGCCCGGGGCGAAATGGTTCCCGGATGCTCGACTCAATTTCGCCGAGAATCTTCTTAAGCGACGCGACGCCACCGACGCGCTGGTGTTCTGGGGCGAAGACAAAGTGAAACGACGGTGGTCGCGCGCCGATCTGCACCTTGCGGTCGCCCGTTTCGCGGCGGCGCTGCGCGCGCAAGGTGTCGAACCCGGCGATCGTGTTGCCGCCTACCTGCCGAACATGCCGGAGACGATCGTCTGCATGCTCGCGACGGCGAGCGTCGGCGCGATTTTTTCCTCGGCCTCGCCTGATTTCGGCGTTCAAGGAGTCGTCGATCGATTCGGTCAAATCGCACCGAAGATTCTGATTGCGGTGGACGGCTACTATTACCGCGGCAAGACCGTCGACTGCCTGGGGAAACTTCATGAAGTCGTCGACAAGCTTCCTTCGGTCGAACGGGCGGTCGTCGTTCCTTACGTCTACGAAGAACATGATCTCGGCGGCATTCGCGCCGCGCGAACGTACGCCGATTTCGTCGCACCCCATGCAAACGCGACGGACCTGACGTTCGCGCATCTACCGTTCGATCACCCGCTATATATCCTCTATTCCTCCGGCACGACCGGTGTGCCGAAGTGCATCGTACACGGCGCCGGCGGCGTGTTGCTGCAGCACGTGAAGGAGCATCGGTTGCACGGCGATATCAAACCGGGCGATCGCCTCTTCTACTTCACCACCTGCGGCTGGATGATGTGGAACTGGCTGGCGTCGGGCCTCGCGTCGGATGCGACCCTGATTCTCTATGACGGCTCCCCGTTTCTGGACCACAACAGCACCATCCTGTTCGACTACGCCGATGCCGAAGGCGTCACCCATTTCGGCACCTCGGCGAAATTCATCGACGCCGTCGCCAAGCAAGACCTGGCGCCGATCGAAACACACACGCTCGGCCGTCTGCGTACGATCTTCTCGACCGGCAGCCCGCTCGCACCGGAAGGTTTCGATTACGTGTACCGCAACGTCAAAGCCGACGTCTGTTTGTCGTCGATCTCCGGCGGCACCGATCTCATTTCCTGTTTCGTGCTCGGCAACCCGATGTTACCGGTGCGGCGCGGTGAAATTCAGTGCCGTGGCCTCGGCATGGCTGTCCAGGTATTCGATGAGAACGGCCGCGCGGTGGTCGGGCAAAAAGGCGAGCTGGTCTGTACCCAGCCGTTCCCGACGATGCCGATCGGATTTTGGAACGACCCGGACGGAAGCATGTACCACCGCGCGTATTTCGAAAAATTTCCAAACGTCTGGTGTCACGGCGATTACGTGGCGCTGACGAATCACGGCGGAATGATCATTTACGGCCGCTCGGATGCGGTGCTGAACCCCGGCGGCGTACGCATCGGCACCGCCGAAATCTATCGGCAGGTGGAAAGATTGCCCGAGGTGGTCGAAGCGCTTGTGATCGGCCAGAACTGGCCGCCGGACAAATCGGGCGATGTTCGGATCGTCTTGTTCGTTCGGCTGCGCCCCGAGTGCGCGCTCGCTGACGCGCTGATCGAGAAAATCAAACGAACGATCCGCGACAACGCGACGCCGCGCCACGTGCCGGCGAAAATTCTCCAAGTCGCCGACATACCGCGCACCAAGAGCGGCAAGATCGTCGAGCTCGCGGTGCGCAACGTCGTACACAACGAACCGGTGAAGAATATCGAGGCGCTGGCCAATCCGGAAGCGCTGGAACACTTTCGCGACCGCGCGGAACTGCGCAGCTAGGCCCAGCCGCCGATGCTCAACACGCGGATTTACGTCGGCGATGATCTTCGTCCTGCGAAACCCAAGTCACCGTGATCAGCCAGTCGCCGACGGTCTTGGCGGCCGTGCGCCGTTATCATCGACGGTCGCGACGTCGCGACCCGGCACCGCGCGCGGGCGATTCGGCCGGGCGGCCGCCGTGCTTCACTCCCCCGCCCGCTGCGTTACACTTTGAAACATGGTGTGGAAACCGAACGTTACCGTCGCGGCCGTGGTCGAGCGCGACGGCCGCTTCCTTTTCGTCGAGGAGCGCGCCGAGGGCGCGCTGGTCCTGAACCAACCGGCCGGACATTTGGACAAAGGCGAGACGCTCGCCCAGGCGATGGTGCGCGAAACGCTGGAGGAAACCGGTTGGCACGTCGTGCCGGAAGCGGTGCTCGGCGTGTACCGCTGGTGTCATCCAAAGAAGGACATTACGTATCTGCGGTTCACCTTTGTCGCGCGCGCGCTGCGGGAACAACCGAATTACGCGCTCGACAAGGGGATCGTGCGCGCCTTGTGGCTCACCGCCGAGGAGACGCGCTGTGAGCGGGCGCGCCATCGCAGTCCCCAGGTGCAGCGCTGTGTCGACGATTATCTTGCCGGCCGGCGATTCCCGTTGGATCTGCTGAGCGACCTGATGTTCGATACCATATAGTCCATGAAGATCGCGGTCGGCATTTCGGGCGGCGTCGATTCCGCCGTGGCGGCGCTGTTATTGAAGCGCCAGGGTCACGACGTGCGCGGCGTTTACATGCACAACTGGGAGGATGACGACCCGGATGCGGTGTGCACGTCGCTGCAGGATGCAAAGTCGGCGATCGCCGTATGCGAACACATGGGCATTCCGCTTGACACGGTCAATTTCTCCGCCGCTTACTGGGAACGTGTATTCGACGAATTTCTCGCCGAGCATCGCGCCGGGCGCACACCCAACCCCGACGTGCTGTGCAACAAGGAAATCAAATTCAAGGCGTTCCTCGACCACGCGCTGGCGACCGGCGCGGAACGCATCGCGACGGGCCACTACGCGCGGCTCGAGCACGCCGCCGGGGCGACGCGCCTGCTGAAGGGAATCGACGCCAACAAGGATCAAACGTACTTTCTTTACGCGGTCGCGCCGCGGGCGCTGAACCGCACGCTATTCCCGATCGGCCACCTGACTAAGCCGGAGGTTCGCGCGCTTGCGCGCGCCGCGGGCTTGCCGAACCACGACCGCTCCGACAGCACCGGTATCTGCTTCATCGGCGAGCGCAACTATAAGGAGTTCGTCGCGCGCTATTTGCCGCCCCAGCCGGGCGACATACGCTCGGTCGACGGCGGGCACAAAGGCCGGCACGACGGCTTGATGTACTACACCCTCGGGCAGCGTCATGGGATCGGCCTCGGCGGGCCGGGCGCGCCGTGGTACGTCGTCGACAAGGACACGCACTCGAATACGCTGGTCGTGGCCCAAGGATCGGATCACGACGCGCTTTACCGCGATTGGCTGATCGCAGACGACGTGCACTGGATTCGCGCGCCGCGCGTAGGCAACAGGCTCGCCGCGAAGACGCGCTATCGGCAAGCCGAACAGGCGTGCGAAATCGACAGCTTGCCGCAGGGACGCGTGCGCGTGCGCTTTGCGCGGCCGCAGCGCGCGCCGACGCCGGGGCAGGCCGTGGTGTTTTACGAGGCTGATGAATGTCTCGGCGGCGCGCGTATCGTCGCCGTCGAGACCGCCCACGCATGTACGACGCCCGCCGCGGCAAGCTGTTAGAATGGCGCGCCGCGCGCGATAATCCGCGCGCGCAAACAACGGACTTCGTCTTCGACTCGGTATGAATGACGCCACGAGCACTCTCGATGAAACCGCCGATCCCGCGCTGACCGCGCTTTCGCCGCTCGACGGCCGCTATCGCGGAAAAGTCGCGCCGCTGCGCCGGCTTTTCAGCGAGTACGGACTGATTCACATGCGGGTGCAGGTGGAGATTCACTGGCTGCTGACACTCAGCGCCAACCCTGCGATTCCCGAAGTGCCGCCGTTTTCCGCGGACACGCTGCGCCTGCTGCAATCGATCGCGATCGACTTCTCCATCGCCGACGCCATGCGCGTAAAGGAAATCGAGAGCACCATCAATCACGACGTCAAAGCGATCGAATATTTCTTGCGCGAGCGCACCCGCGACAACGGCGAGATCGCCCGCTGCGCGCAGCTGATTCATTTTGCATGCACCTCGGAGGACATCAATAACCTGGCCTACGGCCTGATGCTGCGCGAGGGCCGCGTCAGCGTGATCCTCCCGCCGATGGACCGGCTGATCGGCGCGATCGAGGAGATGGCCACGCGCTTCGCCGATCAACCGATGCTGGCGCGCACCCACGGTCAGCCGGCATCGCCGACAACGCTCGGCAAGGAGTGCGCCAACTTCGCCCATCGGATGCGGCGCGCGCGCGAGCGCTTCGCCACGATTCCCATTCTCGGCAAGATCAACGGCGCGGTCGGTAACTATAACGCGCACCTCGTTGCGTATCCCGAGGTGAACTGGGCGGCGGTCGCGAAGATGTTCGTCGAGAATTTGGGGTTGCAGTGGAACCCGTATACGACGCAAATCGAACCGCACGACGCGCTGGCCGAGCTGCTCGACGCGCTGGCGCGGTTCAACACGATCGTGATCGACTTCGACCGCGACATCTGGGCCTACATCGCGCTCGGGTACTTCCAGCAAAAAGTGGTGGGCGCCGAGGTGGGTTCGTCGACCATGCCGCACAAAGTAAATCCGATCGACTTCGAGAACTCGGAGGGTAACCTCGGCTTGGCGAACGCGCTGCTGCGGCATCTTTCCGACAAGTTGCCGATCAGCCGTTGGCAGCGCGATCTCACGGACTCGACCGTGCTGCGCAATCTCGGCGTGGCGCTCGGTCACACGGTCCTCGCGCTCGATGCCTGCTTGCGCGGCATTGGACGTCTCGCGGTCGATGCCGACTGCATGCAGCGCGATCTCGACGACAACTGGCAGATATTGAGCGAGGCGGTACAGACGGTCATGCGCCGCTACGGCGTCCCGGATCCTTACGAGAAACTCAAGGCATTGACGCGCGGAAAGAACGGCATCGATCGGGCAAGCCTGCATGCGTTCATCCGCGGCCTCGATATTCCGGCCGACGCCAAACAGCGTCTGCTCACCCTCACGCCCGCCAGCTATACCGGCAACGCGGCCGCCCAGGCCGCGGCGATCGCACGCGAACGCCGCTGATCGCCGCGCGCACCCCCGCGCAATCCCCAACACACGCCGCGCGGGCATTCGCGCGACGGCGGTCCGGTCAGTTTCTATACTGTGACTAAGGCGAACGCGACACCGAACGGCACGCTCATCAACGAGATACCGGCGCACACGATGACACAGTCCGAGACATCCAGCGACCAAAACGATCCGATGCTGTCCGAGGGGCTGGTGCATGGCGCGGACGCCCTGGCGCAAGCCGTCACCGCATTGCTGTTGTCGGCGCGGCGCCACGTGCGCCTGTTCGCGCCGCACTTGGAACCGTCCGTGTTTCAAGCGGCGTCGGTGACCGGCGCGATGGCGCGCTTCGCCGCGCAACACGCGCACAACCGCGCGCACATATTGATCGAGGACGTCGCCCAGGTGCGGCGCGACAACGGCCGTCTGATCGAGCTGGCGCGCCGCGTGTCGGACGCCGTGGCGCTGCGCGAAGTCGAAGAAAACGACCGCGGCGCGCGCGACCTGTTCCTGTTGGCCGATCGAGCGACGTTCCTGATGCAGGAAGATGTCGGCCGCAGCGACGGCGTCGTCTCGGCGCGCGCACCGCAGGAAGCGGCGCAGTTGATCGCGCGCTTCGACGAAATTTGGGAGCGCGCCACACCGGTGGCGCTGCGCACCCTCGGGCTGTAGCCGTGCATCTGCGAACGATCGTTGGTGCTGGACTCCTTGCCGCGACGCTGATTGGGTGTTCCTCCGCGCCGCGGCAATCCGACCCCGGCACGATCGGCAGCCGCGCCGCGCAGCACGCGCTCGACATGCAGGGCAAGCCCTATCGCTACGGCGGCAACACGCCGCGCGGCTTCGACTGCAGCGGACTGGTTCAATACAGCTACTCGCTTGCCGGCATCGATTTGCCGCGCAGCACCGAAGGATTGTGGAAATATTCGAGCGCGATCGCGACGCGCAACCTCCAACCGGGCGATTTGTTGTTTTTCAATCAAGAAGGCAAGCGTTCCTCGCACGTGGCGATCTATGTCGGGCGCGAACGCTTCGTGCACGCGCCCTCCACCGGCAAACGCGTGTCGATCGGAAATCTAGATAGCGCATATTGGCGTCGCCACCTGGAGAGCGTGCGCCGGCCGTTCATTCAGTAGCCTCATGCCAACGGGTCTACGAAGGTTGGCGCTCGTCGTCTGTCTGATCGCGAGCCAGGCCGTCGCCGACACCCTGCACGTAATCCCACTGCGCCATCGTCCGGTCGCGGAAATTCAGTCCCTGATCCAGCCGTTGTTGCACGCGGATGAAGGCATCGGTGGGTCGGGTTACCAGCTGATCCTGCGCGCCACCGAAACTCGGCGGCGGGAAATAGAACAACTGATCGCCAAACTCGACGTCGCCGCGCGCCAACTCACTGTGACCGTGCGCCACGGCGTCGTGCGCGAGGAACGGCGGGCACGCGACGCCGTCAGCGGCGACGTCGGCGGTCGCGCGCGCGTCATCATTCCCGGCGACAACGGCGCCGGTCCCGGCCTGCGCTATCGCGGCGAACGAAGCACGTCGACCGGCAACTCCGCGTTCAGCCAGGTCGTGCGCGTTCAAGACGGGCAGCGCGCGTTTATTCGCGTCGGCCAGTCGGTACCCGCCGTGGAGCGCGTCTTGATCCTCACGGGCCGGCGCGCGGCCGTCGTGGCGCAAGGCGTGCGCTTCGAGGAATTCACCACCGGATTCGACGTGTTGCCGCGCGTGCACGGCGACACCGTGGAACTCGAAATCACGCCGCGCCTGACGAGCCCGCGCAGCGCCGATGGAACCTTCCGCTTTCAAGAACTGCGCACCACGGTAACCATCCGCCTCGGCGAGTGGATCGATCTCGGAGTGCTCCTCGGCGAAACCTCGGACGTGAATCGCGCGATTTTGAACAGCGCTCGGTCGCAAGCTAACGAGCGCGCGACCGTCGTGCTAAAAGTCGAATAGCCGCACGCTCGTATACCGGCGCATGCGTGACCGCGACCTCGCATTGTTGCTCGACCTGCTGCATCAACCCACCGCCCCCTTTCGCGAGCAGCGCGTCGTCGATTTTGTCTGCGCACTTTTGCGCGATCACGGTGTACCCTATTTTCTCGACCCGATCGGCAACGTCGTTGTTGGGTGCGCGTCCGCGCGGGCGTACCGGCGCAAACTGCGCGCCGCAACATCCGAACCGTTGCGTTTGTTCATGGCGCACATGGATCACCCCGGCTTTCACGGTTCGCGCTGGCTGGCGCGCGACCGGCTGCGCGTACGGTGGCACGGCGGTGCCCCGACCCGCGGGCTTCGCGGCGCCCGCGTATGGCTCGCCGACTCCAACGGCGAGCGCTACGACGGCCGGTTGGTGGGCGCGCGCCTTCGGCGCGACGGTCGCACGATCGACACGGCCGAGGTGCGGGTGAAATCGCCGATCGCCAAGCCGCGGCCGTCGCGCGCCGGTGTGGCGATCGGGGAAACGTCTGTACGCACAGGTTGCGGACGATCTGGTTGGCGTATTCGCGATCGTCAGGACGGCGATACACACGCATCGCGCACGCGGCAAGGCACGCGCTTCATTTGCGGGACTGCTGACGCGCGCCGAAGAAGTCGGTTTTGTCGGGGCCGTCGGACACTTCGCGCTCGGCTGGCTCGCGCGCGCGTCGCGCCCGATCGTTTGCGTAAGTCTCGAAACTTCCCGCACGCTCGCGAACGCGGTCATCGGCAAGGGGCCGGTGGTGCGTCTCGGCGATCGCCGCACCGTGTTCGATCCAAACGCACTCAACGTGCTTACGCACGTCGCGCAACGCGAACTTCCGCAGCGCCATCAACGGCGCGTCATGGACGGCGGCGCCTGCGAAGCGACCGCGGCAACGGCGTTCGGCCTCACCGCCATCGGGATCTCGGTACCGCTCGGCAACTACCACAATCAAGGTTTCGAGGGCGGCCCCGACTGCCGCGGCCCCAAGAGTCTGTTGCAAAAGTCCCGTCCAGGGACTTTTGCAACTCGTTCGCGCGGCGCATGTCCGCGCTCACTCCCGAAATTTCAACCACTCGCGTGTTTGAAATTTCGGCGCGCCACGTCCTTGTGGCGCACGGGGTTTGTTCTTCAACAAACCCCTAACGCACCGGCGCCCGAATTCGTACACCTCGACGATGTCGACGGGTTGCTCAAGTTGTGTCGCGGCTTGTTGCGACCTCGCCTGCCGTGGCACGCGCCGTGGGAAACCGAACAGCGACGCTATCGAAAACTCCTGCGAGATTACGGAAAACTGATTTAGCAAGTTGCCGTAATAACATACGGCTATCCTCGCCTCGGACATTCGCGCCGAGCATTGCGCGCCAAGCACTTGAAAAGTCGGCGCCGACAATTTGACGGCGTTCGAACCCACATAGCCGCGTTCGGCGCCGCTACCAACACCGCTTGTCCGTTCGCGCCAGCGGATCGTCCGGGCGCGCCGCCACTTAGGTGAGGCCTGTGCCATATTTTATCGTGCAACGACACCTGGCGGGCGCATCGCTTTCATGAGCATTTTTCAAAAACATTGTCCGGAATGCGCGGCACCGAACGCCCCCGACGCTATCTCGTGCAATTGCGGCTACTGCTTCGATCCGGAAGCATTGGCTGGCACCGACCCTTCCGCCTACGCCCACCAGCAAGATCACCTCTATCGCGACTACTTGGAAGCGCGCATCGCTCAGGCCGAGGCCGAACTGATTGTCGCGCGCGAACAAGCAAACGCCGATCCCGCGAACACGTACAAGGCATCCGGTTCGCTGCTCGCCGCGCAAACGTTGAGCGCGTTGCAGGCGGAGATGAAGCAGCTGTCGTCGCGGATCGCCGCGGCGCCTGCGGCTCGACGTCGATCGGTCATTGCAAGACCTGCCGCCAATGCACCGACGGTTAGGGCATCATCGGTCACGATAACGCCGGTCGCGCGCCCGGACGCACCGTTTAACCCGCGTGCGGCGAAGCCGCCCGCGATCGCGGCAAAGTCGGCCGCACCGATCGCAGTTTCGCCGGCGGTCGTGGCGCCCAAACCGGCCCCCAAGCCGCACGTACCGGCAGCGCACGCCAAGTCGCCGGCGTGGCGTAACGCCCTGAAGACGGCGTCACGGCAAAAAACATCGAACCCGCTGGCGGCGATTGTGCGCAAGGCAAAGGCGGTGGTCGCCGCGCGTCCCATGATGCTGAGCAAGAAGATCGCGGCAACCCCGGCGCGTAAACCGACGCCGCTGTCCGCGCCGCCAGCGCCGTCGAATACGCCCGCAAGGCCGATCGAGACGGCGCGGCCGCCGATCAACGGTGAGCACCGTCCCGTCACGCCAAGCGTCACCAGCCGCCCGGACGAAAGTTTTCGGCGAATGCAGGCGCAAAAGGCAGACGCCATTACGCGCCCGAAAGCGGCGCCGACCAACCGGCCGCCCCAGCCGTCGACGAACGGACCGGCGCCGCAACGCGCGCCCGCGGACATTCCCCCGGTCGGCTTGTTGGAGCAAGCAACCGCGCACGAGTGCCCCAACTGCACCGCCTCCGTCGCCGCCGAATCGACGCGCTGCACCTGCGGCTACGCTCTTTCCAGCCCCGGCGAAGAAGTGCCGGCGGTTTCGCTCGACGCCACGGCGCTCGCGATTCTCACCGAAGGCATTTCGTTTCTCTCCCCGAACCGGCGTCGTTAGTCGCGTCCATTCGCGACGCTACGTACCACCACCGAGCGCCGCCGCGGCGGCGTTTGCGACAGCGAACCACCTGCGACGCGGCACGCCGCCGCACAACCACTGCATTTGCGCATCCGGCCGGACGTTTGCATCGGCTTCGGTATAATGCATCGCTCACGGCTGCAATACCCTCCACCGCGTCACTGCGCGCACGTCACCTTATCGAGGATGCGTTATGGATCTATTAATCAAGTTCATCGAAAAAACCGACTGGGAAAGAATCGTGTTTTCCGGACTGCGGTTGCTGCTCACGTTGGTGCTGTTGTGGATTGTCGTATCAGTGGTGAAGGTTCTGTTGTGGCGCCTGGAGCAGCGGCTCGTTGTTCTGGCCGAAACGCGCGGCGAAGTCCCAACCGAGGCAAGAAAGCGAGCGGAAACCTTAGTGCGGCTGTTGCGCCAGGTTGTTCTTATCCTGGTCTGGGTAATCGGCGGTTTGGTGGCGCTGCGTGAAATCGGACTTGAGATCGGGCCGATTCTGGCGAGCGTCGGTGTCGTCGGCCTAGCCATCGGCTTCGGCGCCCAAAACTTGGTTAAAGACGTTATTTCGGGGTTTTTCCTGATTCTCGAAAATCAAGTGCGCGTCGGCGATGTGGCGATCGTGAACGGCACCGGCGGCCTGGTTGAAAGCCTGAGTTTCCGCACCATCGTATTGCGCGACTTGCAGGGCACGGTACACGTATTCCCTAACGGCAGCATCGACACGCTCGCGAACATGACGCAAACCTGGTCGGCGTTCGTGTTCGATATCGGCGTCGCGTATAAAGAAGATATCGATCGCGTCATTCCGATCATGCGCCGCGTCGGCGAGGAAATGCGCGCGGACCGAACGTACGGTCCGTCTATCCTTGAGAAGATCGAGATTTTCGGCGTCGACGAGTTCGCCGACTCGGCGGTGGTAATCAAGGGCCGCATCAAGACCGTGCCGATCAAGCAATGGGAAGTGGGGCGCGAATACCGCCGGCGGATCAAGCAAGCGTTCGACCGCGAAGGCGTCGAAATTCCGTTTCCCCATCGCACGCTGTATTTTGGCGAGCAGCAAGAAACCCCGTTCGCCAAGCTTGCCGGTGCGGCCGCGCGATCGAACCCGGCCGCCCGGTAGCGACGCGGCGATGTCCCGACGCTAGGCCGGTATCAGCAGGTCGTTGAGACGGCGCACGAACGCGGCCGGGTCCTCCAACTGGCCGCCCTCGCTGAGCAAGGCCTGATCGAACAGCAGCTGGCTCCAATCCGCGAAACGCGCGGCGTCGGCCTCGTCGTTCAGCCGCTTGACGATGGCATGCGCCGGATTGATCTCGAGCGTCGGTCGTGTCTGCGGCAGCGATTGTCCCGCCGCCTTGAGCAGCCGGCTCATGTTGACGCTGAGGTCGTGTTCGTCCACCACCAAGCACGCGGGCGAGGTTGTCAACCGGTGCGTCACTCGCACGGCCTTGACGCGCTCACCGAGCGCTTGCTGCACGCGCTCCACCAAGTCCTTGTGGGCGCTTTCGATCTCTTCCTGTTTCTTTTGCGCTTCCTTGTCTTCCAAACCGCCGAGATCGAGGCCGCCCTTCGCGACCGACGCGATCGGTTTCCCTTCAAACTCGGTCAGGTGCGACATGACCCACTCGTCGATCCGATCCGACAACAGCAGCACTTCAACGCCCTTGTCTCGAAACACTTCGAGATGCGGGCTGTTCTTCGCGGCGCTGAATGTCTCCGCCGTGACGTAGTAGATCTTGCTCTGCCCCGGCTTCATGCGGGCGATGTAGTCAGCCAGCGTGACGTCTTGAACGTCGGTATCTTTCAACGTCGAGGCGAATCGGGTTAGGCGCGCAATATTCTGGCGATTGCCGAAATCCTCGACCACGCCTTCCTTGAACACGGCCCCGAACTCACCCCAGAACGTCGCGTATTTTTCCTTGTCCTTTTCGGCCGTGTCGGACAGCAGATCGAGCACCTTTTTCACCGATCCGGCCCGGATCGCCTCGATGTCCTTGCTGTGTTGCAGGATTTCGCGCGAGATGTTGAGCGGCAAGTCGTTCGAGTCGATCACGCCGCGCACGAACCGCAGGTACGCGGGTAGCAATTGCTCGGCGTCGTCCATCACGAACACCCGCCGCACGTACAGTTTCACGCCGTGCTTGCGATCGCGGTCCCACAGATTGAACGGGGCGCGCTTCGGCACGTACAGCAGCGACACGTACTCCTGCCGGCCCTCGACGCGCGAGTGCACGTGGGCAAGCGGCGGTTCGAAGTCGTGCGCGACGTGCTTATAGAACTCGTCGTATTCCTCTGGCTTGATCTCGTTTTTCGGCCGCGCCCACAGCGCCGACGCCCGGTTCACCGCCTCCTCCTCGGCCTTTTCGTCCTCGACCGGCATAAGGATGGGAATCGAAATGTGATCGGAATACTTGTGGATGATCGCGCGCAGGCGGTGCGCGTCGAGAAAATCGTCTTGGCTTTCGCGCAGATGCAACACCACCTCGGTGCCGCGCTTCGCTCGCTCGATGGTTTCCACGGAATACTCGCCCTTGCCGTCGGATTCCCAGCGCACGCCGAGTTCGGGACCGAGTCCGGCGCGCCGGCTCGTGACGGTGACGCAATCGGCAACGATAAAGGCCGAGTAGAAACCGACCCCGAACTGGCCGATCAGTTTTGCGTCCTTGGCGCGGTCACCCGACAGCGCCGTGAGAAAATCGCGGGTCCCGGACTTGGCGATGGTGCCGATGTTGTCGATGATTTCGGCGCGGCTCATGCCGATACCGTTATCGGCGACGGTCACCGTGCGCGCGCTCTTGTCGTAGCGCACCCGGATCTTGAGATCGCCCTCCCCTTCGTATATCGCATCATCCGTGAGCGCCTCGAAACGCAGCCTGTCGGCGGCGTCGGAAGCGTTTGAAATCAGCTCGCGCAGGAAAATTTCCTTGTTGCTGTACAGCGCATGGATCATCAGGTCCAGAAGCTGGCGGACTTCAGTCTGAAAACCCAGCGTTTCCTTGTGCGTTTCAACCGTCATATCTCATGAACTCCTGCAAGTCTCGCGTCAAAAACCCGGCTAACTTGGGGTCAATGACCGCGCGATTCAAGCACCGGCCCACCTGTCGGGTGGTCGCTTCCAAACATCGTCCCTTTTGCGCATTTCCCGCGGCCCCGCGGTATGGCGCCTATACTTTCGGGGTACCTGGCATTCTTGACGGACCGCGGACCATATGACCACGTCCACCGAAATCGAAACGGGAGCCACTGCCTGCCCCATCTGTAAAACGATCCCCGACCGTGAATCCGGACGCTGTCGTTGTCCGCGCATTCCCGGCCACCAGGTACCGACACCCCGCCTTTCGTCGACCCTGGTCTCCCAGGCGGAATCGTTGTTCGAAAGCTACCTCGCCGCGCGTCTGGTCCGAGCGCGACGCGCGCTCACCGTTGCAAAGGTGACGATGTTGCGCGATCCGCGAAATCGCTCAAAGCTCGAGGCGCTGCGGGCGGCGGAAACCGAAACCCAAAAGTTGCAAGCGCAGTTGCTCGAACAGTCCCGTCGCGTCGCCGCGGCGCGCGAACGGCAAGAGCAACAAGCGTCGCACGAAGCCACCGAGGATTTTCGCACGAAACAGGCGGCAAAAGCAGACACCGTGGTTGAGCCGCGGGACGGCGACGAGCGCAAGCGCGTGTCGCGTCCGGACGATCGCGAGTGCCCGAACTGCGGCGAACGACATCGCAACGACACGTCGATCTGCGTCTGCGGGTACAACTTTCTGGCGCCGAATCAAAACTTGATCGCCGAACCTTTCTTGACCGCTGAGGAAGTCGCGGCGCTGCGCGGCAAGCCGTTGAGGCGCCCGTAGCCGTTTTTCGCGCGATAGCGTAAAGGACCGACCTCCATGGACATCGACTCCTCCGCAGCGTCCGAACACGACCGCGATGCGCACGACGTTCCTCAGGCGGTGAGCGACGAGGAATTGTTCGAAGCGTATCTATCGGCACGGCTGGGCCAAGCGCTCGATACCCTGAACCGCGCGCGCAATGAGCTAGCCGCCCAACCGCACGATTTCAATCGAGCGCTCGTGGTGATGCGGCGGGTCCACGAACTCCGTGATCTTCAAGCCCAGCTGGAAACGCAACGCGACCGCGTCAACTCCGCGCGTACGGCCGCCGGGCTCGACGCGGCGACCGGTAATCCGCATCCGGTCGTGCAGGCGACGCCCGGCGAGGCGTTTCGTGCGGCCCAAGCCGAACAGGCCGACAAGGTGATGGCGGCAATTACCGCACGACCGAAAACCTGCCCCTCGTGCCAGGCGTTGCTGGAGCCGAACCGCCAGCAATGCGGCTGCGGATACACGATCGAGGACACGGCGGCGAGCGACCTCGGCACGCCCGCGCAAGACGCGGCGCCGTTTTCGGCGCCGTAGCCGTAGCGGATACTCGATATGCGCGGGGGCGGCGAGCCGCCTTCGGACGACTAAGGCAGCAGACAACGGTATATGTTGAACGTCTGCCTGCCGTTCTTCATTTCCGAGGCCGGGACGATCGTATCGGCCTCTTGAGCCGCCGCCGCGTTCTTGGCATTCAGCAAGACGTCGTCCGCCACCGCTTCGCGCGAGCGCGGAACCGCGGCGACGCTGTCGGCGACTTGCGACGTCAGCGTGCCGAGCGAACGACACCGTTCGACCTCGCCCGCCGTCAGCACGCGCACCTTCTTCCCTCCCTCCGTCGGTTGGACGAACACACAACCGCTCGTCAACGTCGCGACCATCCACACCGCTAACAACCCTCTCACCTTAGGCATAACTATCTCCTGAAACTTCTACTCTCTGAGAACGCACTTTGCATACAAATCCTTCAGTCGTCCGTCCGGGTCGTACTTCCGCTTCAGCCGCTCGTAAGCCGGGCGGTTGTAATTGCGCCAGAATTCATCCTCGGTGAAATAAGAATCCGAATAGAGCGACTTCATGCCCCCCAGGTCGGCGACTTTGCGCTCGACCTGGCGATTGTAGTAGCCCTCGGGCAGTTGCTCGCGCCCGCGGATGACGTCCCAGAACCCGAAATTCACGTACAGCGTATTCGCGGCCAGCGGGTACAGGTCGAATTTGGCGTCGGCCGAATACGCGCGCGTCGGACAGATCCATACCGGCGTGAAGCGAATGGCGTCGTGGTAAAAGTCGAGAAACTCGACGCAACGCTCGACCGGGATCTCGACGTCCTGGATCACGGATTCGCCGCGCACGCCGGTCAGGCGCTGCAGCGCATGCGTCATTTTCCAGCGGCTGTTCCAACGCATGATTTTCGTGTACGTCACCGAGTTCAGCCGGGAGCGGCCGTAGAGCCGGCGAATCAACGGGTTTTGCGCGCCGAGATTCTTGGAACACCAGAACCAATCGGTGTCCCAGCGCCAGATGTAGTCGGCGGTCGTGAGGTAGTCCGTTTCGCGTTCGCGAATGGAACGGTAGTAGATCCGCCGATACGTGTAATCGCTCGTATACGGCGCGTCGTCCACGAACCGGCCGAGGGTGATGTACATCTCCGCGCGACCGAAGACGACGCCGTCGACGAAATCGACGTCGCTGTCGCACCAACGCTTAAGATCATCGAAGTATGCGGCTGCGTCCGTGTGACGGACATGCGTCAGTTGCACGTACCGCTTCGCCGGAATCGCCTTAACCGTCAGACGCAGCGCGTAGCCGAGCGTACCGTAGGAATTCGGAAAACCGAAGAACAAATCGCGATGCTCGTTGGCCGGCGTACACAGCACCACGCGGCCGTCCGGCAAGAGGATATCCAGCTCCCGCACGGTTTCGTGCACCAGCCCGTAGCGAAACGAAGACGATTCGATACCGCAGCCCGTCGCCGCACCGCCGATCGTGATCGATTTGAGCTGCGGCACCACGGTCGGCAGCACGCCGTGCTTCAACGACTCCTCGACCAGCGTCGCGTACGGCGTCATGCCTTCGACCTCGATCACGCCGGCGGCGGAATCGACGCGCAGCACGTTGCGGAAATCGCGCACGTCCAGGCGACGCGCCGCCACGTCGCGTCGATCGCGAAACAGATTCGACGTATCCTTCGCCAGACGCAGGCCGCCGACGGCGTCGCGCTTGAGGAAATCGCTTAAACGCTGCTTGCGGGCTTCGTAGGTCAGAGCGGTCATGCGGTTAAGCGGATCGCGTTCGGCGAGTCGGCGTCGTCATTCCTCGTGACCGATGCGCTTGATGATGTATCCGCCGGATTTCTCGTCGTGCTCGAGCTCGAGGAATTTGCGCGCTTGCGCTTCCTCCAGCAATTTGCCGAACGTGCGAAACCCGTGGTAAGTCTCGTCGAACCCCGGCTTGCGGCGCTTAAGCGCCTGCTTCACCATCGAACCCCAGACCTTGTCCTCGGCGCCGCGCTCCTTAAACAGCGCTTCCACGGTTTCAATCACCAGATCGATCGCTTCCTGCTGCTTATCTTCTTCGCTCTTCGCCGTCGTCGCGGCCGGCGCCTTGCGGGCTTCGCCGCGGCGCCCGCGGCGCCTCTTCTTTTCCTCGCGCACTAAGTCGTCGTAGAAAATAAACTCGTCGCAGTTGGCAATCAGCAAATCCGACGTGGCGTTTTTCACGCCGACGCCGATGACGACTTTGTTGTTCTCGCGCAGTTTGCTGACCAGCGGCGAAAAATCGGAATCGCCGCTGATGATGACGAAGGTGTCGACGTGCGACTTGGTGTAACAAAGATCGAGCGCATCGACGACCATGCGAATATCGGCCGAGTTCTTGCCGGACTGGCGAACGTGCGGGATTTCGATCAACTCGAACGCGGCCTCGTGCATCGGGGCCTTGAATTCCTTATAGCGTTCCCAGTCGCAATAGGCTTTCTTGACGACGATCGAGCCCTTCAGCAACAAGCGCTCCAGCACCTTGTCGACGTCGAAATCGGCGTACTTGGCGTCACGAACGCCGAGCGCGACATTTTCGAAATCGCAGAAAAGCGCCATGTTCTGAGTTTCGGATTTGGCGGTCACGCAGGCTCCGGCGAAGACGGGTCGCTATTGTGGCACGACTCGCCGCGGCCATGACAGCGACGCGCCGACAAACCGCGCCGCGCGACCCACCGGCGGCACGAGACGCTCACCCTTTCGGGCGAACGGCCGACGGACCTTCGGTTTCGCGCCGTGTCGGATGTATTTCACCGCCGCGCTCTGGCGCACGGGCTGCGGATAGAGCCGCATTAGCTCATAGATCACCGGATCGAGTTCCTGCGAGACGGGCAAACCGAGCATCTTCACCGCCGGCGCGTGCACGATCAGATCGGTCGGCGTCCGATCGTCCGTAAGCCGAATAGCGCGAATGATTTCCTCGGAGTCGTTCACGTCGATAAAGCGCATCACCGGAATACCGAGAAACGCCATCGATACCTGGCGGTGGATCAGCGTAATAGCGCGCGTGCCGCGCTTGAGCTCGAGGCGGCGCAGCTGGCGTGCCCGCGCCCACTCGAGCATCCGCTGGCGCAGCAGCGGCTGGAGCATGATGATGATAAAAAAGATCCACAACAAATCGCTCGCCGACATGCCCCTCTCCACGTTGTCGCGGCGAGTTTCACACGTCGTTTTCGGCCAGGCAATCAGGCGCCCGATGCGACACACCAACACGGGCCGGTTACGCCGCCGCGAGAAATGCGGTATGATCGGCGCCGACAACGGCTTCAAAGCCGATGCGGTATAGCGGTGCGCGTGCGCCGATATAACAAATCGCCGCAATCAATAAACATAATCTGGGTAGACAGTTCGCCGGCGCAAACGCCGATTTTCGCGTTTGGCGGCTGTGTGGTTGGTGTTTTTGGAGATAAGCACGTAACTCGATGCATTGAACCCATGCATCTTGTCAACGGTCTTACGCGTCAAAGAGAGTCGACCGATTACGGACCGCACGGGGCGGCCGTCAACCGGTTCCACTGGGGGTGCAATGAGCGCAAAGAAAACGATCCAATTCGCACTGGCGGCGGGCGTGGTGATCCTTCTGATCGGCTGCGAAAACGCAACGCTGTCAACGGCTCAGTCGCCGGAACGATTAAGCGTTCTTCGGGAAGCCTATGCGTCGGACGCAAACCCCGACATCGCGCGCGACGCGCTGCTTGCCGCGCGGCTTACCGACAGGCTCCAAAACGATCCCGAAACCGTGGACCTGAAGATATTCGTCTCCGTCTCCCAGGGCCGGGCGCGGTTGAGCGGCTTCGTCGATAGGGCCGCGACCAAATTGCGCGCGGGCGCGTTAGCCGCGGAAACCGCGGGAATCGCGTCGGTCGAGAACCGGCTCATCCTGCGTCACCGCGCCTACATCAAGGACGATCCGATCGGCGACGCCCGCGTTTATCTCTAGCGCCGTCCTCACGCGGCCGCACCTTCCGGCAATCGACGCTGGGTCGTCGGCCTATCTCGGTCGCGATCGTTCCGCGACCACCGAATCGTACAGCGCTTGTGCCGCCGGACCCTCCACCGGGTTCGGATTCACGCCGATCAAGTTTGCCGACGTCGTTTGATCGAACATGAATTGCCGCCACACGGCGGGCGAATACTCTTCGAGTGCCAGCGCGAAGCCGCCATGGAGCTTGCCGTTCGCGGCGGTGATGTGTCCGGAACGCGCACCGACCCCGCGAAAGCTATGGCACGAGAGACAGGTGTTTCGTCGTTCCAACACGTCCCGCACGGTTTGCGGTAAATCCGCCAACGTCGCCAGTGGATCAACCGCCGTCAGGCGAAAGCTCTGGGCCGTGAGGCCGGATCCGGCGAGCGTGGACGGCCGCAGCGCCGTGGGCGGTTCCTTCAGGAAATAAAGAAAAGCGCCGAGCGGGCGCGCCATAATCGGGGGAACTTCCTTGCGCCAGGAATATTCCAGCTTGTTGTGGTACATCAGGGCGATCCGAAACAGATTGTGCTCGTCGTCGAGACCGACGACGAGCACGGGTCGATAAGGAGCGATCGCCGAGCGGCTGTAGTAAAGCTTTTCCCCGCGAACGTTGGTCAACGTGAGGTAGTCGCCGCGCCCGACGCGTTCGGTTTGGCTGTCGAGGTATGCCAATAAGTCGATCGCGTAATATCGCTCGAGCGGATACGCCGTGAACTCGTACGCGTCCCGGCCGAAGATATCAATCAGCGCGGCGCGCAGCCGTCGGTCAACCGGGTACGAACGGACAGGGACACCGGCGTGCCAGAACGGCTCGGTCGAAAACGGGGGCGCATGCCAGCGCTGGCGCAGGTGCAGCGCTTCCACTATCTGCGGGTCGACGCGCCGCAAACCGACAAAGTCATCGATCAGTGCATGCACCAATTCATCGTCGCGCAGACTGGCTATACGGAAGGAGTCCGCGCCGGGGACGATGAGTGCTTCCACCGTGCGGTTACCGCGCTCGCGCAGGCGGTTCACGAAACGTCGTGCATCGACGGCAAAGCCCGGTAGATCGTTGCCGCCGACCAGGACCAACATCGGTGCGGCCTTGCCCGCGTGCGTAATCGGCGACGCCGCTCGCCGGACAGCCGGGTCGATCCCGAAGGCGGCGCGCACAAACTGCTCGTAGCGTGCGTCCATCGGACCGGTCGAGGTGAGATCGTAAACACCGCTTAGTAGAACGACGCCGGACAGGTCGCTCGGTCGCATACCGACGTCCGCAAGATGGCGCGGATCGAGCGCCAGTTGCGCGGCGATGGTCGCCCCTGCGGAATGACCGATCAGATAGACGCGCTTGGGATCGTAGCCGTAGATTCCGGCGAGGCGCTTGAGCGTCGCCAGCGCGGCGGCCGCGTCGCGCACGTGGGTCGGATGACGTACGCCGGGGGAGAGGCGATAGCGCACCAGTGCTACCGCGGCGCCATCCTCGGCCAGCACCTCGGCGAGGCGCGGCCCGATCCCGTACGTATCGTCCGATTCGACCCAGAACCCGCCGTGAATAAAAACCACGAGCGGCGGCTGCTTGACCTTCGGCAGGTAGAGATCGAACGACTGGCGCCGGCGCAGCGCCGGATCTCCCGGGGAGAACGAATACGAAATCTCGCGCTCAACGCGCGGCGCGGCGAGCGCGCACTGTGCCGCTACCAAGAACACGAACAGCAGTGCGGCGCCCGTACGCCGCAGGGCCGCGGACGTCATTCGTCCGTCACGCAGCCGTCCGAGGCGTTTTTGACGTTCTTGATGTACTTGTACAGCGTGCCGCGAGTCGCTTTGTAAGCCGGGCGGGTCCACGCGCGGGCTCGCCCGCCGAGCTGCGCGTCCGTCAATTCGACGTCGATGCGGTGGGCACGGGCGTCGATGCTAATCACGTCCCCGTCTTGGATCAGCGCGATCGGCCCTCCCTCCTGCGCTTCGGGAACGATGTGGCCGATGATGAATCCGTGCGAGCCGCCGGAAAAACGTCCGTCCGTAATAAGCGCAACGTCGGCACCGAGCCCGGCGCCCATGATCGCGGACGTCGGCGTCAGCATCTCCGGCATGCCCGGCCCGCCTTTCGGACCCTCGTAGCGAATCACGATCACGTCGCCCTTCTTGATCTCCTTGCGCTCGAGCGCCGCCAACATCAGCTCTTCCGAGTCGTACACGCGCGCCGGTCCTTTGAAACGCAAGCCTTCCTTGCCGGTGATCTTGGCGACCGCCCCGCCCGGCGCGAGATTGCCGCGCAGAATTTGAATGTGGCCGGATTCCTTGATCGGTTTCTCGATCGGCCTCAGTACATCCTGGCCGGGCTTCAGGTCCGGCACGTCCTTTAGATTTTCCGCGATAGTGTCGCCGGTCACGGTACGGCAGGCGCCGTCGATCATGCCTTTCGCCAGCAAATACTTCATAACCGCGGGTATGCCGCCGACGTTGTGGAGATCCTCCATGACGTACTTGCCGGACGGTTTCAAATCCGCCAGAAACGGCACGCGGTCGCTCACCTTCTGAAAATCGTCGATCGTGAGCGCCACGCTGACGGCGCGCGCCATCGCGATCAAATGCAGCACGGCGTTGGTCGATCCGCCGAGCGCCATGACCACGACCATCGCGTTCTCGAACGCCGCGCGCGTCATGATGTCGGAGGGTTTAAGATCGAGTTCGAGCAGCTTCTCGACGGCGGCACCCGCGCGTTTGCACTCCGCGGCCTTGCCGGGATCGACCGCCGGCGTCGACGAGCTGTACGGCAGCGACATGCCGAGTGCCTCGATCGCCGCGGCCATCGTATTCGCG
>DASWLD010000041.1:0-2533 GCA_036396275.1 Burkholderiales bacterium
CGCGTAGTACTGTCCCGCGACCAGCCGCACCGCCGATCCGAATTTGACGTAGCGCTCGTCTTTCAACGGGTGGCGCTCGCCAAAGGCGACCTCCGTCGTATCGAAGCGCACGACCAGTTGCGGCGGTTGCAGCCCGTAGCGGGCGAGATTGTCATCGGTCGGCGTGATGTCGCCGTCAACCGGTGCTTGGAGTACGCGCAGCAACGAATTCACGGCGAAGGAATCGGCCCGTGCGGTGATCGGCGTCGTCAGGCGCCAGCCGCCGTCGGCGCGTTCGAGCCGTACGATGGGTTGCCGCGGGCGCACAATCTCGATTTTTTGCACCGCGTCCGCCTTCACGTCGGTTAGCTGCGGTTTCGCTTCGGTCGGCGGATAGGCGCCGCGATACCAGGCGAACACACCGAAACCGGCGATCACGATCGCCAGCGCCGCGTTCAGCAACCAGCGGCGCACCAGCGGACCGCGCGGCGCGACTTTATCCTTTTCGTCGCCGGAAGGCATGGCGATTCAGCGTCGGCGCCGACGCCACCAGATACCGACGCCGCCGCCGAGCAGCGCGAGCGGCAAGAACACCAGAAAGATCGATCCGATGACGATTTGCCGGGTATTGCTCAGTTCGAGACCGCGATCGCGGGCGGTGCGCACCGGAATGTTGACGTAGGCGTCGTCCTGCGACAGCCAATTGGCGATACTCATGCCGAGTTCGAGATTGCCGCCGTTGGCGACGACGCTGTTCGAGAGAAAGTCGCCGTCGCCGACAACGATGACACGCTGTTCGCGACCTTCGATTTCACGCGTGAGCGCCACGCCCAGCACCAGCGGGCCGGGAATATCTTTTCCTTTGTCGAGCCGCAACTCGCCCTTCAGCGATCCGGTCTCGGACCAGGCGCGCGGCCCGGTATCGAGCAAAATGTCGCTTTTCCATCCTGACGGAACCTTCACGCTCAAGCCGGCCGCTTGCGGGAACACGGTGCTCAACGTGAAATTTCGCACGATCGGCTGCGCGCCGTAATTCGTGACGACGATCGCGGTCGGGTCGCCGGCGAGCAGCTGCGAGGCGGGATCGACGACCACACCGGGCTGCAGCTCGATGCCGAGCTGTTCGGCCACGGGTTCGAGGCCGTGCAGCGGACCGGGGTCGAGCAGCCACAGAAGATTGCCGCCGCGTTTGACGTAGTCGCTGACGGCGCCGGTTTCTCCGGCCAGCAAATCCGCGCGGGGCCCGGCGACGACGAGCGCGGTCGTGTTTTCCGGGATCTTGGGGGTTTCGCCGAGCGCCACCGAACGCGTCTTGAAGCCGCGCTTGCCGAGCTGGGCGGACCAAGTTGAAAGGTCGAAATTCGCTTGGCGCTCCGGGCTGCGTTCGCCGTGGCCGGTGAGGAAAACCAGCCAGCGTTCGCCGCGATGGCCGAGGCGGGTAAACGCGTTGGTCAGACTTTCTTCGTTCAACGACGTCGGCTCGATGGTCTCGCGCGCCTCGCCGTAGGCGATGGCGATTTCGCCGTCGAACCGAACGCCGGCCGAGCGTACCCGCTCGGGTTCCCGGTCCGGATCGACGAATTCCAGTTTGATATCGGGTTTGAACTTCTGGTAGCGGCCGACGAACTGGCGAATGGCCGCTCGCGTTTGCCCGCGCTCGCCGGCGTAGCCGGTAACCGTCACCGGCCCCTTGAGGCGCTCGACCGCGGCGACGCTCGCGGGCGACAGCGAGTAACGCTTATTCTGCGTGAGATCGATTTGCCAGTGGAATTCTCGGCTGGCCCATTGCAACAAGCCGATCGCCACCAGGAACAACACGACGAATATCGCGTTCGCGAATCGCAGCTGCCATTTGGCGCGTGGGGTGTGATTCACTGCTCAGCCCCCCAAGCGGTCCGCGTCGAGCCGGCGGATACTCAGACCGAGAAAGGTGACGACCACGAGCGCGTGATAAATCGCATCGCCGCTGTCGAATACGCCGCGCAAAAACGGCTGGTAGTGATTGAACATGGAGAGATACGCGAGCATGTTCGTGCGCACGTCGCCCTGTCCGGAGATATCCAGGATCCAGAACAGCACCAAGACACCGAGGCCGGCGACCGCGGCGACCGCCGGATGTTGGGTGAGCGTCGACATGAATACGCCGACCGCGGCGAAACTCGCCAGGGTCAGCGCGAGTCCGATCAGGGCCGAGGTAAAGAGTCCGTAGTCGATCGTTCCGCCGAGAATCAGCGACATCGGCATGAGTGCGAGCAACACGACCACGATCAAGAGAAACAACAGCACGCCGAGATATTTGCCGAGCACGATCTCGGTCATCGACACCGGCGCGCTCAGGAGCAGTGGCAGCGTGCGGTTGCGCCGCTCCTCGGCGATCACGCGCATGGTCACGAGCGGGATGACGAACAAGAGGATCACCGCGGCGGTGCCGAAGAGTTGCGGCACGACAAGTTCCGTGACGCCGGGCGCGTTGTCCATGGCGAGCAGTTGCGCTCGATAGACGTGCAGCTCCTCGACCCGAGCGAGAAATAGCAGCGCCAAAATCACCTGGATC
>DASWLD010000042.1:0-10146 GCA_036396275.1 Burkholderiales bacterium
GCATGGAGCGAGCCGGCCGATACGAACGCGCCCGCCGCGCAAGACGATCCAGCCGCGCGTCAGGCGCACATGCAGCAACACTTGCAGGAGCGGCTCGATCGCATGGCCGTACGTCTGCAAATCACGCCGGCACAGCAGGACGCATGGGCAGCCTACGCCGGTACGGTTCAACGCTTGGCGGGAACGAAATTAGCCAGGCCCGCGCCGGAGGCCGATGCGGCGAGCGTTGCACGCTTTCGCGCGGAACTCGCCGCCGAGCGCGCGCAAAGGCTGGCGCAACTCGCCGACGCCACCGCCGCGCTGCAGCAAGCGCTCGATCCCGAACAGCAGCAAGCGCTCGGCAAGCTCGTGCGCCATGCCGGTCGGCGGTTCCATCACGGCGGACATCGCAGCCTGTAGCGGCACACCCACCACCGCATTGGGGGTCCGCGCGGTCGCGAACCCCCTTGCGCCCGCGGGATAATTCATCGATCGCGACGGGATATTTTCCTATAGTATCCACCACGCGTAACCGCCCAAGTGGGGATACGCGGCAACCGGAACACCTCTTCCCGGTTGATTTCGCGACCCTGGAACGGACAATCTTGCGTACGCCCTCAACTCAGAGAACTTGACCATGCAACTCAAAGACTCCACGTTCATCGTTACCGGCGGCGCGTCCGGCCTGGGCGCCGCCACCGTGCGCCGCTTCCATGCCGCCGGTGCGCGCGTCGTCATCGCGGACGTCAACGTCGAGGCCGGGCAGACGCTCGCCGCCGAGCTTGGCGCACGTACGGTTTTCCGCAAGACCGACGTTGTCAGCGAAACCGACGCGCAGGCGACCGTGGACGCCGCCGCCAAGCTCGGCGCGCTCAACGGTCTCGTTAACTGCGCCGGTATCGGCGGCGCCGAACGCACCGTCGGCAAGAAAGGTCCGCACCGTCTCGAACTGTTTACGCGCATCATCAATGTGAACTTGATCGGGACGTTCAACATGATCCGTCTTGCCGCCGCGACCATGTCGACCGGCGCGCCGAATGCGGCCGGCGAGCGCGGCGTGATCGTCAATACCGCGTCAGTCGCCGCCTACGACGGCCAAATCGGCCAAGCCGCGTATTCGGCGTCGAAGGGCGGTATCGTCGGCTTGACGCTGCCGGTCGCGCGCGATCTGTCGAGCGTCGGCATTCGTATCTGCACCATCGCGCCGGGCCTGTTCCATACACCGATGATGGCGTCGCTGCCGCCCGAAATTCAGGAATCGCTCGGCAAGAGCGTGCCGTTTCCGCCGCGCCTCGGCCGGCCGGAGGAGTACGCGGCGCTGGCGCAGCATATCGTCGAAAACGAAATGCTGAACGGCGAGACCATTCGTCTCGACGGCGCGCTGCGCATGGCGCCGAAATAGGCGACACGGCGGCGGGTGGAACTACCAGACGTAGGCGGCAACGAGAAACGCAAGAAGCATCACCATCATCCACAGCGCCATACTTCCGGAAGACCACGTTCTCTCGAACAAGCCGTACGGCCCGTGATAGCGGTGGACGTAGTTTGTCACGGCGGTTACGCCCGCCGTGAGTGTACGTTGCACGAATCCGGTTAATGCGGTGATAGACAGCGCGCCGGCGTTCGTCAGGGAAGCCAGCGGCACACGATAGAACCAGTCGACGTCCAGCGTAACGGTCAGCGCGCGACGCAGCCAACCCAACATCACAAAGAAGGCCAGACCGGAGAACAGCAGCAACTGAAGCTGCGTAACGACGTGCGGACCGGTATAAGGTTCGTAGGTCGTCGCGTACGGCAACATCCGGTACAGCGGCTCGTAAAAAATTCCGAGACCCACGCACAGCGCCGCGAAAAGCACCATCGCCAGCCGCATGGTGACCGGCGGATCGCGCGGACGCAGGCCGGAATCCGTCTGGAAGAACACGAACCACGGAAATTTGATACCGGCGTGAAGAAACACGCCGGCCGACGCCGCCGCGAGCAGCAGCCACACCAGGAACAGATGCTCCCCGGCGGCGGCTTGCTGGATCATCGACTTGCTGACGAAACCCGACGTAAGCGGAAACGCGGAGATTGCAGCCGCGCCGACGATACCGCACACGGTCGTTAGCGGCATGCTTTGAAACAGCCCTCCGAGATCGCTGCACTTGCGCTTGCCGGTCATGTACAGCACCGAGCCGGCGGACATCAACAGCAGCGCCTTGTAAAGAATGTGCGTGAACGCGTGGGATGCCGCGCCGTTCAGCGCCATGTCGGTACCGATGCCGATGCCGGTCAACATGAAGCCGACTTGGTTGACGATGCTGTAGGCGAGAATGCGGCGCATGTCGTTTTCGAGCAGCGCGTAAATGATTCCGTAAAAAATCATGTACAGACCGACATAGATCAGCGGCTCGGCCCCCGGAAACGCACGCAACAAGACATAGACCGCCGCCTTGGTGGTGAACGCGGAGAGAAAAACGGTTCCGCTCCACGACGCCTCGGGGTAAGCATCCGGCAACCACGCCGAGAGCGGCGGCGCGCCGGCATTGACCAAAAACGCGGCGAAGATGAGCCAGTGGCTGATGCTGTCCAGCGACATCACGACAAAGCGCAGCGATCCCGTATCCACGACGTGGCCCGCGATGCCGATAAGGAGAAGCGTACCGCCGAGGAGATGGATCATTAGATAGCGCATGCTTGCCCGGTACGACGCGCTCGTCCGCGTACTCCATATCACGAGGGTCGAGCCGACCGCCATCAGTTCCCAAAACACGAACACCGTCAGCAAATCGCCCGCCAACGCGACGCCGATGGCGGAGCCCGCATACAGAAAGGCGGCCGGTAATTCCAACCGATTCGTTTGATTGAGCGCGAACAGCGTCCCGCCGAAAGACATCAGCGCGAAGATCACGGCGAACAATCGCGACAGCTTGTCCACGGAAAGCGGGATAATTTCGTAGCCCATCAGGTGCCATGTCCACACCGCGTCGTCGGACACGCTCCACGCCAGAACCACCGCGACCGCGGGCGCCGACAACGCGACGGTACTGCGCGCGGCGCCGTGCAACAGCGGCAAGAGAAGCGCCCCGACCAGTAGGGCAAGGCTCGGGTGCATCCACACGCTACTCATCGTGCTTCTCGGCGTAGTAGGTATCGGGACGCTTCAGAACCGATCCGATGGCCTTGGCAAACAGAATCATCGCCACACAGGCGACGAACCCGAACAGCGCGTAGAAGCCGGTCAACCGTTCGACCGAAAAATCCGCCTCGTGCGCCACGAACAGCTCGGCGAGCACCGTCGCGGCAAGGACCGTCGCGAAAAACCACCAGAGGCGGCGTATCGTTCGCGGCCGAGTGAGCCAGTGTTTCTCCATGTCAGCCTCGCACCAGCCCGCGCGCCAATGTCATGGCGACGTCGTTGAAGAAGAACAGCAGCACGGTCGCCGCCGCCGTCACCACCAGGGCGGCCACCATCGTGAAGGGCGCTTCGCCATGCGCCGGCTCGCCGGCCGCGGGCGAACGGAAAAACGCGCGATAGACGATCGGGAGGAAATAGGCGGCGTTCAACAGCGTGCTGACCACGATGACGGCGAGCGCAAGCCAGTGTTGCGCCTGATAAGCGCCGGCGACCATATACCACTTGCTCAGCAGTCCCACGGTCGGCGGCAAGCCGATCATGGAAAGCGAGGCGACGCCGAACGCGGCGAACGTCCACGGCATGCGCCGGCCAACGCCATCGAGCTGACTGACCTCGGTCTTGTGGGCGGCGGTATAGACCGCGCCGGCGGCGAAGAAGAGCGTGATCTTCCCGAACGCGTGCGCGGCCACATGCAGCGCCGCGCCGATCACCGACAGCGGGGTCAGCAAGGTAACCGCCAGGACGATGTACGAAAGCTGACTGACCGTCGAATACGCGAGCCGGCGCTTCAGATTATCCGCGCGCAAAGCGACGATCGACGCCGCGATGATGGTAAATCCAGAAACGTACGGCACCCACTGAAAGTCCGCCGTTGTCGCGCCGAGGCCGAAGGTATAGACGACGACTTTCACCACCGTGAACACACCCGCCTTCACGACGGCCACCGCATGCAGCAACGCGGAAACCGGCGTCGGCGCGACCATCGCCGCCGGCAGCCAGCGGTGAAACGGCATCAGCGCCGCCTTGCCGATGCCGAACATAAACAACACCAACAGCACCGTCGCACCGGCGCTGCCCACCTTTCCGGAAAGGATTCCCCCCGGCATGAAGTCGAGCGTTCCGGCAATCAGCCACACGGCGACCACCGCCGGCAGTAGCAGCGCGGTGGATGTAAATAACAGCAAGCCGAGATACGTGCGTCCGCCCCGCCGCGCCTCCTCATCCCCGTGATGGGTCACCAGCGGATAGGTCGCCAACGTCAGCAGCTCGTAAAACAGAAACAGCGTCAGCAGATTGGCCGAAAAGGCGACGCCGATCGTGCTCGCCAAGGCCAGCGCGAAGCACACGTAAAAGCGCGTTTGATGCCGCTCATCGTTGCCGCGCAGATAGCCCACCGAGTAGATCGAACTTACGATCCACAGGCTCGAGGCGATCAGCGCGAACAGCAGTCCGAAGGGTTCGATGCGAAACGCGATCGCGAGTCCGGGAAACATTTCGAACAGCCGCAGACTCGGCGACGCCCCGTTTTGAACGGCCGGATATAACGAGGCGACCGCCGCGAACAACGCGACCGCGGTGGCGATACTGATTGCCTCGCGCAAATTCGCAAGCCGACGACTCAGCGCCACCAACGCGGCCCCGCCGACCGGCAGCAGCAGCGCCACCGCGATCGTCTGCTCCATCGTCATCCCGCACCCGGAAGCAATCGCGCCACCGCGTCGCGCGCATAGCCGATGTTGAACGACGTCTCGAGGCCGAAGTAAATGCAGGCGGCCACCAGCAGCAACGCCGGAATCAGCATCGACAGCGGCATCTCGCCGCGCCGCGGCGCATCCGGTCCCGGCGCTTGCAGATAGGCAACCTCGACGAAGCGCCACACGTAGGCAACCGCGATCAGCGACGTAACGACGATCAACACGGCCAGCCACCAGCTGCCGCGCTCCAGGGCGCCGCTGATCAAGTACCACTTGGTCGTAAATCCGGCCGTACCCGGAATGCCGATCAGACTCAGGCCGGCGAGCACGATGCCGAACGCGGTCAGCGGCATGCGCCGAGACAATCCCGATAAACTCGCGAAATCGGTCCCACCGCAGCGCAGAGCGACACCGCCGGCGAGCAGGAACAGGGCGCCCTTGGTGATTCCATGATTGAACAAATGCGCGACGGCGCCGGTGAGCCCGGACGCGTTCGCGAGCCCGATGCCGAGCGTGATGTAGCCGATTTGCGCCACGCTCGAATAAGCGAACATGCGTTTGAGATCGCGCTGGAACAGCGCGACCAGCGACATGGTCAGCACCGCGGCAATCGACAGCGCGATCAGAAGTTTATCGACCGGGTGGTCGCGAAATAACACCTCGACGCCGAACACCGTGAAGTAAAAGCGAAGGAGCACGTAGACCGAAACCTTGGTCGCGGTCGCCGAAAGAAACGCGGTCACCACCGAGGGGGCGCTGACGTAGGCATTCGGCAACCACTGATGCAGCGGGAACAACGCAAGCTTCAGCCCGATGCCGACGGTGATGAACGCGATCGCGGCAAGAACGGAACGGGTTTCGTTTACGGCGGGAAGACGCGCGGCAAGATCGGCCAAGTTGAGCGTCCCCGTCATGAGATACAGCAATCCCACGCCGATCACGTAGAAGGTCGCGCCGATGGTTCCCATGATGAGGTAGTGATACGCCGCGACCAGCGCCTTGCGCTTTTGACCGAGCGCGATCATCACGTACGTCGACAGGGACGAGATTTCGAGAAAGACAAACAGGTTGAACGCATCGCCGGTGATCGCAATGCCGAGCAGGCCCGCGAGACAGAGACAGTACATGGCGAAGAACAGATACTCCTGCTCGCGCGGCAATTCCGCGGCAATGCTGACGCGCGCATAGGGCATCACGACCGCGCCGGTACCCGATACCAACACCAGAAGGAACGCGCTCAACAGATCGACGCGATACTCGATGCCCCACGGCGGCGGCCAACTGCCGATCGCGTAGGAAATGGCGCCGTGCTCGGCCACGCGCCACGCGAGGGTAAGCGCGATTGCGAACGCGGCCCAGCTCACCGCCGTCGCCAGGAACCACGCGAAGCTTTGGCGGCGGATGAGCACGATGAGCGGCGCGCTGATCAGGGGGGCCACCACCTGCAGCGCAGGGAGATGTTCGGAGATCATGCGTGCGGTTGTTTTTGGTCCGACCGATCGTGCTCGAGAATCTCGTCTTCCTCGATCGTGCCGTACGCTTCGCGGATGCGAACGACGAGCGCGAGCCCGACGGCGAGCGTGGCGACGCCGACGACGATGGCCGTGAGAATCAGCACGTGCGGCAGCGGATTGGAATAGATTTTGAATTGCGCGGAGACGATCGGCGCCGTGCCGCCGATCAGTTTTCCCGGGGCGATGTAGAGCAGGTAGACCGACGTCTGAAAAATCGACAACCCGATCAGCGTCTTCACGAGATTGCCGCGCACGATGACGATGTAGAGTCCCCCGATCATGAGGAATATCGTCATCCAGTAGGCGAAGTGGCTGCCGAGACTCATCGATCCTCGGGATCGCGCGTGCGGCCGGCGAACATGTAGAAGATTTTGAGCATCACCCCGGCGACGGTAACCGCGACCCCGACCTCGACCCAGAAGATGCCCCGCTCTTGCCCGTGAACCGGATCGTGAGCGAGCACGAAGTAGTCCAGGTAGTTGCCGCCGAGAGCCAATCCGGCGACGCCAACGCCGGCGTAGATTAAAACGCCGGCCGCGACCATCGTCTCGACGATCGAATCGGGCAGCAGGCGCCGAGCCGCCGGCAATCCGAAAATGATCGCGTAAAAAACGACGGCGGCGGCGATGATAACGCCCGCCTGGAATCCGCCGCCCGGTCCCAGTTCACCGTGGAACTGGACGTACAGAGCGAATAGCAGCATGAAAGGAATGAATAGCTTCGCGATCACGCGCAGAACAAGATCGCCCTTCATTTCCCGCCTCCTCCCTCGCGGCGGCGACGGCGCAATAGCACAATGACGCCGACACCGGCGGTGAACACGACGACTACCTCGCCCAGCGTGTCGTAGCCGCGATAGCTTGCGAGCACGGCGGTCACGACGTTCGGCACGCCCGTTTCTCGCAGCGCCTCCTGCAAATATCGCGCAGCGACATGCGTGTGAACCGGCGCATCGGGATCCGAAAAAGCCGGAAGCGCGAACGTGCCATACACCAAGGCGGCGCCCACGGCGATCGAAATCAGGAGCGGCAACGCGCGCCGGCGCATCGGCTTTTCCTCCTCGCCGTGCGCGAGGTAAAGCGCGCTCAGCAGCAACACCGTGGAAATGCCGGCACCGACCGATGCCTCGGTCATGGCGACGTCGACCGCATCGAGCGCAACCAGCGTCGCCGCCATCAGAAAACTGTAAGCGCCGGCGAGCACCACCACCGCGAAAAGACCGCGACACGCCGCGATGGCGACCACCAAAATCGCCATGAACACAAGCAGCACGTTGACGATCACCGCTTCGATGATTCGTCCTCCGGCGCCAACAACGGCTTCAATCCGCGCGCGCGCGCGGCCTTGGCGAGCGCATGGGTCGCGGTCGGGCTCGCAAAGGAAATCAGCAAACCAAGAATCGCAAGCTTGGCGGCGGCGAGCGTGAAACCGGCCTGCAAAATCATTCCGATCAGCAGAAGCGCGACGCCAAGCGTCTCGGTGACGCTGGCCGCATGCATGCGCGTATAGAAGTCCGGCATGCGCAACAACCCGAGCGCCCCCACGATCGCGAAGAAGCCCCCGGTCAACAAGAAAAACCAACTGAGAAGATCGACGGCGGTACTCATGGCCGCTCGACCTCCCCGGTGTTGCCGAGGTCCCCATGGCGGAAGAACTTCAAGACGGCGATGGTTCCGACCATATTAAGCAGTCCGTAGACGATCGCGAGATCGAGAAAATCCGGACGGTCCGTCAGAAAACCGATGACGGCGAGCAATAACATGGCGACCGTGCCAATCGTATTTGCCGCCAGCACGCGGTCGAACACCGTCGGCCCGAGAATCGCTCGTGCCAGCGCCAGCGCGAGCGCAACGAGCAACGCCAGCGCCGCCGCGACAAACATCAATGGCTTCCTTCGAGCCGGCGCACGCGGCGATCCATCTCGCTGTCCACGACGCCTTGCGCCCCTTCGCGCGTCAACCCGTGCACCAAGAATTCGCTGGGCGTCGCCTCGACGGTAATGGTGCCGGGCGTGAGCGTGATCGAATTCGCATGAATGGTGAGGCCGATGGCGGACTTTTGCGACGGGTGAAAACGGACGAGCGTCGGACTGATGGGAAGACGCGGACTCAGGATGCGTTTCGAGACATCCCACGCCGACTTGACAATCTCGATCGCGAGCCACGGCCAGTACGTAACCACCGCCGCCATCATTTGCACCGGCATGCCTTCGCGGTCCACGACTTCCATGCGCCGCGCGACGATCACCACGACGACCGCGGACCCGATCCCGGCGGCCACCAGAAATGCGGAGTACTGACCGGACAACAGCAGCCAGAACACCAGTAACGCGAAGAAAGCGCTGATGGAAAGCAAGTCAGTAACCCCGAAATAGCCCGAACATGTGGCGCGCTTTTGTCGCCGGGCGACGGCCGTGTCGCGCGGTCGCGCCATCCTATCGTTGTGCGCGAAACTTTTCACGCTTGAATCGGCGGACCAGCTTATACCCCCGTCGGGTTGTCGGAAACCGGCGCCGTGGACACAGTCGCCCGCCGCCATGCTCGGTCCAATAAACGGTGTTCGATTCGCTGGCGCCCCGTTTGCGACCGTTGCACTGACTGCAATAAGTGAGTGATGGGCCGTTGAGGATGAGCGGGGGATTACGCAACCATCCAACCGGACGGTCGCGCCGGCACACAGCTGCGTGGGGCTCTTCGAGGACCTGCATGCCTTCATTGAGCTTCAAAGGCAAAGAGGGGAAAGGAAAGGTTGGGAGACAGACACTGGCGTGCCCGACGCTAGCGTCGCCAATAATTGATCGATTCGATCCGATTCCGTGGCCCGCTGTTGTTCAATTTCGAGCCGCCGCCTGCGCGCCGACCCTAGAGCGAACCCAACACCGTATTGCCGACGAGCCGCTGAAATTTCTTTACCTCCTCGAGTTCCGCGAGACGCGGATCTGCGAGAACGCTTCTAAACCACGGACATCTCTCCTCCGCGGCGCGTTCGAGCCAGCGCACCGCTTGTTCGCGATCCCCCAACGCAGCGAACACCGGCGCAATCAGGGATCGCACGGCGGCGGGCCTATCCGCTTCGGTCATCTCGCGCGCTAACGCCGATGCTTCGGCTCGGCGCCCGGCGCGGGCTAACGCATAGGCCAAGCCCACCATCTGCGTCGAGTCGCGCCGGGAAAGCTTTATCGACCTTCGGCCGGCCGCAATTGCTTCCTTGTGCTCATTCAAATAGGCGGCGTAGGTTGCGGCATGAGTGTAACCCGGGGCCTGCATCGGCATTATTTTGATGACCTCACGTGCGACATCCAGCGCTGCTGCAGATTGACCGGCACAAAACAGCGAGTAGGCGAGTGCGCCGTGATGACTTATTGAATACGGATTGATCGCGCAGGCACGGCGCAGATCGTCCAGCGCCTGTTCGTGCTGCCCCATGCTCCGAAGTATCCAGCCGCGGTAGTAATAGCCACGCGCATAGCCAGGATCGAGAGCCAGCGCTTCGTTAAGCGCGGCAATCGCCGCATCGTCATTCCAAGCGATCGCGCCTTCGATCCAACCGAGTGCTGCATGGGGCGAGACGAGATCGCGGTCGATGGTGAGTGCGCGCTGGCACGCTGCCCGTGCACTCGCCTCCGCATCACGCGGCGCAATGTATCGTCGGATCGCCTGATAGACGCGGCACTCGGCAATTGCGCCGAGGGCGACGGCGTAATTGGGGTCGATTTTCAGCGCGAGTTCGAAATAGTCGATCGCCCGCTCCACATCCAACCGGGTGTCTCGGTTGGCGAACTGCCGCCCTTCGAGAAAAGCCGCGTAGGCAGCCGGCGAAGTTTCAACGGACTTTGCGA
>DASWLD010000043.1:0-56458 GCA_036396275.1 Burkholderiales bacterium
CGAGCAAATCAGGCACTTCGGTGGTGTTTGGTAATTGGCGCAACAGGCTGCCAAAGGATTCCTGTATTTCTTCCATCTGCTTGCGGTAAATATCTATGTTTATCGCCAGCAGTTTTTTTGTGAGATAAGTCTGACGCAATGACTGCTCTTGCTGTTCCGCAACTTCACGTTCCGTCAACTCATCCGCAATGACGAACCAATAGCCGGCGCCAAGTATCAGCAAACATATTACCGCGACACCGACGATCTTTACCGGCAGCGGTAACGCCGACATATCCTTTAAATCAAGATTTCTAAGCTCGTCTAAAGTCATTTCGGCGTTCCTTGCTTAGCGGCCGCTTCTTCCTTCTTCGCGACATTTTTGACTTTCATCGAAAATTCGCTCACCCGATCCCCGCCCTTCTGCTTAATGTTAATAACATCTAGCTTCGGAGCATCGAACCAATCGGACGCAGACAGATTACGCATCAGCGCTGAGACACGGGCGTTCGATTGAGCTACGCCGCTTAGCGCCATAGCGCTCGCGCCGCTTTGCTTCAACGAGCTAAGCTGCACACCTTCCGGAACCCGACGTACCAGCTCATCAAAAATCCGAACAACCCGCGTTCGATCGGCCTGTAATTGCTGGATGACATTCATGCGCGCGATCAAGTCCTGTCTGCGCTTCTTAAGTTCGGCAACTTCCTTAATTTGTTTTTCGACTTTCGCGATCTCTTGTTTCAAGAATTCATTGCGTCGATTCTGCGCCTCGATCAAACCGGTAACATGAATGTGCGCATAGAATACAAGGACAACCATTAGTACCCAGGCACCGATCGCGATCGTTAGCAGCTGGCGATCCTGCTCGCGCCGGCGCAATTCGCGCCATGGCAATAGGTTTAGCCGTGTACTCATGCGTTGAAACTCCGTAGCGCCAAGCCGCACGCGATCATGAGCGAGGGGGCATCGTTACTCAGCAACTGCGGCTTGATACGCGACGATATCGACATGCTCGCGAACGGATTCGCTACCATGCTCGGCACTCCGATGCGCGCCGCGACCAGCTCGTCGATGCCGGGGATCTGCGCACAGCCGCCGGCCAGCAACAGCTGATCGACGTTATTAAACGGGCTCGAGGAATAGAAAAATTGCAGCGCGCGCATGATTTCTTGGCACATGGCTTCCATGAACGGGCGAAGCACGTCGGTTTGATAGTTATCCGGTAGGCCGCCCTGTTTCTTCGCGAGTCCGGCCTCTTCGTAGGAAAGCCCGTAGCGCCGTTGAATTTCTTCGGTCAACTGACGACCGCCAAACGCGTGATGCCGCGTATACACGGATCGATTGTTATGCATCACATTGATGGTCGTCGTTGTGGCGCCGACGTCAAGAATGGCCACCGCCTTTTCCATTCCGCCACCGGGCATGTGGTTGGCGATCAACTCGTACGAATGTTCCATGGCGTACGTTTCGATATCGACAACCGTGGGCGTTAGGCCGCGCCCCTGAATGACGGCGAGATAGTCGTCGACGACTTCCTTGCGGCACGCCGCCATGATCACATCCACCTCTGCCGCATTCGGCTCTTGCGATCCGAGCACCTGATAATCGAGATTTACTTCATCGAGCGGATAAGGAATGTAATGATCCGCTTCCATTTCAATCTGCGTTTGCCGATCCTGGTCGGTAAGGTTTGCCGGCATCTTGATGATCTTCGTGATGACGTTCGCCGCCGGCACCGCAACCGCCGCATTCTTCAAGCGCGTACCCGATCGCTTCACCGCCCGGTCGACCGCGTCCGCCACTTGCTCTACTTCGGTGATGGCGTGTTCAACCACCGCGTTCTGCGGCAACGGTTCCACTGCGTAACGTTCGACGCGATGCTGCTCGCCGTCCTTGCTCAACTCGAGCACCTTGACGGCGGATGAACTGATGTCGATACCGACCAACGCCGGCTGCTTTCGAGTGAATAGTAAGTCTGCCAGACCTCGCACTACTTTCCCCTTAGTTTCAGCGACCTAGAATGGATATGAATAATGAGGGTTAATAGCTATATGAACTATAGACCATCGGATTTCAAAATGACAAATGAACTGCGGGAGCGAAAATCTTTCGTATATACTGCGCTAGACGCGCGTTTTTATTAACGAAACCGCCTGACCGCTTCGTCACATGGACCGCCCTCCTGGCGCATTCGCCCGACTCACGGCATATCTTCCGCGCAAACCCTGGCAAATGGTCCTGGCGGGCTTTCTCGGGCTCGGGCTTGCGGGCGTGCTCGCGCTCGCCCTCCTCGCGCTTGTGCTCTTGCCAACCCTGCCGCAGATACAGGACCTGACCGGCGCGGAGCTAAAGGTACCCCTGCGGGTCTACACCGGCGACGGCGAACTCATAGCGGAATTTGGAGAAGAACGGCGAATTCCGGTAAGGATAGACGAAGTCCCTCCACAGTTGATTCAGGCCATTATCGCCGCGGAGGACCACGATTTTTATCAGCACCACGGCGTCGATTTTGGCGGCGTTTTGCGCGCCGCATGGCACAACTTTCGGACCAAGAGCGCCGGGCAGGGAGCCAGCACTATCACCATGCAGGTCGCCCGCAATTTTTTCTTGAGCCCCGAGAAAACCTATACGCGAAAATTGAGGGAGCTGTTACTCGCATTCAAGATCGAACGCGAGCTGTCGAAGGAGCAAATTCTCGAACTCTATATCAACAAGATTTTCCTTGGACACCGCGCTTATGGATTCGCCGCCGCCGCGCAATTCTATTACGGCAGCCCGCTCGACAAGCTCAATCTCGCGCAGATGGCGATGCTTGCCGGTTTACCGAAAGCGCCGTCGCGCGACAATCCTGTGAGCAATCCGGAAAACGCCGTCGAGCGTCGCAACTACGTGCTACGACACATGTGGAACTTGGGGTTCATCGACCAAGCGGCGTTCGACCAAACGGTGGCCGCTCCGCTCACCGCCAGCCGCCACGCGGTGAGATACACGGTGGAGGCGCCGTATGTCGCGGAGATGGTGCGCCAGTACATGGTTCAAACGTACGACGCCAAGGCCTATGCGGGAGGCTTTCACGTTTACACCACGCTGCAAAGTCGGCAGCAGGCCGCGGCGAATCGGGCGCTGCGGCGCGCCTTGCTCGAGTACGACGAACGTCACGGCTACCGGGGGCCGGCCGGACATGTCGCGCTCAACGACCCCACGGACTTGGACCGGCTCGACGATGCATTGAAGGATTATCGAATCGTCGGCGATATGCTTCCCGGAATCGTAGTAAAGGTCGCGGAGCGCTCGGTCACGGTCTACACCCAGGATGGAACCGCCGTCGACGTTGAATGGAGCGGCTTGGCGTGGGCACGACGCTACATCGATGAGAACGCCGTCGGTGCCGCTCCAAAAAACGCCGCCGAGGTCCTTCAACGCGGCGATGTCGTTTATCTCGAATCGATCGAGCCGTCGAATCAGAGCGAGCCCGGCCCCCGCTGGCGCCTCGCGCAAGTCCCGGAAGTTGCCGGCGCATTTGTGTCGCTGCGCCCAAGCGACGGGGCGATACTCACGCTGGTTGGCGGGTTCGATTTTTCCCGTAGTAGTTTCAATCGCGTTACCCAAGCGGAACGTCAGCCGGGCTCCAGCCTCAAGCCGTTTGTTTATGCGGCCGCGCTGGAGAAGGGGTTCACGGCGGCCAGCACGGTCAGCGGCGCGCCGATCGTGATTGAAGATGTCAATCTCGAAGAGGAATGGCGCCCGGAAAATTACAGCCGCCAATTCTTTGGACCAACGCGCTTACGCAAGGCGCTGGCGCTGTCATTGAATCTGGTATCGATTCGGCTTCTGCGCGCGATCGGCCCCGCGTATGCCGCCGACTATCTCACACGCTTTGGCTTCGATGGACAAAAGCTGCCACACAATCTGACCCTCGCGCTTGGCAACGCTTCCGCCACACCGCTGCAGATGGCCTCGGCCTATGCGGTCTTCGCGAACGGCGGCTTTCGGGTGCAGCCTTACTTCATTCAGCGAATCGAGGACGGTCAGCATGCGTTGCTCGAGCAGGCGCAGCCGATGATCGCCTGCGCGTCGTGCGATACCGCCGCTGACGCAAACCAACGTACGGTTGCGCCGGCGCCGAAAGGTGAAGCGGAGTCGACGCCAACGCCGCGAACGGCGCCGCGCGTATTGGGTCCCGACATCAGCTTCATTATGACGAGCATGCTCCGCGACGTTGTTCAGGAAGGAACGGCAACACGCGCCAAGGTTCTGCGGCGCGACGACCTGTCCGGCAAGACCGGAACCACCGACGAGTATCGCGACGCGTGGTTTATCGGCTTCAACTCCGACGTCGTGGCCACCGCCTGGGTCGGCTTCGACCAAGTGGCTTCCCTAGGGCGCGGCGAGGCCGGATCGCGGGCGGCGTTACCGATGTGGATCGACTACATGCGCGTCGCGCTCGACGGAATTCCGCAAGAACCGCTCGATCCACCGGAAGGAATCGTCACGGCATACGTCGACGGTGAAACCGGGGCGCCAAGCTCACCGTTGGAGGCGAATGCAATCAAAGAATATTTCGTCCAGGGAACCGAGGGCACGCCGACGGTCGGCGCAACCGATCCCTCGACCGCCAATGTCGAGAAACCCGTTGCTCCGCTGCCGCCTGCACCCCCGCCCGACACCGACAAGATAAGGCAGAAGCTGTTCTGAGGCATGGCCGACCGAAGCCGCCTGCGCCCCGGCAAGCCGCATGTCCGCGGTGGCGAACAAAAGCGCGCGCGCATAGCCGCCGAGGCGGCACGCATTATGAGCGACGAGGGTGTGCGCGATTTTCATTTGGCCAAGCGAAAAGCCGCAGCCCGTCTCAGTATCTCGCAGCTTCGCGATTTACCGACGAACAAGGAGGTCGAAAATGCTCTGGCCGATCGTCTGCAGCTATTCCATGGCCAAAGCCTGTCTCTAAACGCGCGTCGCTTACGAAAGATCGCCAAGGAAGCGATGAGTTTTCTTGCGTCCTTCAATCCTCGCCTTGTCGGACCGGTATTGTCCGGCAAAGTCACGCCGACATCTGAAGTCGAGCTGCACGTTAGTGCTGATTCCGTCGAAGAGGTCGCCCTGTTCTTGCGCGAGCATGCCATTCCGTTCGAGTTGAGCGAGCGTCGGGTTAAGTTCGGCGGTGAACGCTATAAGAATATTGCGACCTATTCATTCGTCGCCGACGGGGTGACGGTCGAACTATGTGTATTCGATCCGCGGTCAGCGCGCGAAACACCGCTCAGTCCAATCGACGGACTGCCGATTCGGCGCGGGAACATAAGAGAACTTGAAATACTACTGAGCGAAGCCGGGTGCTAGGTATGGCGACGGTCGAGTCTTCTCCGATCCACTAGCCGCACACTCTATTCCCATCCGTTCGCTTCGCCGTCTGCAGCTGTGTTTCCGCCGCCTTCATGGCGAGCATGGTCGGCGGCCGGCGCGCCGAATTTGGCGCAGTAGTCGGCGAATTCATCGATCTCAATCAGCAGAACCGACAGCGGCGCTTCGCTCATCGCGCTGCGCGCGGCAGGATCGAATCAAACCAGTGACGGTTGTGCATACCGGTACTTTCATCGAGGGTGACATGGTGCTTGTAGGGCGTGCGCAGCTCGCTGCTCGCTTCGATCGTACCGCCCAGCCGCGCACGCTCGACCAAGAGCTTCAGCAAATTGCGAGCGACCGCGTGTGAGCGCTCCACCAACCCCATGCGGCCGATGCATCGATGACCAGCGGCCGGGTCGGTGCGGCGGCCGACAGGTTCCAGGCAACCGCCGCGTCCTCGAACAAAACAGCTCACCCAAGCGGCCGCGGCTTTGCTGAATCAAGCTTTGCGGCAAAATAAGCGATCATGGCGCCAACGGTGTCGAGCGAGCGGTCACGTACAACCGGCGCTCGCCCCGGCGGCTTCTCGGTTTGCGAGGGGGCCGGTAGAATCATCGTTCGATCCTCCGAAAAATTACCTTGAAACACTACTTGGAGACACTGCTTGCCGGAGCGCTTGAGCGGCTGCGTGCGACAAAGCTGCTACCGCCCGACACAGCGGCCACCATCCAAATCGAACGGGCCCGCGCCAAGGAACACGGCGATTTCGCAAGCAACGTCGCGCTGAGCCTGGCAAGAGCGGCGCGCATGAAGCCGCGCGAGCTGGCGCAGCTTATCGTCGATGCCCTGCCGCCGTCGGATCGCATCGCGCGAGTCGAAATCGCCGGCGCGGGTTTCATCAACTTTCATCTGCGTCCGGATGCCTATCACGACACCGTACGAACGATCCTTACGGACGGGGACCAGTTCGGGCGCAGCCAAATCGGTGCGAGTCGACTCACGCAGGTCGAATACGTCTCCGCGAACCCAACCGGCCCCTTGCACGTCGGCCACGGTCGCGGCGCCGCCTATGGCGCGACGATTGCGAATTTGCTGGAAGCGATCGGCTTCAAAGTCCACCGCGAGTACTACGTCAACGACGCCGGCCGGCAGATGGACATCCTCGCGACCAGCGTTTGGTTGCGCTACCTCGAACGCTGCGGGGAAACCTTCGCGTTTCCCTCGAACGGCTACAAGGGGCAGTACGTCTATGAGATCGCCGACGCGCTCCGCGCCGCCGACGCGGATGCGTATCGCCGTGCGGCGAAAGACGTCTTCAAGGACGTACCGCCGGACGAACCGAAGGGCGGCGACAAGGAAAGCCACATCGATGAGTTAATCGAGCGGACCAAGCAACTGCTCGGTCCGACGGACTATCGAAAGGTATTCGATGCCGGGCTCAAAGCGATTCTCGACGACATCCGTCAAGACCTCGAAGCGTTCGGCGTCGCCTACGACCAATGGTTCTCCGAGCGCTCGCTGACGGAAAACGGCCTGGTCGATCGCGCGATCGAACGCCTGCGAAAAAGCGGTCACGCCTACGAGCGTGACGGCGCGCTCTGGTTTCGCTCGGCCGACTACGGCGACGAGAAAGACCGCGTGCTGGTGCGCGAAAACGGCCAGAAGACTTATTTCGCATCCGACATCGCTTACCACATGGACAAATTCGACCGCGGCTTCGATCGCGTGATCGACGTGTGGGGCGCGGATCACCACGGCTATGTCCCGCGCGTGAAAGCGGCACTCACCGCGCTCGGCGACGATGCGTCCAAGCTCGACGTCTTGTTGGTACAATTCGCGATCCTTTATCGCGGCGGCGAACGCGTACAGATGTCGACGCGCTCCGGCGAGTTCGTGACGTTGCGCGAACTGCGCCGCGAAGTCGGCAACGACGCCGCGCGCTTTTTCTACGTCTTGCGCAAGTGCGAACAGCACATGGATTTCGATCTCGATCTGGCGAAATCCGAATCCGCCGACAACCCGGTATACTACGTCCAATACGCGCACGCGCGCGTATGCAGCGTGTTCAAGCAGCTGATCGAGAAGGGGCTAGGTCACGATCGCGCAAACGGACTTCAGCAACTGCCATTGCTTACCGAGGACCACGAACGCGTCTTGATCATGCGCCTCGCCCGATATCCGGAAACGCTTGAAAGCGCCGCACTGGCGCACGAGCCGCATCAGCTGGCGCATTTCTTGCGCGAACTCGCGTACGATTTTCACACGTATTACAACAGCCACACCTTCCTGGTCGACGACGCGAACCTGCGTGACGCGCGTCTCGCGCTGATTCAAGCCACGCGCCAGGTGTTGGCCAACGGCCTCGGGCTTCTCGGCGTGTCCGCGCCGGAGAGCATGTAACGCATGGTGCCGCATCGCGGTCATCGTCGTGGTACCGCCGCCCGGCGCCTACCGGGTTGGGTGGTATTGTTGCTCGGCCTCGCACTCGGAGCCGCTTCCGTGCTGCTGGTACAGCTCGTGAACAACCGGGCAGGATCAACCGATGGGATCGCAGGATTGTTCACGCTGCGCGCAAGACCGGCTGAACCCGCGCCGGCAAAGCAACGGGGGTCGGCACCCCTCAAGCCGAAACTCGATTTCTATACCGTGTTGCCGGAAATCGAAACGATTCTGCCGGAGCGCGGGACGCGCGCAAAGACAGCAAAAGCAGAGCGTGCCGATGCCGACGCGCGCTACATCTTGCAGGTCGGCTCGTTTGGGAGCTTCGCCGACGCCGATCAGCTCAAAGCCAAGCTCGCACTCCAGGGCATGGCCGCGACCATCCAGAAAGTCACCATCGAGGGCAAAGGCGAATACCACCGCGTTCGCCTAGGGCCCTACGAAAAACTCGACGACCTCGATAACGCCGGTGAGCGCTTGTCGAAATTGGGCATCAAGTCGCTGCGTCTCAAAGTGAAGAGCGGCGGCTAGCGCATTCGCGCACCGGTTGCGCGATCGAATAGGTAGACGCGCTCAATCGGAAAATCCATGTACACCTTAGTCCCCGGCGCAAGCCGCTGATCGCTTCGGCCGCGCGCCAGGACGGTTTGGCCGCGCCACTTCACCATTGCCCAAAGATCGCTGCCTGTGGGCTCACATAGACTCACCTCGCCCTGAAACTGCGGATCTCCGCCTTCGGTCGCGATGCCGATGTCGGATGGCCGTACGGCCGCAACAATGTTCTGCGCCGCGACAGTCGATGGCAGATGCAGCAGTCGATCGAGCTTCACCGCATCGAAAACGTTGATCGGCGGGCTTCCCATAAAACCGGCGACGAACAGGTTCGCCGGATTTTCATAGATTCTCAGCGGTGCGTCGCATTGCTGAATTCGGCCGGCGTGCAGTACCGCGACGCGATCCGACAATGCCATCGCTTCTTCCTGGTCGTGCGTCACGTATATCGTGGTGATGCGATGCTGCGCGTGCAGGCGCTTGAGCTCCGCCCGCATCTCGAGGCGCAACCGCGCGTCCAGATTCGACAGCGGCTCGTCCATCAGAAACACGCGTGGCCGACGCACCAGGGCACGCCCCAGCGCGACGCGTTGGCGCTGACCGCCGGAAAGCTCCTTCGGGCGTCGGGTAAGTAGCGGCTCGATGCCGAGACTTTGCGCCGTGCGCGCGACGGCGACCGCGATTTCTCCGCGCGACGAACCGCGCAGCTTCAGCGGAAAACCTATGTTATCCGCGACCGTCATGTGCGGATAAAGGGCATAGCTCTGAAAAACCATCGCGACGTCACGATCGCGCGGATCGAGATCGTTGACCACTTGGCCGTCAATGCAGACGTTGCCCGCGCATGATCGATCGAGGCCCGCAATCAAGTTCAGCAGCGTGGATTTGCCGCAGCCGCTCGGCCCAACGAAGGTAAAGAATTCGCCTTCCTCGATACGCAGACTGATGTTGTCGACGACCGATACCGGTCCGAAGCGTTTGCGTAACCCTTCGAGCTCGACCGTCGACACGCGTCAGCCCTTGACGGCGCCGGCCGTGAGGCCTTCGACGATCCGCCGCTGGAACAACAGAACGAGCAGCACGATCGGCAGCGTCACAACCAAAGAGGCCGCGGCGATCTCGCCCCAGGGTATTTCGTGCAATCCGGGAAAGAGCGCGATGCCGACCGGAATCGTTCGCGAGCGCGTCGTCGCGGTGAAGGTTAGCGCGTAGAGGAATTCATTCCACGACAAGATGAACACGAGCAGTCCGGTCGCCACCAAGCCCGGCGCCGACAGCGGCAGCATCACGCGGTAGAACGCCTGCAGCGGGGTAGCTCCATCGACGCGCGCCGCCGCGTACAACTCGTCCGGCACTTGGCGCATGAAGTTCGTTAGCACCCACACCGCCAACGGCAGCGCCAAGCCCGCGTACACAATCACCAGCGCGATCAGCGTATCCCGCAGACCCAACGCATTGACGACGATGTACAAAGGGCTCACGGTGGCGATCGGCGGGAACATGGACGTCGCGAGCACGATGCCAAGTATCACCGCCTGACCTTTCGCTCGAAGTTTTGCCAAGGCGAACGCCGTGGCCGATCCAAACCCGAGCGCAATCAAGGTAGCGCCGGCGGAAACGATCAGGCTGTTCAGAATAATGCGCCCAAAGGGATGACCGGCGAATACGGCGGCGTAATGCTCGGCCGTAACTCGGCTTGGCAGCAGCGGGGGTAGCGCGGTGAGCTCAGGTGCCGGGCGCAGCGACGTAATCAGTTGCCAAAGTACGGGGGCCAAACAATAGCCGGCAACCAAAATCAGCCCAGCATAGAAACCTAGTCGCTTCACGCGAGAGACCTCCGAAGCAACCAGACGTAGACGGCGGTGATGGCAGCGACGCAAACGAACACGGCCGCGGCGAGCGCCGAGCCGTAGCCGAACTCGAGTCCCTGGAACAACACTTTGTACGCGTAGATCGACACTGTCTCGGTGGTATTGGCCGGTCCGCCGCCGGTAAGCACGTAGATGGCGTCAAACACGCGAAATGCATCGATCGTGCGGAAGATGAGCACGATAAAGATCAAGGGGCGCAGCAGGGGAAGCGTGACGTAGCGAAACAGCGCCCAGGGTCCCGCGCCATCCAGACGCGCGGCTTGATAAAGATCCGTCGCGATTGCCAAGCGCCCCGCGAGCAAGAGCAAGGCCACGAACGGCGTCGACTTCCAAATGTCCATGGCGATGGCGGCGTGGATCGCCCATACCGGACTGCCGAGCCAGTTGACATCGGTGCCGAGGAGATAGTTGATGACACCGAAGTCGCCGTTATACATCCACTCCCACATGCGCGCCGCGACGACGGTCGGAATCGCCCAGGGGAGCAGCGTGATTGCGCGCATCGTCCCGTACCCGCGAAACGCGTGCGCCAGGAGCAACGCGATGACGAGGCCGAGCATGAGTTCGCCGGCGACCGAAAGCGCGGTGAAATAAACCGTGTTGGCGAGCGCGTTCCAAAACCGCCCGTCGCCAATCAGCCGAGCGAAGTTGTCGAAGCCGACGAAGCTCGCCGGCCCCGCAATCAGCGAGTGCCGCTGCAGGCTCAACCAAAGTACGTACAGAATCGGATAGACCGTAACCGCCGCGAGCATCACCGCCGCCGGCGCGAGGAACGCGGCGGGTTTAGCGGCGAGCGCGCGCAGCGACATGATCATCGCTTTAGGATGGCTTCCACCTGGTGCTGCGCCGAAGCGAGTGCGTCCTCGGGCGGCTTCAGTCCCGCGACCACGGCGCTAAATTCGCTTTGCAGTACCTGCGACACTCGCACATATTGCGGCGTCACCGGGCGAGGTCGGGCGTGCTCAAAGGTAGCGCGAAGCTGCGCCATATGCGGCTGGGCCGCGATCAAATCGGGATCGTCGTACAACGTGCGGCGCGACGGATTCAACCCGTACGCCAGCGCCAACGCTTTTAGCGCCTCGGCGGACGTCATGAATTGCGCGAACACCGCGGCTTCTTTGGGATGGCGAGAATACTTACTGACCCCGAGCTGCCAACCGCCAAGCGTCGCGGCGGAATCGTGTCCGGAAAAATGCGGCAGCGCCGTGATGCCGACCTTCCCCTTGACTGGCGAGTTCGGCTGTTCGAACAACGTCCAGGCGTATGGCCAGTTGCGCATAAACACCGCCTTGCCGCTTCCAAAGATACGCCGCGACGGTTCCTCCGTCGCGGTGGTCACCAGCTCCGGACTAATGCCGCGCTCGTGCACCAGCGCGCGCATGAATCCCAGTGCGCGTCGGTTTTCGGGGCTGTCCAGCACCACGCGACCGTCGCGCACCGCATCGCCGCCGGCGCTCCAAATGTATTCCAGCGCATTGCAGATCAACCCTTCGTATTGTTTGCCCTGCCACACGAACCCGTACATGCCGGGTTCACGCTGCTTGATGGCAGCCGCGATGTTGGACAATTCTTCCCACGTTCTGGGCGGTTCAAATTCGTACTTCGCGAGCAGATCTTTCCGGTAGTACAGCACACCGGCGTCGATGAACCAGGGGATTGCGTACGTTCGATCTTGATAGCGGATCGCCGCCAGCGGACCTTTAAAGAAGTTCTTTCGGTCGGCGGGTACAAACGTTTCGGTCAAATCGTTCAGCCATCCGGCGCGCGCGAACTCCGCCACCCAGATGACGTCGAGCGCCATGACGTCGAAATCGGCCGACGCCGCGCGCAGATTGATCACGTAAAACTGGTGCTGTTCGTCGCTCGACGCCGGCAGCGATTCGGTACGCACGCGGATACCGGTGTGGTTATCCTCGAAGCGCTTGATCAAGGCATCGAACGCCCGCGGATCGCCGAAGAGCTTGCCGTGCTTAAAGACGATCGTGACCGGCTCGCCGGGGGCAGGGGAGGCGGACTTATCGCTGCACGCCGCCACCGTCAGCGCCAACGCCGACAGGAGAAGCCGCGAGACACGCATGCTCGTGAGTTTCGTGCACGCCATGGGCCGAGGGTATCAAGATCGGCGCCCGCGACCCAATGCCTTGGTGGCGGCTTCAGTCCTCGAGGTAGGTATATCCTTCCAAACCGGCCGCCAGCTCTTTGAAATAAAGATCTCTGCGGCTCGGGTCGAGATTCGGGGCTTTTGCGACTTTCTCGCGGTAGGCGCAGAGCAGGTCCTCTGCGTCGAAATGCACGTGGCGCAAAACCGAATCCACGGTATCGCCGCGGCGCGGCGTGACCATTTTATGGCTGCCGTCCGGGAGCAGCTCGACATGCACCGAGTCGGTATCGCCGAAGAGATTGTGCATGTCGCCCAAAATTTCCTGATAGGCGCCGACCAAAAAGATTCCGAGCAAGTACGGCTCGCCGTCGCGCGGCGCGTGCAACGGCAACGTGCTGTCCACGCCCTCGGCGTTGACGTAAAGATCGATCCTGCCGTCCGAGTCGCAGGTGATGTCTTGCAGCACGGCGCGCCGGGTCGGCGCTTCGTTCAAGCGATTGAGCGGAACGACCGGGAAGATCTGGTCGATGGCCCAGTGATCCGGCATCGACTGAAACAGCGAGAAGTTACAGAAGTACTTGTCCGCGAGCTTCTCGTTCAACTCATCCAGAACCTCGCGGTGCGCGCGCGCACCCGGTTCGAGCAGCTCGCGCACTTTCCAACCGATGGCGAAATAGATCTGTTCGGCGCGGGCGCGCTCGGTGAGTGACAGCACGCCGTGATTAAACATTCCTTGGACTTGGTCGAGATAATAGACGGCATCGTGGTAGGCCTCGATCGCGGAGCGGTTGGTCAGGTTCTCATAGGTCTGCCACAGATCGCGAACAACGGCGGCCTCCTCGGGCGTTGCCTTTGTCGGCGGTTTGCTACCGGGCGCCTGCTCGCGCTCGACCACGTTGGTGATCAGCACCGCGTGATGCGCCGTCATGGCGCGCCCGGACTCGGTGACGATATCCGGATGCGGCAGATTCTTCTCTTCGCAGATTTCGGCGAGCGCGTAGACGACATTGTTCGCGTACTCGCGCACCGAATAGTTCATGGAGCAGAAGCTGCGCGAACGCGTGCCGTCGTAGTCGACGCCCAGTCCGCCGCCGACATTGACGATCTTGATATCCGCCCCGAGGCCGCGCAGCTCGGCGTAGTAGCGGGCCGCTTCGCGCATGCCCGACAGGATGTGCTGTACGTTCGCGATCTGCGAGCCCATGTGGAAGTGGATCATTTGCAACGCACCGAGCAGATTCGCTTGGCGCAAACGCGCACAGGCGCGCAGGGCCTCGGACGCCGTAACGCCGAATTTCGATTTTTCGCCGCCGGTGTTTTGCCACTTGCCGGCACCGATCGAGGCGAGCCGCACGCGCAAACCAAGTAGCGGGGTCACATCGAGATTTGCCGCTTCTTGAAGCACTAGCTCCAGTTCGGAAAGTTTCTCGACCACGATATGCACGCGGTGGCCGAGCGCTTTACCGATGAGAGCGAGGCGCAAATATTCGCGGTCCTTGTAGCCGTTGCAGACGACAATACCATTCGGCCGCGAACGCGCCAGTACCGCCAGCAACTCCGGTTTCGAACCGGCTTCCAATCCGATTCGCTCCCCGCCGTGTTCGAGCAATGCATCGACGACGCTGCGCTGCTGATTCACTTTGATCGGGTACACCGCGGTGTAGCGGCCCTTGAACCCGCGCGCCGCGGCGGCGCCATCGAACGTTTCCCAAAGCTCCCGCACCCGGCGCTGCAGGATGCCGGAGAAGCGCACAAGAACCGGCAGCGTCAGATCATGCGCGGCGAACTCTTTGGAGAGCGCGTGCAAATCGACCGTCTGCGCCGACGCCGGATCCGGGCGCGCGACCAAATGCCCCAACTCATTGACGTCGAAATAGCCGTTGCTCCAATAGGCGATGTTGTAGGTGTCGCGGGCTTTTTGTATGGACCAGTCGATCATGGGCGCGAAGTATCAAGTAGCAAGTTACAAGTGGCAAGCGATAGATATTACAATCTTGCAACTTGAAACTTGCTGCTTGCTACTCATGACTTTAGATAGGAACTGGTACACCGAACAATGGGCGGAGCAGGGCGCGGCGATCTCGCTCAAGATCCGCGATAAAGTGCACGATGAGCAGTCGCCGTATCAGCGCATCGAGATTTACGAAACCGAAACCTTCGGCACGCTGATGACGCTCGACGGCTTGGTCATGGTGACCGACCGCGACAACTTCATTTACCACGAGATGATGTCGCACCCGGCGTTGTTCACCCATCCGAACCCGAGGCGGGTGCTGATTGTCGGGGGTGGCGATTGCGGGACGCTGCATGAAGTCTTGAAACACGACGTCGTCGAGCTGGCCGAACAGGTCGAGCTCGACGAGCGCGTCACGCGTGTCGCCGAGGAATTTTTCCCGGTGCTATGCGAGTCGAATGGCGACCCGCGCGCCCGACTTCAATTTGCCGACGGTATCAAGTGGGTGGCCGACGCAGCGCCCGGTTCGTACGATGTCATCATCGTCGATTCAACCGACCCCGTCGGTCCTGCGGCAGGCCTATTTTCGGAGACGTTCTATCGAGACTGCCTGAGAGCGCTGAGCGATTGCGGCGTGTTGGTGGGTCAGAGTGAGTCACCGCTGTTTCATGCCGCGCTCATCCGTTCGGTCCGGAAGGCGTTGCGGTCGGCGGGCTTCAGTGAAGCGGCCACGCTGAATTTCCCGCAGTGCACCTACCCCTCCGGCTGGTGGAGCGCCACACTCGCTTGCAAGAAGGGGACGCCTGCGCGGTTTCGGGAAGCTGACGCCGGCGCCAAGCCGCTGACCACGCGGTACTACAACGCCTCGATCCATCGCGCCGCGTTGGCGACGCCGGAGTTCCTGCGTGATTCATGACAGAAAAACGGGCGCCCGAAGGCGCCCGCAAACGTCGATCTCGGAGGTAAAACAGTTACAGGTTGTATCCGCGCTCGTCGTGCAGCGCGAGGTCGAGACCTTCCGTCTCTTGTTCCTCGGTGACGCGCAGTCCGACGATCCAATCGACCACCTTGATGATGATGAAGGTCACCACGCCGCAGTACACGATCGTCGTGACCACCCCGATGATCTGCAGCCAAACCTGCTTGCCCATCGTCACGCCCTCAGCCAACCCGACGCCGCCCAATCCCTTGCTGACGAACACGCCGGTTAACAACGCGCCAATGATGCCGCCGATCGCGTGAACACCGAACACATCGAGCGAATCGTCATAACCGAAAGCGCGCTTGACCTTGGTCGCGGCGACGTAGCAAAGCACGCCGGCGATCGCACCGATCACGATCGCTCCCATCGGCCCGACAAAACCGGATGCCGGCGTGATCGCCACCAGACCCGCCACCGCACCCGTGGCGATGCCGAGAATCGTCGGCTTTCCGTGCGACATCCACTCTGAAAACATCCATCCGAGTGCCGCCGACGCCGTCGCGATTTGGGTAACGGCCATGGCCATACCGGCCGTGCCGTTTGCCGCCACCGCGCTGCCGGCGTTAAAACCGAACCAGCCTACCCACAGGAGCGCGGCGCCTACCAACGTGTAACCGGTGTTGTTTGGCGGCATTGCTACCTTTGGAAAGCCTTTGCGCGACCCCAGCACCACAGCGATGACCAAGCCCGCGATACCGGCATTGATGTGCACCACGGTGCCGCCGGCAAAATCGAGCACGCCGCGACCGCCCAAGAACGAACCGGCGCCACTCCAAACCATGTGCGCGATTGGGGAGTAGACGAAAGTCAACCACAGGCCGATAAACAGCAGCGTCGCCGAGAACTTCATGCGCTCGACGAACGCGCCGACGATTAGCGCGGGCGTAATGATGGCGAACGTCATCTGGAATGCCATGAAGACGGTTTCCGGGATGGTGCCCTGGAGCGCTTCGACGGTGACACCCTTCAGGAAGGCCTTGTCCAGCGCGCCGAAGAAGGAATAGAAGTTGGTGACTCCTTCTTTCATTCCGGACGTCGAGAACGCGAGGCTGTAGGCGTAGAGCGCCCATAGCACCGTAACAAGGCATGTGACGGCGAAGCAGTTCATCATGGTCGACAGCACGTTCTTCGCTCGCACCATGCCGCCATAGAAGAGCGCCAAGCCGGGAACCGTCATCATCAACACCAACGCCATGGACGTGAGCATCCACGCGGTGTCGCCGGTGTCGAGCGTCGGCGGCGGTGGGGCCGCCGCGGCGGCCGCAGGCGCGGCTTCCTCGCCGAAGACAAGCCTCGGCAGCAGCACAAGCCCGACGGTACCCAGGGCCCCGAATAGCAACTTCAGATCGTTTTTCATTGATCAGTTCTCCCCCGTGACTAGAGTGCGTCTTTACCGGTTTCGCCGGTACGAATACGGACCACTTGCTCGAGATCGAACACGAAGATCTTGCCGTCGCCGATCTTGTCGGTGCGGGCGGCCTTGGTGATTGCTTCGATGACGCGATCCAGCAACTTCGAATCGATCGCGACATCGATTTTGACCTTCGGTAAGAAATCGACCACGTACTCCGCGCCACGATACAGCTCGGTGTGGCCCTTTTGCCGTCCGAAACCCTTGACCTCGGTAACGGTCACGCCTTGCACCCCGACTTCCGAGAGTGCGTCGCGCACGTCGTCGAGCTTGAACGGTTTGATAATTGCAGTGACGAGTTTCATCTGCGCCTCTCCTCAGATTGGAAATGCGGGGCCGGCGCCGCCGGCCCCGGGTACGACGTTAGAAGCTCTTCGATACGGTCAGCACCACGGTGCCTTCGCTGTTAAATACGTCGGTCGTGATGTCCGGAGAAATACCAGAGGTATCGATGTAGGACAGATCGAAATTGAATCCACCAAACCCCTTCGATACACCCACTTTGTAGTCGGTGTAATTCTTGCCGAAACTGTCCTTAATGCCCTGGCCGCTTGATTGGCCCACCGACAAGTTGAGCGTGTAGCCGCTGCCCAAGTCTACGCCGCCGCTGGCAACCAGGTACGACGCGCCATTGGTGGTGGTCCCTGTGTAGTCATCAGTGTAGTAATACTTGACGGTTACCGGTCCGTAGGTACCGCCGATGTAGAGTTCAGTGAAGGGTAGTTTCGCTGAACTTGCCGAACCGGGGTAAGCGTAGTGGATCAAGCCGGCATCCCAATCGATTCCGCCGCCCTTAAACTTGTATCCACCATAGAGATCCACTTCGAGATCGGCTTTCGGATCTGGCGGACCCGAACCGAAGTCGATTATGGAGCCCCAAATGCCGAGATAAACGCCACTTTTGTCTGAGAAATCAGCGCCGCCCTGGATGGCCGGATCTTTCGCGTTCTGCGACACGCCGCGGAAGCGATAATCCGAAGTAACGGCAGCGTTATACGACACGTCGGCCGCGGCCACGCCGCAAGCCAGGAGCAGGCCGCCGGCCACTAGCGCTTTACTTAAAGTCTTCATCTGCAAGTCTCCTCATCGATATGTATTCTGTTAACGTGAACCGAAACATCCATCGGCGCGCCTGCGTTTGGAAATCGCTATTCCATGGCTGATTCGCTTCCATGCGCGGAGGCAGTAGAGCATCTTCTATGCCATTGATATTTATTCTTTCTAAACAATTAATTATGTCACTTTTGCGTCTCTGGATCGCTATAGATTGCACCATGTCGGACAAGAAGAAAATCCAATGTGCACCAAAGCGGATCGCCATCGATTGCCTCTGGGGTCGGCCGTATAATCGGTGCACTTTCTTTCGCGACGCGATCGATGACAACAGGCCCTCTCGATCAGATCATGAGCACCATTGCGCGGTTGCTGCCTAAAACGCCGGAGCAGACTCAGAGAAACTTGCATGCGGCGCTTGCGGATGTACTGGGTCGTCTCGATCTGGTAACCCGCGAGGAACTTGAAGTACAAGAAACCGTGCTCGCGCGCACCCGCGAGCGTCTCAAGGAAATGGAACAGCGGATCGTTGCACTCGAACGAGAGTCCGCCGAGAAAAAGTAACTGCTGTTCGTTCGTGCTGTCGGGGGGAGGGTATGGCACTCGCCGTCGTGCATAGCCGTGCACAAGTTGGCATTGAATCGCCGCCGGTCACGGTCGAAGTTCATTTGGCCAACGGTTTGCCGACTCTTTCCATCGTCGGCCTACCGGAGGCCGCCGTCAAAGAAAGCAAGGACCGTGTGCGCGCGGCGCTGCTCAACGCCAACTTCGAATTCCCTGCGCGCCGCATCACCGTCAATCTCGCACCGGCCGATCTACCAAAAGAGGGCGGACGCTTCGATCTTCCGATCGCGCTCGGTATCTTGGCTGCATCGGGGCAGCTTGCCGCGGCCGAACTGGACGGGTATGAGTTCCTCGGCGAATTGGCGTTGACGGGAAAGTTGCGCCCTGTTCGCGGCGCGCTGACGGCTGCGCTCGCCGCGCGTCCCAGTAACCGCAAATTGCTGCTGCCGGCGGTAAACGCCCCCGAGGCGGCATTGGTTGAAGGAATCGACATCCTAGGGGCGTGGCATCTGCTCGATGTAACCGCCCACTTCGCCCACGATCGGCGAATTGAGCCGCTTCCCCTACAACGCCCGGCGTCGGACCGGCCGAATGTGCCGGACCTATCGGAAATCAAAGGGCAGTATCACGCCAAACGCGCGCTCGAGATTGCAGCGGCTGGCGGCCACAGTCTGCTTCTCGTCGGACCCCCCGGCGCCGGCAAGACGATGTTGGCCACGCGTTTGCCCGGCATTCTGCCGCCGCTGACGGATGACGAAGCGCTCGAAGTCGCGGCGATCGAGTCTGCCCATCGCGGCTTTTCCATCGCGCATTGGCGGCAACGCCCGTTCCGCGCACCGCACCACACCGCTTCCGGCGTCGCACTGGTGGGTGGCGGCAGCCATCCGCGGCCCGGGGAGATCTCGCTGGCGCATCGTGGCGTGTTGTTTCTCGATGAGCTTCCCGAATTCGAACGCGGCGTCCTAGAGGTGTTGCGTGAGCCGCTAGAATCGGGCGCCATCACTATTTCGCGCGCGGCACGCCAGTCCGAGTTTCCCGCGCACTTTCAACTTATCGCCGCGATGAATCCGTGCCCGTGCGGATTTCTCGGGGAGCCCTCGGGCCGCTGCCGCTGCACCGAAGAACGCGTGCACAGTTACCGCACGAGAATTTCCGGACCACTTTTGGATCGGATCGACATGCATGTCGAAGTTCCGGCCGTGCCGCGCGAAGTGTTGCTGGCGCCGAGCGCGCGCTCCGAGGAGCCTTCGGCAACCGTGCGTGAGCGGGTCGAAACGGCGCGCTTGCGTCAGCGCACGCGGCGCGGTTGCGCCAATTTCACGCTGACGAATAAACAAGTGGAAGACGCCTGTCGTCTCGACACCGCCGCGCAAGCCCTGATCGCACGGGCGATGGAACGTCTCGCGTTAAGCGCGCGCGGCTATCACCGGATTCTCAAAGTCGCGCTAACCATCGCCGATCTGGCGCAAAGCGATATCGTGGCGCCGGCGCATCTGGCCGAGGCGATTCAGTATCGAATGCTCGATCGACAACCACGCCAAGCCTAGGGGTTTGTTGAAAAACAAACCCGTGTGCCACCAGGGTGAGCCGCGAAGCGGAGAACGGGCCGAGAGGATTTCGGCCCTGGACTTTTCGGCGAAGCATGGACAGCGCAGCCGAAAAGTGGCGCATCGAAATTTAAAACATGCCAGTGGTTGAAATTTTCGGGAGTGAGCGCGGACCTGCGCCGCGCGAACAGACTCCTAAAATAAAGAAAAAGCGGCCGTGGCCGCTTTTTCAATGACGATCCTTCAAGGGTCTGCTTACTTCGCTTTTGAGACCATGTAATCCACCGCGGCCTTCACGTCCGCATCGGAAATGCTGGTGTTGCCTCCCTTCGGCGGCATGAATCCGCTCTTGCCCTGATAGCCGCCGATCGCGTGCTTGTACAACGTGTCCGGGGCCTGCGCGATGCGGCCTTTCCAAGCCGCCTTGTCGCCCAACTTGGGAGCACCGGCAACCCCGCTACCATGACACGCGACGCAGGCTCTATCGAAAACCCCCTTGCCCTTATCGTCGGCCGCCGCGTTGGCGGTAGAAATGATGCTGATTCCCCCGCCGCTTGGCACCTGTCCGATTGCCACCTCGCCGATCGGTCTGATGCGCTCCGCGATCGCACGTATATCCGGCTGTTGCTGCGGCGATGTCTTATCGACGACGAAGCCCGCAAGGAGAAAAAGAACCGCCGTAAACACGCCGAGCGCGGCCACGAGGGCGGAAAATGCCCTAAGAAATTCACGATCACTCATTGATTAACCTTGTTAAGTTTGAAGTTGCAGAAATCTTGGACTTTCTTCGCCCGAAAGTGTTCAGGCAAATCAAGTTGGATAGCATAGCTTATTTTTCAACCGCTTGGCAGACGTGCAACAGAACACCAAATAAAAACATGCTCTGAAATGACGCACCCGGGATGGCGAAGCGGGGGATTCGTGAATGCACTTGCTGTATAGGGACGTGCGAATGCCGCGAGCGCAGGATGCGCAGGAGCGGCGCAACGTGTGTTCGTGCCGGCGATGCCGCACAGGATGTGCCAATTTCGCGGGAGCACATGGATGTGCGGGAGCGATCGCCCGCACACGGTCGGCTGGGCTGGGGTCCAGCGAAGGGTAATAGCTCCCGCCAGGGATGGCAGGCTTGGCGTCATAGATGGCGCGCCCTAGAGGATTCGAACCTCTGACCTTCAGCTCCGGAGGCTGACGCTCTATCCAGCTGAGCTAAGGGCGCAAAAGAATTTGAATCATACCCGCCGTCCTTGGCGTCGCACCGCTCGCAAGCCCAGGGAACAGCCTCCGTGGTGTTCCCGTTCAGGCCTCGGTTGACGCTTTCGCCGCGGCGCGCGCCGCACGGGGCGGCCGGGCCACATGGAGCGGGCGGCCGAGCACCGACAACGCGGCCTCGTGGAACGTTTCCGACAGGCTTGGATGGGCGAACATCGTCAACGCAATGTCTTCACTGGAGGCCCCGAACTCCATGGCCATCACCCCAAGCGCAATGAGTTCGGCGCACTGCGGGCCGATCATATGCACGCCTAGCACACGATCGGTGCGCGCGTCGGACAGTATCTTGATAAAGCCGGCGGCGGCACCGAGCGCCTTCGCACGCCCGTTCGCGGCGAAGGGGAAGACGCCGGCGCGGTATTCGACGCCGGATGCTTTCAGCGCTTCTTCGGTCTTACCGGCCCACGCGATTTCAGGGAAGGTATAAATGACCGATGGGATGATGTCGTAGTTCACTTCGGCGTGCTGCCCGGCGATGGTCTCGGCCGCCATGACGCCTTCTTCCATCCCCTTGTGCGCCAGCATCGGACCGCGCACGACGTCCCCGACGGCGTAGACCGCGGGCAGGTTCGTACGGCATTGGTCGTCAACGTGCACGAAACCCCACTCGTCGAGTAGCAACTCCGTTTCGGGCGCGAACAAACCTTCGGTGCACGGGCGCCGGCCGACGGCGACGATCAATTGGTCGCAGGTCATTTGCTGCCGGCCGTTCTTGTCTTCGTAGTCGACGCTAACGCCCTTGTCGGTGATGTTTGTGCCGAGCACCCTTGCGCCTAGCCGAATGTCGAGACCTTGGGCGGTAAAATGCTTCAGCGCGTCGCGCGCGACCTGCGCATCGGCCATGGTGAGAAACTGCTCTTGCGCTTCGAGCAGAACGACCTTCGACCCGAGCCGCTGCCAGACGCTGCCGAGTTCGAGACCGATCACGCCGGCGCCGATGATGCCGAGCCGCGGCGGTACTTTCTTGAACGCCAGCGCGCCGGCGGAATCGACGATCCGATCGGCTTTGAGCGGTGCCATGCCCAGCTCAACCGGCGTCGAACCGGGCGCGAGAATCACGTTTTGCGCCTCCAGTATCCGCGTCGCGCCACCGTGTTCGACAGCTTCGACCCGACGGTTCGGGAGCAATTTCCCGCGCGCCTGCACCCACTCGATCCCGTGGGCGCGAAACAACTGCGCCACACCGCCGGTCAGGTCGGCGACCACTTTTTCCTTGTGTTGCATCATCGCCGGCAGATCTAGTGTCACGCCTTGGGCCCGAATACCGTAGGCACCCGCGTGCGTCGCCTTAACCAGCAGCTCCGAGGTTTCGAGCAGCGCCTTCGAGGGAATACAGCCGACGTTGAGGCACGTGCCGCCGAGCGACGGTTTGTTCGTGTCATCGAGCCAGCGATCGACGCACGCGACACGCATGCCGAGCTGCGCGCAGCGAATCGCCGCCACATAACCCGCGGGTCCGGCGCCGATCACGACTACATCAAAACCGTCTGCCGCCATTGCTCGGTCTCCTCTCGTTTTATGATTTCTCGGCTCGCGAAATTTTCACCGCCGCGATTACACGCCGAGCAACAGGCGCGCCGGGTCCTCGATCATTTCCTTAACCGTCACCAGAAAACGCACGGCTTCGCGCCCGTCGACGATGCGATGATCGTATGACAACGCCAAATACATCATCGGCCGTATGACGACCGCACCGTGTTCGGCGACGGGTCGATCCTGGATTTTGTGCATGCCCAGAATCGCGCTCTGCGGCGGATTGAGGATCGGGGTCGACACCAACGATCCGAAAATACCCCCGTTGGTGATCGTAAACGTGCCCCCGGTGATGTCGGCGAGCGCAAGCGTGCCGGCTTGCGCCTTCTCACCGTATTCCTTGATGCGGGTCTCGATGCTCGCCATGTCGAGGCGATCGGCATCGCGCACGATGGGCACGACCAGGCCGCGCGGCGAGCTGACGGCAATCCCAATATCGTGATAGCCGTGGTAGATGACGTCCGTGCCGTCAATCGACGCGTTCACCTCGGGGAAGCGCTTCAATGCCTCGACCGATGCCTTGACGAAGAACGACATGAAGCCGAGCTTGATCTTATGTTCGCGTTCGAACGCCTCGCGATAGCGATTGCGCAGATCCATCACCGGCTGCATGTTCACTTCATTGAACGTCGTGAGGATCGCCGCGGTGTGCTGCGCTTCGACGAGGCGTTCGGCGATACGCGCGCGCAGTCGCGTCATCGGCACGCGTTTTTCCGGTCGGCCGGCAACGCCCACGGTCGGTAGTTCGACAACCGCGCTTGGAACGGTCGCGGCGACCGGTTCGGCCGAGCGCGCCGGCTTCTCCGCCGCGCGCGGCGCCGTCGTTTCCTTCATGACGTCTTCTTTCAGTACGCGCCCACCTTTGCCGCTGCCGGCCACCGCTGTCGCCGCGATACCCCGTTCGGCCATGGCGCGGCGCGCGGCCGGCATTACGACGGGCTCGCCTCTCGCGGCGGCCGGCGCGGCCGTTTCCGCCGCCGCCTGCTTCGGTTCCGCTACCGGTTTCGATACCGCCGCGGCCTTGGCCGGCCCGGCGCCGAGGCGACCGATAACTTGGCCCGACGTCACGTTCGCGCCTTCCGCGACGACGATCTCCGCCAGCACGCCGTCCTCCGCTGCCGGCACTTCGAATACGACCTTGTCCGTTTCGACGTCCGCCAGAACCTCGCCGCGCTTCACCGCGTCGCCCGGTTGCTTGCGCCAGCTCACGAGCGTGCCATCGGTGACCGACTCCGGAAACTGCGGAACCGCTACTTCACTCGCCATCGTACCTCCTTGCTTTCGGTGGACCGGCGCCGATTCGATCCGCGCGTCCACCGCTGTTGCTCTTGGTTTGCGAGCCCGAGGCCGGCTACGCCGTACCCGCATTGTAGGTTCTTTTTCACCGCTCGCCGGGGCCGAGCGCGGCACCGAGCAATTCGTTCAACTGCTGCAGATGCAAATTGTGATCGCCCACCGCGGGCGCCGCCATCGTCGGGCGGCCGGTGTATTCGATTTCGCGACCGGGCGGCAGGGAACGCTGCAGGCGGTGGCGCGTGGTGAACCAGGCGCCTTGATTGCGCGGTTCTTCCTGGCACCACGCGAACGTTTGCGCGTTCGGGTAGCGCCGCAGTTCTTCCGTCAACCGCGCGTCCGGGAACGGATACAACTGTTCGACGCGGATGATGGCGACATCGGTCTGCTTGCGATCGCGTCGTTGTTCCAGAAGATCGTAGTACACCTTGCCGCTGCACATCACCACGCGTTTCACGCCCGCCGGTTCGATCGATTCGGTTTCGCCGATGACCGTGCAAAACGATTGTTGCGTCAAATCTTCGAGCGTGTTGAAAGAAGCGCGCAGTCGCAACAAACTCTTCGGCGTCATCACGACCAGCGGCTTGCGCCGCGGCCAGTGCATTTGTCGCCGCAACAAATGAAACATCTGCGCCGGCGTGGTCGGCGCGGCAACGACGATGTTCTGCTGCGCCGCGAGCTGCAAGAACCGCTCGAGCCGCGCGGAAGAATGCTCCGGCCCCATGCCTTCGTAGCCGTGCGGCAGGAAAAGCGTGAGGCCCGACAGCCGGTTCCACTTTTGCTCGCCGGCGCTGATGAACTGGTCGATCACCACTTGCGCGCCGTTCGCAAAATCGCCGAACTGCGCTTCCCAAATCGTCAACGTTTTCGGATCGGTCGTCGCGTACCCGTACTCGAACGCGAGCACCGCTTCTTCCGACAGCAGCGAGTTGATGACAAGAAAGTCCGGCTGGCCTTCGTACAGATTGCGCAGCGGCAAATAGCCCCGGCCGTCTTGATAGTGATAGATCAACGCGTGTCGATGCGAAAAGGTGCCGCGGCCGGAATCTTGGCCGGAAAGACGCACGGCGAAACCGTCTTTCAAAAGCGTCGCATACGCCAGGTTTTCGGCGAAGCCCCAATCGATTGCGAGCGCGCCGGCCGCCATCTTGCGGCGCGCGTCGTAAATCTTGGCGACGATCGGGTGCAACTCGAAGCCCTCGGGTAAGCGATGCATGCGCTCGGCGAGTTCGCGCACCGTGGCCAACGGGACGCGCGTGTCGCACTCCGGCGGAGCGCCGCTCCCCACGTACGGATTCCAATCGACGTAGGAGTAGCGCACTTGGTCGCGCGGCAAAAAGTGCGGCGCGACCACCTCCCCGGCATCGAGCGCCCGCTGGTACGCCGCGATTCGCTCGGCACCGCCCTCGGATTCGATCACGCCCTCGGCCAAGAGCTTGCGCGCGTACAGTTCGCGTGTCGTCGGCAGTTCCTTGATGCGGCGATACATGAGCGGTTGCGTCACCGCCGGATCTTCGGCCTCGTTGTGGCCATGACGCCGATAGCACGTCAGGTCGACAACCACATCTTTGCGGAACGTCATGCGGTAGTCGAGCGCTACTTGGGCGACGAACAGCACCGCTTCGGGGTCGTCGCCGTTCACGTGGAATATCGGCGCACCGACCATCTTGGCGACGTCCGCCGCATACAAGGTCGAGCGCGCGTCCGCTTGGGCGCTGGTGGTGAACCCGATTTGGTTGTTGACGATGACGTGTATCGTCCCTTTGGTCGAGTAGCCGCGGGACTGGGACATGTTCAACGTTTCCATCACCACGCCCTGTCCCGCGAACGCGGCGTCGCCGTGTATAACGATCGGCAGTACTTTCGTACCGTACTTGTCGCGCAATCGCGTTTGCCGCGCGCGCACCGAACCCTGCACGACTGGTCCGACGATTTCGAGATGCGATGGATTGAACGCGAGCGCCAGGTGCGCCGAGCCGCCGTTCGTTTTGACGTCCGACGAAAAACCGAGGTGATACTTCACATCGCCGGTGCCGTCCCCGCTGCTGAGCGCTTTGCCGTCGAATTCAAGAAACAAGTCGGCCGGGCGCTTGCCCATGATGTTGACCGCTACATTCAATCGCCCGCGATGGGCCATGCCGATGACGATCTCTTTCATGCCGTAGGAGCCGCTGCGCTGAATCAACTCATCGAGCAGCGGAATCAATGTTTCCCCGCCTTCGAGCGAAAAGCGTTTTTGGCCGACGTATTTCGTGTGCAGGTAGCGTTCGAGACCCTCGGCCGCGGTGAGCCGGTCGAGCAGCTGTTGCTTGACTTCGGGCGGATAGGTCGGAACGCCGCGCACGCTCTCGAAACAACTTTGGATCCAGCGCTTCTCTCCCGGATCGGTGATGTGCATGTATTCGGCGCCGATCGTGCCGCAGTACGTTTTCCGCAGGATATCGACAATTTCCCGCAACGCGGCGCTGCGCGGCCCGACCAGAGAGCCGGTGTCGAATACCGTGTCGAGGTCGTAAGCACTGAGACCGTGAAAATCCAAATCGAGATCCGGCGCGGCGCCACGGCCGGATAGTCCCAACGGATCGAGATTCGCGTGCTGATGGCCGCGCACGCGGTACGCCGCGATCAACTGCAATACGCGAGCTTGTTTGTAATCCTTCTCCGACGTTGAGACCGCAGCCGCAACGGCTTGGGAAACCCCGCTCGCGCCGCTACGCGCGAGCCGCCGGAACGCGGCGCGCACAGGCGCATGCGCGGTATCGGCCGCGTGACCGTCGACGCGCGGCAAACTGTCGAAATACGCGCGCCAGCTCACATCGACCGATGTCGGGTCGGCCAAATACGACTCGTAGAGCGTTTCCAGGTACGAGGCGTTGGACCCGGCAAGCGGAGACGCCGCAGCAGCGGCGGCGAGCCCCCGATTTTTGGCGATGTAGGCCATGGTTCTTACTTCCTATTAGATCGGCGCCGGGACGGAAAAATACAAGTGTACCCGCGCCGCTAGCCCGCGATTACGCCGGCACCGTGACGCGTGAAGATAGTTCACCGATGACCGGCTAGCGCTTACCGGCTTGGTTCGGTCGTTCGCGCGCGGCCTTCTGTATCAGCTGATCCAGCACCGTAAACAATTGCGCCTCGCCCCCGGTCATGCCGGCGCCGGTAATATATTTTCCGTCGACCGCAAACGTCGGCACGGACGAAATCTGATAGGCCGCGTTGGTCTGCTTCGCCTGCTGCAGTTTGAGGCGCACGCCGAACGATTCCCACGCCTCGCGGAACTTTGCCGGATCGATACCCTGCTCCTTGGCGAATTCAGCGAGTGCCGATTCGTCGTCGAGACGCCGATTTTTCTCGTGAATCGCACGGAACAACGTCGAATGCGTTTTCGCGGTGGCAGCGAGCGCCGCAAACGTGTAATACGCCTGCGCATGTACCATCCACCGCGGCACGGTCGCGGGCGTACGCACGAACTCGACGTTGCTCGGCAAGCGCTTGATCCAACGTTCGAGACCGCCTTCGAGCGCGTAGCAGTGCGGGCAGCCGTACCAGAAAAATTCCCGCACTTCGATTTTCGCGCCGGTTTCGACCGGTTGCGGTTTTGCCAAGGTGTCGAAATCGCGGCCCGCTTCGAGCGCGGCCGCGCCACCCACCGGCGCCATAATGAGCGCCACGCACAATCCAACGGTTAGTCGCTTCATTTCACCAGGTCCCTCGACAAGAAAGATAGCAGTCTAGCGTTTTGTTGAACAATGAACCGTGGGGCGTTGCGCCGGATCGAGATACTGACACGCTCATTACGGGTTTGGCACGCCGCTCTTGCCGGAAAAGAACTCCGCCAATACGTCCAGGCGTGCCGCCGGTTCATCCATTTCCAGTAACGCCTGTTTAAGACTGACGGGTAGCGGCAGCAGTTCCGCCAACCGCCCCCCGACCCAGCCGGCGTCGTCCCATTGCGGCGGCGAAAAATGGCTCTCCGGGCCGGCCTGTGCCAACAAGTGCCGCAAGGCATCCGCCAGGCGCTGGTGGCCCGCACGCATCTTTGCACGGCGTTCGGGCAGTATGCTGACGTCAGCCAACAGCGACTGATCCTTGCGAACCTCGGTCGAACCGATACGAAACCGTGCGCCGCCGCGGGCGCTGACCCGCAGAATCCCCGGCTGTTCCATGTCGCAGTGAACGATGCCGGCGAGCGTACCCACCGCCTGGGGTTCGGCAGCCGGGCCGACCTCGGCGCCGTGCTTGATCAAACACACGCCGAAAGGCGAGTCCGTTTTCAGGCAAGTTGAGATCATATCCGCGTAGCGCCGTTCGAAGACGCGCACATTCAAGCGCCCGCCGGGAAACAAAACGACCCGCAGCGGGAAGAGCGCCACCTGGGTCACGGGCGTTTTTCAGAGAACCTTCGCAGAAGACGCGCATGCAAATCGTCGAAGTTGCCGTTGCTCATTATGAGCACGTGATCGCCCGCGCAAAGCTCGTCGTCCAATGCCGCGAGCAAACCGGCGACCGAGTCATGCACGCTGCCGCGTCCACCCAGACTCGCCGCCACGGCGTCGATGTCCCAGCCGAGATCGCCGGGTCGCAGCAACAACGTGCGATCGGCTTCGCGCAATGAATCGCCGAGGGTCGCCCGATGGACGCCGAGGCGCATCGTATTCGACCGCGGTTCGAGCACCGCCACGATTCGGTTCCCGCCGACGCGGGTACGCAGCGCCGCAATCGTCGCGCGAATCGCGGTCGGATGATGCGCAAAGTCGTCGTATACCGTGATGCCACGCGCGCTGCCGCGTATTTCCAACCGGCGCTTGGTATTGTGAAATGATACGAGCGCCGCCGCCGCAGTCGCCGGAGACACACCCGCGTGAACGGCGGCGGCGAACGCGCCGAGCGCGTTGTCAACGTTGTGCGCACCGTATAGTTCCCAGCGCACCTCGCCGACGTCCCGGCCGCGGTGCCGCACATGAAACCGCGCGCCGTCATCGGTCAACAGTCCGGCGCTCCACTCGGCACCCGGCCCGAACCGTTCCACCGGCGTCCAGCAACCCATGGCAAGCACGTCGTCGATATTCTTATCGAGCGCATTCGCTATCACGCGCCCCGAGGCGGGTACGACGCGAAGCAAGTGATGAAACTGGCGCTTGATCGCGTCGACGTCGGGAAAGATGTCGGCGTGATCGTATTCGAGATTGTTCAGGACCGCGGTGCGCGGGCGGTAGTGAACGAATTTCGAGCGCTTATCGAAAAACGCGGTGTCGTATTCGTCCGCCTCGATGACAAAATGGCGCGAGTCGGTGAAGCGCGCCGACACACCGAAGTTGGTCGGCACGCCGCCGATCAGAAATCCGGGCGCCAAGCCGGCATACTCGAGTATCCACGCCAGCATCGAGGCGCCCGTGGTTTTGCCGTGCGTACCCGCCACCGCCAGCACCCAGCGATCGCGCAGCACGTTCTCCGCCACCCACTGCGCGCCGGAAATATACGGGAGATCGCGATCGAGCACCGCTTCGACCAGCGGATTGCCGCGCGAAAGCGCGTTGCCGATAACGACGCAGTCGGGTGTGTCGGCGAGGTGCGATGGCTCGTAGCCGTCGCGAACGTCAATGCCTTGCTCGGCGAGCTGCGTGCTCATCGGTGGGTAGACGCCGCGATCCGATCCGCTCACTTGGTGACCGAGCGAGCGCGCCAACATGGCGACGCCGGCCATGAAGGTTCCACCGATACCAGCGATGTGCAGATGCATGCGTCTAGCCAGCGGACGGTTCGCGTCTCAACGACGCAAGGTGGGCAAACAATGCAAGGCGGCGAAGTGAATACGATGCGCTTATCGACATGGCGTGGTGCCGGTGGCGCTATTGTAGCAGCGCAAGGACATCGACACAGTGACGCTGCGCCGATGGGAAGCGGCGCACGAAACACTTACACTTCCTCGATGACGTACGTTCTGGTGGACGACGGCGCAGCGCTCGCGCGCGTGTGCGCCGCGCTGGCGAACAAGCCTTGGGTCACGCTCGATACCGAGTTCACGCGCGAGCGCACGTTCTACGCGCGCCTCGGCTTGTTGCAGCTCGCGACCGACGACGGCATCGCTTGCGTCGATCCGCTTCGTGTGGATCTCGGTCCGCTGCTGGACGTCCTCTTCGATCCGCGGCTGCTCAAGATACTGCACGCCGGCCGCCAGGATCTCGAGGTATTTTACGATCTGCGCGGCGAGGTGCTCGCGCCCGTGTTCGATACCCAGATCGCCGCGGCGTTGCTCGGTTACGCCGAACAAATCGGTTACGCCGGGCTGGTCGAGGCGATCACCGGCGTCAAGCTCGCAAAGTTACACACGCGCGCCAACTGGGAGGCGCGGCCCCTCACCGAGGATCAGCTGCACTACGCCGCCGACGATGTCGCGTATTTGCGCGACGTCTATCGCGCGCTGCGGGCGCGCCTTATCGAGACCGGGCGCCTCGAATGGCAATCGCAAGAATGCGCCGCGCTGACAAACCCGCAGCTCTATCGCAGCGACCCAGAAACCGCCCACCTGCGCTTGGGGGCGGGCAACCGTTTGCGCGTCGATGCGCAACCTTTGCTGAGGGCGCTCGCTGCTTGGCGCGAACGCACGGCCAAGACGCGCGATCGGCCGCGCGGCTGGATCGCCGCCGACGCGGAGTTGATCGAGATCGCGCGTATGGCGCCCGCGACTGTCGATGCGCTGCGCACGGTGCCGGGCATCACCGCGACCACGGTCAATAAGCATGGCGAAGAGATCCTGCGCGTGGTGCGCGCCGCCGGCGATGCGGCGCCCGAGCTGATTTGGCCGACGCCGGACTCGCCGACGCAGGCGCAGCAGGATACCGCGCGCCGGATGCTCGAACGAATCAAGTCCTTGGCCGACGCGCAGTCCATTAGCCCGGGAATCATCGCCACGCGGCGCAGCGTCGTCGAACTGATTCGGCATCGGCGTGGACCGCTGGCCGAAGGTTGGCGACGCGAACTCATCGGAGCCGAATTGCTCGCCATGGCCGGTGAACCGACGTGATCGGCTAGCGCGCGTTTTGCGCGGGTAGGAGTACGTACATCCGGCCTCTCTGCTTCATGCGCCCGGCAACGTCCTCCGCCCCCGTGCCGCCGCCGAAAAACAAGTCCGCGCGCAACGGACCTTTGATGGCGCCGCCGGTATCTTGCGCGAAAACCAGCTTTCGGTACGGCGCCCCATCGCCCGGCAGCTCCGTGTCGAGCCACACCGGCGTGCCCAGCGGAATGTAGTTCGGGTCCACCGCGATGGCGTGCTGCGCCAACAGGGGCACACCCAGCGAGCCGAGCGGTCCGGGAAGACCGCCGTCGCGCAGCGCAAAGAAGACGTAGCTCGGGTTACTGTTCATCAACGATTGCGCTTGATCCGGATGTTGTTCGAGCCAGGCGCGAATTTTCGGCAAATCGATTTCATCCAGCGCAAAACCCGCGCGTTCGATCAACGTTCGTCCGATGGATATATACGGGTGACCGTTCTGCTGCGCGTAGCCGACGGCGACCTGTTCACCCGACGCCAGACGCACGCGACCCGATCCTTGGACATGCAGAAGAAACAGCTCCACCGGATCGTCCACCCAGAGCAGCTCGTTACCCGCGAGCGGCGATTTTCCGTTCTCGATTTCGGCGCGCGAGTAGTAGGGAACGACGCGCCGGCCGTCCAGCCGGCCGCGCACGCGCTTTCCCTTAAGCTCCGGATAGACGCTACCGAGTTCGACCGACAGCAGGCCGTCCGGTGCGCGATAGATCGGATATCGATAGCGCTCGGAACGCGTCCAACTGCCATTCAGCAGCGGCTCGTAATAGCCCGTAATCAGACCGGTGCCCTGAAACAGGCCGGCGCGCTGTCGATGCGGCTCGAACCAACGCTCGAAAAAAGCGCGCGCGCCCGCGTCGTCGGGTGGTGGCCGCGCGCCGGCATCGGCGCAGAGCGTTCGCCACGCGGCGCCGGCGACACCGAGCTTGGCGCAGGTATTGAGCAACGCCGGCCATGCATCGGCCAGTCGGGCCTCGTCCCAGCCGGGCAGTGACGACCACGCCAACGCGCGCCCCGGCCCGGGACCGAAGCTCATGCATCCGCTAAGACCGAGGAAAAGCGAGAGAGAAAGTGCGAAGCACCAAAGGTTGGCGCGCGCGCCACCATCGACGGATAACGACTTCACCGCGAGTCGGCGCCGCCGCGCGGCGTCAGTCGGCGAGCGCTTCTTCGTACGCTTCGGCGAAGCCGCATTCCTTTTGCGGACATACTTTTTCGGTACCGCGGCGTTTGGTCGTCTTGATGGTCAGTATCGGGTGGCCGCACTTCGGGCAAGACTCCGCGACCGGGGGATTCCAGACGGCGTATTTGCAATCCGGATAACGCGCGCACGAATAAAAGACCTTGCCCCAACGCGATTTGCGTTTCAGCATGTTGCCCTGTTTGCATTCGGGGCAGACGACGCCGGTGTCTTCCGGCTTTTCCAGCGGCTCCATGTGTTTGCAGTTGGGATAGTTGCCGCAGCCGATGAACTTCCCATAGCGCCCGCGCTTGATGACCAAGTTCGACCCGCACTTCGGGCAGGTGCGGCCTTCGACAATCTCCGGCTCGTTCATGCTGCCGGCGGCGTCCTCGACGTTACGCGTGTAGTCGCAATCGGGATAACCGGTACAGCCGATAAAGTAGCCGTTGCGCCCGAGTCGCTTGGCCAGTTGCTTGCCGCACTTGGGGCAATTCTCTTCGAGCATCTCGACGCCGGGCCGATCCACCGTTTCCTTCTCCTTCACTTGCACCTTGAAATCGGTCCAGAAATCCCTGAGCACCGGGCGCCATTCCTTCTCCCCGCGCGAAATCGCGTCGAGATCGTCTTCCATGCGCGCGGTAAATTCGTAATCAACGTAGTGCTGGAAATGTTCGGATAGGAATTTGTTCACCACTCTTCCAACGTCGGTCGGTTGGAACCGGCGCTTGTCGAGCGTGACGTACTCGCGCCGTTGCAGCGTATCAATGATCGACGCATACGTCGACGGCCGGCCGATGCCGTAGGCTTCGAGCGTTTTTACCAGACTCGCCTCGCTGTAGCGCGGCGGCGGCTCGGTGAAATGTTGCTCCTTGCGAATGCCGTTCAAGTCAACCAGCTGTCCCTCCTCGAGCGGCGGAAGAATCTTCTCGTCTTCGTCTTCCGTAACCGCATCGTCCCTGCCTTCCTGATACACGGCCATGAAACCCGGCTTCACCACGTGCGATCCGTTCGCGCGAAAGACGTGGGCCGCTCTCGACGTCCTGTCTCCCGCGGCATTGGTACTTCCCTGTACGTCACCGCCGCCGGCCTCGAGATCGACCGACACCGTGTCGAGCAACGCCGGGTTCATTTGGCATGCCACCGTACGCTTCCAGATCAGCTCGTAAAGTTTGTATTGCTCCGGTTTCAAATGATCCTTGATCGAATCCGGTGTGCGCGCCGCCGAGGTCGGCCGAATGGCTTCGTGGGCTTCCTGCGCGTTTTTCGACTTGCTCTTGTACACCTGCGGTTCATCGGGCAGGTTCTCGGCGCCGAATCGGCGGCCGATCACTTCGCGGATTTCGGTCACCGCCTCGGCCGCGAGATTCACCGAGTCGGTGCGCATGTAGCTGATCAATCCGGTCACTTCACCGCCGATATCGACGCCCTCGTACAGTTGCTGCGCCAGGCGCATCGTTCGGCTCGCGGAATAGCCGAGCTTGCGCGCGGACTCCTGCTGCAGCGTCGAGGTGGTAAACGGCGGCGACGGATTGCGCCGGCGCTGCTTCTTTTCCACGGCCGCCACCCGCAGCTTCCCCTGCGCCGCGGCCAGCAACGCGGCTTCGACCTCATCGGCGCGTCCGGCGGCACCGATCGAAAACTGCTCGAGCTTCTCGCCGCCAAAGTGCGTGAGACGCCCCGCGAAGCCCTTTTCCTGTGCGGCGCAGTCGGCTTCGATGCTCCAATACTCGCGCGCGACGAACCGGTCGATTTCCTCCTCGCGCTCGACGATCAAACGCAGAGCCGGACTTTGCACACGGCCGGCGGAAAGACCGCGGCGAACTTTCTTCCACAGCAGCGGCGATAAATTGAAACCGACCAGATAGTCGAGCGCGCGCCGCGCCTGCTGCGCGTCGATCAGGTTACGCGAAAGCTCGCGCGGTTCCTTGATGGCCTGCTGAATCGCGTTCTTGGTGATCTCGTAAAATTCGACCCGATGCACCGGCTTCGAATCGAGCGCGCCGCGCTCCCGCAAAATTTCGTACAAATGCCAGGAAATCGCCTCGCCTTCTCGGTCCGGGTCGGTCGCGAGATACAGCGCGTCGGCGCCGCCCATCGCTTTGACGATCGCGTCGACGTGCTTCTTGTTCTTTTCGATCAACTGATACTTCATCGCGAACCCGTTGTCGGTATCGACCGCCCCTTGCTTCGGCACCAGATCGCGCACGTGTCCGTACGAGGCGAGCGCGACAAAATCCTTGCCCAAGTACTTGGACATGGTCTTCGCCTTCGCCGGCGATTCCACAACGATCAAATGTTTTGACATCTCGTGCTTCGTTCGCGCTCGTTGAAAACGGGTAATCCGACTCGTGCGTCGCGGATCGCGGTGACGCTAAACGCCTCTCTTATATAGTCGATCTTGCGATGGACCGGGCGGCTGGGCCCGCATTGTCGACGGTAAACACCCACGCTTGTCAAGAACGGCGCCGGTCCATCGGGATATTTGCGCCGCTAATGCAGCTGTCCTTCGCCCTGCAGGTCGTCGTAGACCATATCCTCGACCAGCGCATGCGCGTACTCGGCGCCGGGCTGGCGGCTCAACACCATCAACACAATCCATTTGAGCTGCTCGAGCGTGATCTCCTCGAGATCGAGTGCCATGGCGCGCTCGATCACCCGTTCACGCGTGCGCGCATCGAGCACGCCGTGCTGTTCCATGAGCAGCAAAAAACCGCGACACGCGGCGTCGAGCTTGCGCGCTTCGGCCGGATCGTAGTGGCGAATGGCCGCGGCGTCGCGATGCAGCCACTGAGCGGACAAGAGAGGATGTTCGACACTCAAGCCGTCCAACCAACGAAAGGCTTTGCGAATTTCACCGCGGTGGAATCCCGCTTCACTGAGTTCGAGTGCGAGCTGTTTCTGATTGGCATACAGCTCGGGACGATCGTCCATGTAGTTCTCGAAGAGGTACACCAGTACATCGAATACGGATTCTTTCATCTTCCCCCGTTTCTCAGGATGCGCGTTGGTAGCCGCCTGGACCCATCAGCACCCATCCGCGCAGCTCCAGCTGCAACAGGATGGAGGAAACGGTTTCAGCCGTCAATCCGCTGCGCTCGATCAGTGCATCCATCGACGTCGGTTCATATCCAACACAATCGAACACCCGACGCTCGATCGGTGCGAGCGTGCCCGCCGGCGGCGGCGCCACACTCGCCGTCGTCGTTGAGACCTGCGCGATCGCGCCGAGTTCTTCCAAGACGTCGGCGGCGGTTTCGACGAGTTTGGCGCCCTGGCGAATCAGCGCATGACAACCGCGCGCCAGCGGCGAGTGAATTGATCCGGGCAATGCGAACACTTCGCGGCCTTGCTCGCCGGCGAGGCGCGCGGTGATCAGGGAACCGCTGCGCAGCGCCGCCTCCACCACCAACACGCCGAGGCTGAGCCCGCTGATGATGCGATTGCGCACCGGAAAGTTTCCCGGGCGCGCGGGCGTGCCGATCGGCAACTCGGACACGAGCGCACCACGTTCGGCGACGGCGTGTGCGAGATCGCGGTTGCGTGCCGGATATATGCGATCCAAGCCCGTGCCGCAGACGGCGATGGTCTCGCCGTTTGCGTCGAGCGCGCCGCGATGCGCCGCCGCATCGATGCCGAGTGCGAGTCCGCTGGTGACCGTCAGGCCGCTCTCGGTCAGCGTGCGCGCAAACGCGGACGCGGTCTGCCGCCCGAGCGCCGTCGGATTGCGGCTGCCGACGATCGCAATTTGCGGGCGCGCCAACAGTTCCCGCTGCCCATGAACATAAAGCACCATCGGCGGATCGGCGATCTGGCGGAGCAGTGCGGGGTAGTCGGTGTCCGACCACGTCACGAGGTGATGCTGTTCTTCGCGCAGCCAGGTGACATCGGAAGCAAAGGCATCGTCGGTTGGTCCGCCGAGCACCGCGGTCATGGCGGACGGCATATCCACGCGCCCGGTGTCGGCAAAGCGATTGTCGGCCATCGCGATTTTCAGTTCGGCGCGGGACGCGCGGAAGAGCGCTTCAATCGAACCGAAGTGTTCGAGTAGCGCAACGCGCCCGCGCGGCCCCAGGCCGGGCAGGTGCGCCAACGTCAGCCAAAGCGGAAACGATTGCGGCTCCATGCCGCGATGATGCGACAACTCGCGCGCGAGTTACATCGGCCCGACAGTGCCCCTCGCGCCGGGTGCACGGGGGGCGGATGTCGGACGGCGCACGGGGTTTGTTGAAAAACAAACCCCGTGCGCCAGATTCTTACGGGGTTACGACGGTGTCGTACAGATGGATCGGTTGGGTCGCGTCCATTACCAGCGCGTAACTGACCTTTTCAAACGTGCGAAAGACGAGTACCAACGCGGCGTCTTCTTCCGGCAACGTATAGGAACGACGGGTGAGCGGGTCGATGTGTTCGCCTTGGTGGTACAAAACCCGCAACACGTGTCCTTCCTCCATCCCTTCCCGTTGGCCGAGGCTGATGGTCACGACGTTATTCGATCCGATTTCCGACACCGCGTTGAGCGCCGCGATTATTCGACCCTTTACTTGTTTTCCCGGTGAACGCGGGAAGTAATACGGCAACGCCGCTCGGCGCGGTGCCACCAACAGGCGGTCCGTGGGCAAGATTTCTTGCTTCACCGAGGTTACGATGAGTTTGCTCGGGTCGCCGGCTTGCAGGCGTTGGGCATCGCCGAGATACAACGCTTCGTACGCCAAGATCTCCCCGGTGTCGGGATTCTTCAGCGCCTTGCCGGGACGAAACAGCCGGAAGTACTCGGCCTCGGGGTCCTTGATGCCGCGCGCATAGAATTCGCTGTTGGTCCCAAGCGCGATGCGGTTGTCGAGACCGACGGTGACGTAACCGGCCTGGTCCAGCTCGTCTTCGTCAACGACCAAAGGCTGGGTAAGAAACGGGACGATGACGTCGGGCGTAATCGTCGGAATCGCCCGGTCGAGCGACTCGCTGTAAACCTTCGGGCCGAGCTTGACGACGCCGCTCACTTCGCGCGGCGCGGCCACCTCGGCGGGCGCGACGGTGACGCCTCCGGGGCTAAGCTTCTCGTTGCGCAGCAGCGTAAGTTCCGGCTGGCCGTTGACGTAGCGCAACACGATCACATCGCCCGGATAGATCAAATGCGGGTTTTTGATACTCTGATTGATTTTCCAGACGCGCGGCCAGTACCACGGGGACGTCAAAAAGCGGGATGCAATATCCCACAACGTATCGCCCTTGACGACAGTGTAACGTTCCGGGCGGTCGGGTTTCAGCTGCACGTCGTCCGCGGCCAGCCCCGCGGGAGCAATGCCCAGCAACGCAACCAGGAAGACCTTCACAAAACGGCGGGGGCCGAAGCAGAGCACAGGGCGATCGCTCCCTTGATATAATCTCGCCTGAGTGTAGTTCATGTTGCTACGAACGCCAATGCAGCAGCGCGACCGAAACCGGTTGTAATTCAGTGGTATCGGACGCAATTATTGAACCTGTTTAGAACTTAATTCTACCGCACGACGACCGCCATGCTACGACAAATTCTGCACTACCCGGATCCTCGACTGCGGCGTAAAGCCGAAACGGTTGCCGAGGTGACGGACGAGGTCCGGGCGCTGATCGCCGACATGACCGAAACGATGTACGAGGCACCGGGCGTCGGTTTGGCCGCGATTCAAATCGGCGTGGCGCAGCGCGTCGTGGTGATCGATGTGTCCGAAACGCGCGACCAGCTTCGGGTTTTCGTGAATCCGGAGATTGCCGCCGCCGAGGGCAAACAGGAACTGGAAGAGGGCTGCCTGTCCGTGCCGGGCATTTTCGAGCCGGTGGCACGCGCCGAACACGTGCGCGTGCGGGCGCTCGATCGCGACGGCAAGGCATTCGAACTCGACGCCAGCGGCTTCCTGGCGTCGTGCATCCAGCACGAGATCGATCACCTCGATGGCAAAGTGTTCGTGGATCACCTCTCGCGTCTGAAGCAGCAACGCATTCGCAAGAAGCTCGAAAAGCACCAGCGCTTGGCCATGTAGCGACAGGCGGCGACGGTGCGCATCATTTTTGCCGGCACGCCCGCGTTCGCTCTGCCCACCCTGCAAGCGTTGCACGCCGGCGATCACGACGTCGTCGCGGTCTTCACCCAGCCGGATCGACCCGCCGGCCGCGGGCGCAAGCTTGCCGCCGGACCGATCAAGCAGTACGCACTCGAGCAGCGAATCCCGCTGCATCAGCCCAGTACGCTGCATCACGAGGCGTTGCGGCTGATGGAGCTAAAACCCGACGTGATGGTCGTGGCGGCATACGGACTGCTGTTGCCGACCGCGGTGCTGGCAATCCCAACGCACGGCTGTGTCAACGTCCACGCCTCCTTGTTGCCGCGCTGGCGCGGGGCGGCGCCCATCGCCCGCGCGATCGAAGCGGGCGATGACGAAACCGGGATCACCATCATGCAGATGGAGGCGGGGCTCGACACCGGCCCCATGCTGTTGCAGCGACGCGCCACCATTTCCGACACTGATACGACCGCGTCCCTCGAGGCACGACTGGCGCGCGTCGGCGCGGAGGCACTGGTGGCCGCGCTCGCGAAGTTGGAGCTCGGCCGGCTCGTGGCGCAGCCGCAGGACCCCGCGGCTGCGTGCTACGCGCCAAAGCTGCAGAAGCGGGAAGGGGTGATCGATTGGTCATTGCCGGCGCTGACGCTGCATCGGAAGATCCGCGCGTACAATCCGCGGCCGATCGCCACCACGACGTGGCACGGTGAGACCTTACGCCTTTGGGACGTCGGCCCGCTCGCGACAACCGACAAGTTCACGGAGCCGCCTGGCACCGTGGTCGCAATGGACACCATCGGCGTTCACGTCCAAACCGGCGGAGGCATCCTTTGCATTACGCGCTTGCAGGCGGCCGGCGGCCGCGCGCTAACCGCGCGGGAGTTCCTGAACGGCACGCCGCTTCGAGCGGGAGAGCGGTTAGGCACCTGAAGCCTCGGATGCGATCGGTTCACTCAGCCGCCGCGATCGCACGCGCCGCCGCCGCGCGCGTCGTCGCACGCGTGGTGGCCGAACGGCGCTATCTCGATACCGCGCTGATCGAGCAGCGCCGTCAACAGCCGAGCGACGCCTCCGATCGGGCGCTGATTCAGGAACTGAGTTACGGCACCCTGCGCTGGTATCACGAGTTGCGAGGAATCGCCGAACTCTTCTTGACGCGCCCGCTAAAGACCAAAGACGCCGACATGCACGCGCTGTTGCTGGTCGGGCTGTACCAGCTTCGACACATGCGAATCGCCGACCACGCGGCGGTCGACGCGACGGTCGAGGCGGTCAGTGTATTGGGCAAGCCGTGGGCCAAGGGGTTGGTGAACGCCTGCTTGCGCGCGTCGTTGCGCGCGGGCGGCCGCATCGATGCGGCGCTCGATACGTCCGAGGAGATGCGCTTTAGCCACCCCGCGTGGCTCATCGCCGCGGTGCGCCGCGATTATCCGCGAGCATGGGAGGGGTTGCTCAACGCCAACAATCAACGTCCGCCGATGTGTTTGCGCGTAAACGCCGGCCGCATGACGCGCGCCAAATACGTCGCGTTGCTGGAAGAAATAGGGATCAGCGCATCCGCGCATCCGCGCGTGAACAGCGCGGTCGTGATTCACGCGCCGGTATCCGTGGAAAGACTGCCGGGCTTTAGCGACGGATGGGTCTCGGTCCAAGACGCCGCCGCGCAACTCGCCGCCGTTTGGCTCGACGCGCCGCCGGGAAGCCGGGTGCTAGACATCTGCGCCGCGCCCGGCGGCAAGACCGCGCATGTATTGGAGCGCACGCCGTCGGCCGAGGTCACGGCGCTCGACAGCGACCCGGAACGGCTGGCACTCGTGCGCGAGAATCTCACGCGTCTGGGGCTCAGTGCCCATGTGCTGGCAGCCGATGCGACCGAACCCGCGCAGTGGTGGGACCGCCGCCCCTACGACCGGATCCTAATCGACGCGCCGTGCTCGGCAACCGGCGTGATCCGGCGGCACCCGGACATTAAGGTTCGGCGTGAGTCCGGCGATTTGCCAAAACTTCTGGATACCCAGTCCCGCATTCTCGACGGCGTGTGGCCCTGCCTGGCGCCCGGCGGTAAGCTGCTGTATGTAACGTGCTCGATTTTGTCGGAAGAAAACGCTTTACAGATAAAGCGTTTTCTTGCGCGGCACCCGGACGCCTTGGCGCAGCCGGTCGAGCCCGGCGCCAATCTCGAGGGAAAGCAAATTACCACCGGCGACGAAGATATGGATGGCTTTTTTTATGCCTGCGTGCATAAGCGTTAGCAATATCGCGGCGTTGCGAATCCGGCGATCTGCCCTCTGGGTGCTGGCGACCAGCGCATTACCGTTGTTGTGCGCACCGGCAGTCCTGGCTGGGTTCGCGGTAGGCACGATACAGCCGCGGATCGTCGAACGCGTGTTGCAGGTGAACGGCAACCTGGATTTGACATTGACGCCGAAAGTCGAAGAAGCGATCGGCAAAGGGATCCCGGTACAACTCGTGATCGACCTGCGTTTGTTTCGCCGGCGTCCATTGATTTGGGATGAGCGGATTGAAACCTGGGGCCTGCGCCGCGAGCTGAGCTACCACGCGCTGTCCGGCCAATACTTGGTCGGCAGCGTGAGCGCCGTGCCGACCGACCGCGAAAGTTTCACCTCGCTGAACGAGGCCTTGGCCGAACTCGGCGCCATCGACGGCGTCGCGTTATCGATCGACGAACCGCTCGTGGCGAACGCCGATTTGCGTCTCGACGTGCGCGTGCGACTCGATATCGAAGCGTTACCATCGTTGCTGCGCCCGGTCGCTTACACCTCGAGCGACTGGAACCTAAACAGTGAGTGGACCACGTGGAAAGTGCAGCGCTGAAAAAGTATCTGATCGGCGTCGTCCCGCTAACGGTGCTGTCGGTGTTGCTGGTCGCCTCGCTCTTTATGATGAGCGCCGCCGCTCAGAATTCGGGCTTCCTCGGCCGCATCTACTCGGTGCTGCTGGTCGTCAACTTGCTCGGTATCAGCGCGCTGCTGGTACTGATTCTGTTCAATCTCTACATCCTGCTAAAGCAGTATCGCACACGCGTCATGGGCTCACGACTGACGCTGCGCCTGTTGCTCATGTTTGTGGCGCTCGCGGTCGCGCCGGTGGCGGTGGTGTACTTGTTCTCGATCCAAACGCTCAACCGCGGCATCGACAGTTGGTTCGACGTCAAGATCGAACGCGCGCTCGACGACGCGCTGCTGCTCGGCCGCACCTCGCTCGATGCGATCAAACAGGATTTGCTCAAGAGCACGAACGAGATGGCGATCGAACTCGAAGCGAGTTCCGATCGCACGGTGCTGCCCGCGCTCAACTATCTTCGCGAGGTGCATGCGGTCACGGAACTCACGCTGTTCGCGCAGGACGGGCGCATCATCGCGTCGAGCAGCCAGGAAGGGCCGGAAACCGGCACCTTGATTCCCGACCGCCCGAGCGACACCATCCTCGCCCGCATCCGCCAGGGGCAGACCTATGCCAATATCGACGCCTCGGCGCGCGTCGGATTGCGCATGCGCGTCGTGGTGCCGGTGTACGCGCGCGACGTCGGCGCACCGATTCGCATTCTGCAGGTTCTGCAGACTTTGCCGTCGCGCTACGCCAAGCTCGGCGAAAGCGTGCAGACCGCCTACGCCGAATACGAAAAACTGGTTTACCTGCGCGGCCCGTTGAAGTTCAGCTTTTCGTTGACGCTGTCCTTGGTCGCGCTGCTGACCATGCTGGTCGCCTTGTGGGCCGCGATATTTTCGGCGCGCCGCGTCGTTGCACCGATTCGCGAGCTCGCCGCCGGCACCCGCGCGGTGGCGCTCGGCGACTACAAGAAGCGCATTCCGGTGTCGAGTCACGACGAGATTGGTATTTTGGTCGAATCGTTCAACGAGATGACGCGCCAGATCGCGCGCGCGCAATCGCAGTCCAAGCGCAGTCAGCGCGAGGCCGAGATGCAGCGCGCTTACCTCGAAACGATTTTGACGCACTTGTCATCCGGCGTAATGTCGTTCGATCAGCGGCATCTGTTGCGCACGCATAACGCCGCGGCCGGCCCGATACTCGGGATCGACATGGCGGCGGCGAGCGAACAGTCGGTCGACTGGTTGGCGCAAACGCACCCGCATTTGTTGCCGTTCACCGACACCATCAAGAGCGCCGTGCGTGCCGGCGGGCGCGAGTGGCGCGCCGAGGTCACGCTCACGGAAGATTCGCCCAACCGGCGCACGCTGTTGCTGCGCGGGACGCTGTTACCGGGCCTGAAAGGGCGCTATGGCGGTTACGTCGTCGTGTTCGACGACGTAACCAACCTTATTCAGGCGCAGCGCGCCGCCGCGTGGGGCGAAGTGGCGCGGCGCATGGCGCATGAAATCAAGAACCCGCTCACACCGATTCAGCTTTCGGCCGAACGGATACGTCACAAGTATTTGCGGGCACTGCCCGAGGACGAGCGCGCCACGCTCGATCGTGCAACGCACACGATCGTCGAACAAGTCGAGTCGCTCAAAAGCCTGGTCAACGCGTTCGCCGATTACGCCCGGCCCGCGCAGGTGCGTGCCCGCACGATCGAACTCAATCACTTGGTGCGCGACGTCGTCGAACTGTACCGCGTTGAACGCGGTCCGGTCGGGGCCGACACCATCGCTCTGCGCGGCGCCGAAGGCAAAGAGCGCGGCGCCAACATCAAACTCAAGCTCGAACTCGATGCGACGCTTCCGTCTTTTCTCGCCGACGCCGGCCGGCTGCGCCAGGTGTTGCACAACCTGCTGCTCAATGCGCGCGATGCGCTGGCGCAGGAGCCGAAACCCTCGATCCGAGTGATCACGCGCCACCGGGTGGAGGGCGCGCAGAGCTTTGTTGAATTTTGCATGCAAGACAACGGTCCGGGTTTTCCGCCGGATCTCATGGATCGATTGTTCGAGCCCTATGTGACGAGCAAGGTGAAAGGCACCGGGCTTGGCCTGGCCATCGTTCGGCGCATTGTCGAAGAGCACAACGGTACGATCGCGGCTGAAAATTTACCCCACGGCGGTGCCATCGTTACCATTCGCCTGCCGGTCAGTGAAGCCGCGCACGAACCCGAGGAACCAACCACTATCCCCGGCGCAAGCGCACGCCGCGCCCACGGAGAACCCGGCAAGTGACCAGTACCGGTTACATCATGGTGGTGGACGATGAGCCGGAGATCCGTCGGCTCGTGCAGGAAATTCTGGAGGATGAACATTACCGTGTCGCCACCACCGACAGCGCGCAAGGTGCGCGCGAAATGTTTCGCAAGCATCGTCCCGACCTGGTGCTGCTCGACATTTGGATGCCCGGTACCGACGGCATCACGCTGCTCAAGGAATGGAGTGCCGGCGGCCGGGCGGATGTTCCGGTGGTGATGATGTCGGGTCACGGTACGGTCGAAACCGCCGTGGAAGCGACACGCCTCGGTGCGTACGACTTCATCGAGAAACCGGTATCGATGGCAAAACTCTTGGTAACGGTTGACCGCGCCCTCGCGGCCGCGCACCTGCAGCGTGAAAATCTACGATTGCAGCGCGCGGCCGAGCCGGACGCGTTCTGCGTCGGTAAAAGCGCGCAGTCGCGGCAACTGCGGGAAGATCTCACGCGCGTCGCGGCAACGGATACGTGGGTGCTGATCCTCGGCGAACCGGGGTGCGGGCGGGCGGCGGCGGCGCGCTACCTGCACTTCCACAGCGCGCGGCGTGATCAACCGTTGATCGAGGTCAGTCTCGGCGCGGTGGCGCCCGTGAACGTGGCGATCAAGTTATTCGGCTCGGAACAGGAAGGCGCGATCAACCCCGGCAGCTTCGAACAAGCCGGCGACGGCACGCTCGTGCTCAATGACATCGGCGAACTCGCCTCGGCAACGCAACTGCAACTGCTGCACGCGTTACAGGAACACCATTTCATGCGTGTCGGCGGACGCGAGCCGTTGCCGCTGCGCGCGCGCATCATTGCCATCAGCGATCCGTCGCTTCCGGACGCCGTGGCCGAGGGGCGGTTCCGCGAGGACCTCTACTACCGGCTGAATGTCGTGCCGCTGCGATTGCCGCCGTTGCACGAACACCGCGAAGACGTACCCGACTTGGTGAAGATTTATCTCGACTGGCTGGTCGACAACGAACGGCTGGCCTATCGGCGCTTCACGACCGGCGCGCTGAACGCGCTGCGCAATTACCCCTGGCCGGGAAATATCCGGGAGCTCATGAACGTGGTGCAGCGACTCCTGATACTTAACCGCGGCGAGGAAATCACCGAAGCGGAGGTCGAGCAGGCGATCGGCGGCAAACCGCGCGCTACCGAGACCTTGCCGAGTGCGCTTTTCGGGCTACCGCTGCGCGCGGCGCGCGACCAATTCGAGAAGTCTTATCTGGAATATCACCTGGCACGCACGCGCGGCAACGTTGCCGACGTGGCTCAGCTTTCGGAAATGGAACGCACCCACCTTTACCGAAAGCTCAAGAACCTCGGCATCAATCCAAAATCGCTGAAGGAGTAAGAACCGAGTCAATAAAACTTCGGTTCTCCCGGCGGGCGGGTCTTGAAACGCTTGTGCAGCCAAAAGTATTGTTCCGGGTGAATACGCACGGCGTGTTCGATCGCCGCGTTCATTCGCGTTGTATCCTCGAGCACCGCCGTGCCCGAAAGATCCGTCAGCGGCGCAAAGAACACGGTTTCAAATCCGAGACCCCACGGTCGTTGATAGGTGACGCAGGGTATCACCACAGCGTCCGTCATGCGTGCGAGGCGCGCCAGCGCGGTGAACGTAGCCGCCGGGATTCCGAAAAACGGCGCGAACACCGAGTGACGCCGTCCGGCATCTTGATCCGGAAGATAGTAAAGGGGGGTACCCCCTTTCACCGCGCGCACGAGCGCGGTGAACGATCGGTCGTAGTGCACCAGCCTCGCACCGAAGCGCGTGCGTCCACGCCACATCAAGGCGCGCATCAACGTATTGCGCGGATGGTGAAACACCGACACCAGCGGTATTTCCAACGACAGCCGCACGCCACCGATCTCAAGTCCCAGAAAATGCGGTGCAAGCAGAATCACGTTACGGCCGGCCGCGCGCGCGTCATCGAAAAAACGGCGGTCGCGAAACCGGACCAAGCGACGTAGTCGGTGCGGCCTGGTCCACCAGGCGATCGCGGCGTTGAACAACGCCTGGCCGAATGCGCGGAAATGTCGCCGCGCCAGACGCCGGTGCTCGCGAGGACCGAGGCTGGGGAAGCAACGGGAAACATTGGTAAGCACGACATGCCGGCGCGAACGGTGCAACGCATACAGCAGCCAGCCGAACCCGGCGCCAAACAGGGATATGAGCGGCAGCGGAAACCATGACACCAACCTAAGCAGCCCAAGGCCGAACCATGTCGGCCAGTAGCGGGGATGCGCTAAGCCCGATAAACGTGGCTCAACCATACGAATGAACTACATCGGCGCCCATCATTGGACGGTTCCTGCGGGTAGCGTTTTGTTTGGTGAGCGGTTCGAATGGGGCAAGCCGGTCCAGAGCTGTTCATGTAAGGGCTGCGAAGCGCGTGATGCTTGACTATAAATGAAGAAGCAGTCGGGTAATCGAGCGACATTGCCGCGGCAAACGGGTGCGCGGCGCAGTATACATGCGGTACGAACGTCGCGCGCCGCGGAGAACATAGGTACCCGGCGCAGCGGCGAGAAAAGGCTTAACTTTTCTCCGATAATTCGGGGGCTAGCTGCGCCGTACGAGATCAAACGGTACCGGCAGCCGGTGCATTTTTCTGGCCCTATTTGCTAGACTCTGCGCCTCTTTGAGTGGGACAGACATGGCCGATACATATCTTTTTAGTTCTGAGTCCGTTTCCGAAGGGCACCCGGATAAGGTTTGCGACCAAATCTCCGACGCGGTGCTCGACACGATTCTGGCCAAGGAGCCGACCGGGCGCGTAGCCTGCGAAACGCTGGTGAAGAACAATCTCGTGGTTCTCGGCGGCGAGATTACGACCAACGTCGTCGTCGATTTCGATCGCGTGGCGCGCGATGTCATCAAGCGCATCGGCTACACCAGTGCGATGGGCTTCGATCCTGAAACCGCGACCGTGCTGGCGGTGATCGGCAAGCAGTCGGCGGACATCGCCCAAGGCGTCGATGAGGGCCGGGGGCTCGATCTGGAACAGGGCGCGGGCGACCAGGGCTTGATGTTCGGCTACGCCTCGAATGAAACCGACGTGCTCATGCCGATGCCGATCACGCTGGCGCACCGCCTGATGAAGCGCCACGCCGAGCTGCGCCACGGCGGCAAACTCAAGTGGCTGCGGCCGGACGCGAAGTCGCAAGTTACGGTCAAATATACCGAGGGCAAACCCGCCGGCATCGATACGGTGGTGATCTCGACGCAGCATGATCCCGACGTTAAGCACGAAACGCTCAAGGCCGCGGTGATCGAAGAGATCGTCAAGCCGGTGCTGCCCAAAGAATGGCTCACCAAGGACACTAAATACTTGATCAACCCGACGGGCAATTTTGTGATCGGTGGTCCGGTCGGCGACGCCGGAGTGACCGGCCGTAAGATTATTGTCGACACCTACGGCGGCATGGCACGCCATGGCGGCGGCGCCTTCTCCGGGAAGGATCCGTCCAAGGTTGACCGATCGGCCGCATACGCGGGGCGCTACGTGGCGAAGAATATCGTGAGAGCCGGTCTTGCCGACCGTTGCGAAATCCAGATCGCGTACGCCATCGGGGTCGCCGAACCGGTTTCAATTCACGTCGACACCTTTGGCACCGGTCACATCGCCGACGCTCGGATTGTCGAATTGGTGCGGGCGCACTTCGATCTGCGTCCGAAGGGAATTATCCAGATGCTGGATTTACTCAAACCCATTTATCAGGCCACCGCGGCGTACGGTCATTTCGGCCGCTCGGAACCGGGCTTTACGTGGGAACGTACGGACAAGGCCGCCGCACTGCGCGATGCCGCCGGCTTGAAGGCACGGTCGGCCGCTACCGCCTAACCGCGAGACTGGTTTCGCCGCGTCGCGCGGCGATCGTATCCGTCGAGGAGCGTTGCAGCCCCGCACCCAAATCGAAATCGATTTGGGTGCGGGGTCAGGCTCAACGGATTCGTGACACTATGCAACGGCGCTCGCTTTTTTCAGGAGCACGTCCATGAACGCTGTCGTTAATCCCAACTTTCGAGACCATCGTGTCGCCGATCTGTCCCTGGCCGCTTGGGGACGAAAAGAAATCGCCATCGCCGAGAGCGAAATGCCGGCCCTGATGGCGATACGCGAGGAGTTCGCCCGAACCAAGCCTCTGACCGGCGCGCGTGTCGCCGGCTCCCTGCATATGACCATCCAGACGGCGGTGCTTATCGAGACGCTGAAGGCGCTCGGTGCCGACGTACGCTGGGCCTCGTGCAACATTTTTTCCACCCAAGACCACGCGGCGGCCGCCATCGCCGCCGGCGCTACGCCCGTCTTCGCCTACAAGGGCGAGACACTGGACGAGTACTGGGAATTTACGCATCGCATCTTCGAATTCGACGGTCAAGGGCCGAACATGATTCTCGATGATGGCGGGGATGCGACCTTGCTTTTGCACCTCGGGATTCAGGCGGAAAAAGATCCGTCGGTGCTAGCAACACCGTCGAGTGATGAGGAAAAATGCTTGTTCGCTTCGATAAAGAAGCGGCTCGCCGCGAAGCCCGGATGGTACTCGGCCATGGCGAAGGACGTGAAGGGCGTTTCCGAGGAGACCACCACGGGGGTCAATCGCCTATACCAGATGCACAAGGACGGCCGTCTGCTGTTTCCGGCGATCAACGTCAACGACTCGGTAACTAAGTCGAAGTTCGACAATATTTACGGTTGCCGCGAATCGCTCGTCGACGGCATCAAGCGCGCGACCGACGTGATGGTTGCCGGCAAGGTCGCTGTCGTCGCCGGGTACGGCGAGGTCGGCAAGGGGTCCGCCCAAGCACTGCGCGGACTGCAGGCGCAAGTATGGGTCACGGAAATCGATCCGATTTGCGCCCTGCAAGCGGCCATGGAGGGGTACCGGGTCGTGACCATGGATTACGCCGCCGACAAGGCCGATATCTTCGTCAGCGCCACCGGCAATTTTCACGTCATCACCCACGAGCACATGAAGCGCATGAAACACAACGCCATCGTGTGCAACATCGGCCATTTCGACAATGAGATCGACGTCGCCGCCCTCAAGCAGTACGAGTGGGACAGCATCAAGCCGCAGGTGGATCACATTATTTTTCCGGACGGCAAGCGGCTGATCCTGCTCGCAGAGGGGCGGCTGGTGAATCTCGGCTGCGCCACCGGTCACCCAAGCTACGTGATGTCGTCCTCGTTCGCTAACCAGGTTCTGGCCCAAATCGAACTTTACGCACACGGCGCGAAGTATCCGATCGGGGTTCATATTCTGCCGAAAGCGCTGGACGAAAAAGTGGCGCGGCTGCAGCTCACGAAACTGGACGCGACGTTGACCGAGCTAACGGATCGGCAGGCGAAGTATCTCGGCGTTCCGAAGAGCGGACCTTACAAGCCGGATCACTACCGGTACTGACCGGCGCGCTTTCGGCTCCCGCTGTGTTCGTGCGTACACCGAGAGTCGAGCGCTCGTAAGTCGCTATGAAAACCCAAAAGAAGCTCCCACCTTCATTCAGTTTTGAGTTCTTTCCGCCGCGTGCCGATCACGCAAGCGCCGCGTTGCTCGATACCGCCGCGCAGCTGGCAACGGTGACGCCGCAGTTTGTATCCGTCACCTACGGGGCCGGCGGTTCAACGCGCGATGGCACCTACGAGGCGGTTAAGAAACTCACGGAGAAGGGCATGTGCGTCGCGCCACACCTGTCGTGCGTCGGGGCAACGCGCGCAGCGCTCACGGAGCAGTTGCGAGCGTATCGGGCACTTGGTGTCGGGCGTATCGTCGCACTCCGCGGTGACTTGCCGTCGGGCATGGCTTCGGCGGGCGATTTTCGCTTCGCCTATCAACTCGTTGAGCTGATCAGAAGCGAAACCGGCGAGGCGTTTCATATCGAAGTTGCCGCGTATCCGGAAATGCATCCGCAAGCGCGCAGCCCGCAAGAAGATCTTCGGCACTTCAAGCGCAAGATCGACAGCGGCGCGAATTCCGCCATCACCCAGTATTTCTATAACGCGGATGCCTATTTTCGTTTCATCGATGAATGCGAAGCGATCGGCATCGATATCGCCATCGTGCCGGGAATCATGCCGATAACGAACTACAAGCAACTTGCGCGCTTCTCCGACGGCTGCGGCGCGGAAATTCCGCGCTGGATTCGGATGCGGCTCGCGAGCTACGGAGACGATATCGAATCGATTCGGGCGTTTGGTCTCGATGTCACCACCGAGCTCTGCGCGCGCTTGCTTGCAGCGGGCGCACCCGGGCTGCACTTCTACACGTTAAACCGGGCCGCACCAACGCTGGCCATTTGGCAACGCTTAAAGTTGTAGCGGGGTCGAGCCTGAACGCCGGCGCGCGAACAAAGAAGAAAGTCTCTGCGACACCAATGCTCGTGCGGGACAACCTCTGATGGCGCTTTACGCGATCGGAGATGTACAAGGTTGTTACGACAGCCTGCAACGGCTTCTAGAGGCGGTGCGCTTCGATCCGAAACGCGACCAACTTTGGTTCACCGGCGATCTCGTTAATCGCGGCCCTCAGTCAGCCGAGGTCGTGCGCTATGTCGCGAGTCTGGGCGAGCGGGCGGTAACTGTTTTCGGTAATCACGAACTACATTTGCTTGCCGTTGCCGCGGGCTCGATGTCGGCGTTGCAGCAAGATACGTTCGACGACATTTTACGCGCAAAAGATAGTGAGCATTTGCTTTCATGGATTGCCAATCTGAGACTAGCTCATTACGACCCTCGGGTCGGCTTTGCGCTGGTTCACGCAGGTCTTTTGCCGCAGTGGAGCATCACCGATGCGATCGGCTTGGCTGCCGAGGCAGAAGCGATCATTCATGGACCCGAAAGCGTTCGATTCTTTGATCACATGTATGGTGACCTGCCCGACCGCTGGAGCGACTCGCTCACCGGTAGCGATCGCCGGCGCCTTATCGTGAATGGGCTGACACGCATCCGGTTCTGTTATCCCGACGGGCGAATGGATTATCGATGCAACGGCCCGCCGGGCAGCCAGAACGATCCGTTACTGCCGTGGTTTCAGCTTCCGGAACGCCGCTCTCGGGACGTTCGAATTGTGTTCGGCCATTGGTCGCTGCTGGGACTCTGGCAGGGCGACGGGGTTATTGGGCTCGACACCGGCTGCCTTTGGGGTCGTCGATTAACCGCAGTGCGGTTAGACGGCGATACGCCGCAGTTCACCAGCGTTCCCTGCCGTGCGTACCGAGACTAAGGCGCTCAGATGCAAACCCCAAGAAATCCGGGCAGAATCGGGAAGCAGACCGGGTCCGCGACGTGAAAATTGAAAAACATAATATCGAAGTGACGGTGAGAACAACGTACGTATCGGCGCAGTCGGCGCCGGAGAATAACCGCTATGTCTTCGCTTACACCATCACCATCACCAACGCGGGAGACATTCCGGCGCGCTTGCTAACGCGCCACTGGGTCATTACCGACGCGAACCAAAAAACCCAAGAAGTACGAGGCGAGGGTGTGGTCGGCGAACAACCCTATTTGGTGCCGGGAATGAGCTTTGAGTACACGAGCGGCACGATACTGGAAACGCCCGTCGGTGTGATGCACGGAAGCTACCAGATGGAAGCGGACGATGGCACGCGGTTCCGTGCGGACATTCCAAGCTTTACGCTCAGCGTACCGCGCACGCTGCACTAATCGACGATCTAGACGTCAAGGTTCGCAACCAGCAGGGCGTTCTTTTCGATAAACTCCCGTCGCGGTTCAACCTGGTCTCCCATCAGCATACTGAAAATCTGCCCGGCGGCGACGTCATCGTTGGCGCTAACCTTCAACAACCGGCGTGTCGACGGGTCCATTGTCGTTTCCCAAAGTTGTTCGGGGTTCATTTCTCCCAGGCCTTTGTATCGCTGAATCGTCTGGCCTCGGCGCGCCTCCGCCAGCAACCAATCAAGCGCCCCGTCGAAACCTGTTATTGTCGTGCCGTGGTCGCCGCGGCGGACGTTCAGCGATGCCGTCAGAAAACCCGAGAGTCGTTCCGCCAGCGCGCGCATGGTGTGGTAGTCGGGCGTCCCAAAAAACTCGGAATCGATGCGCGACAGCGTACTGCTGCCGTGCTCCAGACGCGCGATCTTCAAATCGTAGAGCTTACTACGCTGATTCAATACGGGCTCGATCTCAAAACGCACCGCCCCGCTCGAATCGTTGTTCAGGCGCGCCATGAGGTTAGCGGCAACGCTGCGCAGCCGCGTCGCATCGCCCAGCGTTTGGGCATCAAGTGTTGGAACATAAAGGAACTCTTGGAGAACAGACGCGTCGTAGCGGCGCGATAAGCGCCGAATATTTTCCTTTACCGCCAGAAAGCGTTTACTTAAATCGGCGAGCACCGCGCCCTCGACAACCTCGCTATCGGTGGCAGCCGCCACGCGTGCTTCCGCCAGCGCGACCGATAACAAGTGTTCCTGTAACTCGCTGTCGTCCTTAAGATATCGCTCCTGTTTACCGTGTTTGACTTTGTACAACGGCGGTTGGGCGATATACACGTGGCCCCGCGTAATCAGATCGCCCATCTGCCTGAAGAAAAACGTCAAGAGCAATGTGCGAATGTGCGAGCCGTCGACGTCCGCATCCGTCATGATGATGATGCGGTGGTATCGCAGTTTGCCCGCGTTGAATTCGCCGGCGCCGATTCCCGTACCTAACGCGGCAATAAGCGTTGCAACCTCCGCCGAGGTGAGCATCCGATCGAAACGCGCCCGCTCCACATTGAGAATCTTTCCCTTAAGAGGCAGTACCGCTTGATTGCGTCGGTCACGGGCCTGCTTAGCGGAACCGCCCGCCGAATCACCTTCGACGATATAGAGTTCGCATAGCGCCGGATCGCGCTCCTGGCAGTCGGCCAGCTTTCCGGGTAGTCCAGCGACATCGAGCGCGCCCTTACGGCGCGTCATCTCGCGCGCTTTGCGCGCCGCCTCTCGGGCACGCGCCGCTTCCATAATTTTGAGCGCGATCGCGCGCGCATCGACCGGATTTTCGAGTAAGAACTCCTCGAGCTTCTCGTTTACGATCGTTTCGACCGCGCCCTTCACTTCTGAGGAAACGAGTTTTTCTTTTGTTTGCGAGGAGAATTTCGGGTCTGGCAGCTTGACCGACAAAACGGCTGTAAGCCCTTCCCGCGCGTCGTCACCGGTTGTGGAGGTTTTTTCTTTTCGGGCCAGCCCGGAGTTTTCGATGTAGTGGTTCAGTGTACGCGTCATGGCCGCGCGTAGGCCGGCGAGATGGGTGCCCCCATCGCGTTGAGGAATATTATTGGTGTAGCAGAATATATTTTCCTGGTAAGAGTCGTTCCATTGCAGGCACAACTCCACCGTAATCGCCGCCCGTTCGACGCAAATGTAAATCGGCTTCGAATGTAGTGCTGTCTTGCTTTTGTTTAGATGCTCAACGAAAGCCGCGATGCCGCCCTTGTATTCAAATACATCCTTCTTGCCCGTGCGCTCATCCTGTAGTGTTATATGTACACCCGAATTCAAGAATGAAAGCTCTCGAAGCCGTTTCGCCAGTATGTCGTATTGAAACGCGGTGTTGCTGAAGATCGTCGGGCTCGGCCTGAAGCGCACCACCGTCCCCGATTCGCCGGCGTCTCCAACAACGGTGAGCGGGTTTTGCGGCTCGCCGAGTTTGTAGGTTTGGTGATATATCTTCCCGTCTCGCCGTATCGTCAATTCCAGGAATTCAGACAACGCATTAACCACGGAGATGCCCACACCGTGCAGTCCACCCGAGATCTTGTAGGAGTTCTGGTCGAATTTCCCGCCGGCGTGCAGCATGGTCATGATTACCTCGGCTGCGGAGCGACCTTCTTCGGGGATAATGCCGGTAGGAATGCCGCGGCCGTTATCTGCAACCGTTATGCCGCCGTCGGCGTGAATCGTCACCGTGATATCGGTGCAAAACCCCGCAAGCGCTTCATCGACGGAATTGTCGACGGCCTCAAATACCATGTGATGAAGCCCGGTCCCGTCGTCCGTGTCGCCGATGTACATGCCGGGTCGCTTTCTGACGGCGTCCAGGCCTTTGAGTACCTGGATACTGTGGGAGTCGTATGCAGGAGCTTTCTTTGGGGTGGCAGGTTCCATCAAGCTCACATTCTATCAGGTCTTGGGAAGGACTAGCGGCTCGTCCCTGCCCAGAATTCCTGATTCGTGCGGTTGCTTGGGCCTAGTTCCACGTGGAACTATAGGCGCATCGGCATAACAATGTACTGCGTGGCCGAACCGCTTGGTGATTTGAGCGTACAGCTGCTGCTGGCGTCACTCAGGCCTAGATGCAATTCCGAAGAATCAACCGCATTGGCGGCGTCCGCTAGATAGTTAACGTTAAAACCAATCTCGAGTGGTTCGCCGCGATAGTCTATCTCCAGTTCCTCTACCGCCTCTTCCTGCTCCGGGTTATGTGCCGTTATTGCGAGCTTGCCAGCCTGCAGATTAAGGCGGACGCCTCGGTACTTCTCGTTAGCAAGAATCGCGGCTCGGTTGAGCGCTTCACGAAACAGCCCACGGTCTAGCAAAACAGTTTTGGTTTGCGCGGTGGGAATTACCTTCCGATAGTCGGGGAACTTCCCGTCAATTAGTTTCGACGTCACCGTGAGCCCATTGATCGTCAGACGCAAGTGGTTTTGTCCAACCAATAGACTCACGGGTGTTTCGTCATTAGGTAACAGTCGCAGTATTTCCTGGACGGCCTTTCGCGGAAGAATAAGCTGCGTTCCGCTGTGAGCGTGGTGCTCGTGTGTTATTTCGGTAACCGCCATGCGGTGCCCATCGGTGGCTACTGCGCGGAGGTGTCTGTCTTCTAGCTCAAGATAAAGCCCGTTGAGGTAATAACGAACATCCTGTAGCGCCATACAAAATGCCGTCGACTCTAGAACATACTTTAACTTTACCGCCGGTATATCCAGTGTGTACGGAAAGGTTTCTACCTCAACCTTCGGGAAGTCAGCCGGCGCTAGCGAGCTTAGCGTGAAACGGCTTCTACCGGCTTTTAAAATTACCTTTGTTCCTTGCTTTGTCAGCGTGAGTTCTGCCCGCTCGGGTAGTGCGCGACATATATCAAGAAGTTTTCGGGCTGGAACCGTTGCCTCCCCGCTCTCCCGAACCTTTCCCCCCACGGTCGCGACCATTTCTACTTCAAGATCCGTACCAACCATCGTTATGCTGCCGTCGGCAGCTTGCAGTAACACATACCCCAAAATTGGCAACGTTTGTCGGCGTTCTACCACTCCCGCTACCAAGCTTACAGGCGTCAATAGTTTCTCTCGCTCGACATCTATATGCATCGCTATTCACACTCAATAGTTAGGTAAGAATGATTACTGATGTAATAGTTAAGGGCCCGTTGTTCTGTGTGTAAGTTGCTGCGCAAGCTATTATTTAGAGCGTGGGGATGTGTTCTGCCTGCGTGAATGAATGATGTATAAGTGCATGAATAGGCTGTTGCTTGCCTGTGCTTTGTCTGAGTATCTGTGGGTCGTAGAGCTTCGGTACGTATTTATGCACAGCCGATCCACAGTCTACGTTGTTAGAATTCGTAGCAAGTTGTTGTAGTCCTCATGTACGCGTGGGTCCTTCGTATTTAGATCGGTGATCTTACGACACGCGTGCAGTACTGTGGTGTGGTCTCTGCCGCCAAAGGCCTCACCAATCTCGGGTAGGCTATGGTCTGTAAGTTCCTTTGCTAGCGCCATGGCAATTTGGCGTGGTCGTGCAACTTGGCGGGCGCGGTTTTTGGCGTGAAGATCTGCAATCCGTATCTTGAAATACTCGGCTACCGTCTTCTGAATGTTATTGATAGTTACAAGGCGTTCTTGAAAGCTCAGGAGGTCTTTGAGGCTATCACTCGCCAGCTCGATATTTATTGGACGACCCGTAAAGAATGCGCTTGCGAGAACACGTCGTAGAGCACCCTCCAATTCACGTACATTGGAACGCACCCGTTTTGCTAAAAAAAATGCAACGTCCTCCGCAAGATCGACCCCCTCCTGCCGAGCTTTATTCATCAGAATCGCCACGCGCGTCTCCAGTTCCGGAGGCTCGATTGAAACGGTAAGCCCGGATCCAAACCGTGAAATAAGACGCTCCTCGACACCGGTTAGCTCTCGAGGGAATCTATCAGCGGTGATGATAACCTGCCGGCCAGTTTCAACGAGAGAATTAAACGTATGGAAAAACTCCTCCTGCGATCTTTCTTTGCCAACGAAAAACTGTATATCGTCTATTAACAAAGCATCGAGACCTCTATATACACGCTTAAAATCGTTAATAGTATTATGTTGCAACGCGCGCACCATATCCGCGACGAACCGCTCAGAATGAACGTAGGCGATATCAGCGTCCGCACGGTGCGCCAACATGAGGTTGCCGGCTGCTTGCATTAGATGCGTCTTACCTAAACCCACACCACCATATATAAACAGTGGGTTGTAGGCAGCACCTGGGTTTTCACCAACTTGACGAGCGGCCGCTCGTGCAACCTGGTTTGATTTCCCCTCAACGTGCATCGTGAAGGTGAAGTCAGCGTTTAGTCGGCCAAGCAACGGGCTGCGCTTGCGATTTACCGGGAGCAGTTGCGGTGCAGTTTGCGCTTGCTGGCTGGTTCCGTGGTGTGTCTGGCTGCCGACCTCGATGCTTACCCGTTGTCCAGCAGAACTGCCGAACTCGCTTACCAGTTCCGCGATTCGCCCAAGAAATTTGTCACGCACCCACTCCATTACAAAGCGATTCGGCGCCAATAGCTTTAGTCCGTCGCTTTCCAGTATCGGCTGTAACGGACGTATCCAGGTATTGAACTGTTGTGACGGAAGTTCTTCTTCCAATCGACCGAGGCACCTTTCCCACACAGCTTGCTGTGATGTCGCTAGTTCCACGGCGCTTTCTGATGCAATACGGAGGGGGGAAGGCAGTCTAGCGATTAACCACGCGGTGTACCAGACCAAATCCGCTGAGAATTCCGGGGACAGTTTTTCAAAGCCCTTTTGTTTGTGCATTGACAACAACGGTCGGAAGAAAGTAACTTTCGCGCCCTATTTTGTTTTTGTCCTGGCGGACTGATCACGCCGAGACGCGCGGGAGCGGAAAAATGAAACGCACGTACCAGCCGAGCAAATTAAAGCGCAAACGAACGCA
>DASWLD010000044.1:0-8746 GCA_036396275.1 Burkholderiales bacterium
CTCGACGCGCGTCGCTGTATTTCCTATCTGACGATCGAGCTGCACGGGTCGATTCCGGAAGAACTGCGGCCGCTGCTCGGCAATCGCATCGACGGCTGCGACGACTGTCAACTTGTCTGCCCCTGGAATCGTTACGCACACCTCACCGCCGAACCTGACTTTGCGCCGCGAAATCAGCTCGATGCGTCGACGCTGATCGCATTATTCGCGTGGTCCGAGCAAGAATTCCTGCAACGCACCGAAGGCTCCGCGATACGGCGAATCAACTACGAACAGTGGCTTCGAAACATCGCCGTCGCCCTCGGCAATGCGCCGACGAGCGGCGCCGTCATCCAAGCGCTTGAAAGTCGTCGCGATTTCCCGTCTGAACTGGTGCGCGAACACGTCGCCTGGGCGCTGTCGCGGCATCGGCGCGTTGCGTGAAGGCGCTCCAGCCGCCAAACTTCCCGACGGATCGCAATTTGTGCACGACACGTAGTTCGGGGAAACGTAGAGATGCGATGCTCCACTTTGCGCGCACCGTCCTTGGTGGTCGCGTTCGTAACCGTCATAGCGTCTGCCTGCGGAGGTGCTGGTGGTGGCGTTTTCGACAACACGCCGCCGACCGTCGCGACAACCGACCCACCGTCAAACGCCGTGGGCGTACAACTCAACGACCCGATCATTGCGACGTTTAGCGAGCCACTCGATCCGGGATCGGTAAGCGCCGCAAGCTTTCAAGTCACCGACGACATGAGCAATCCGGTCAACGGAACCGTGAGCGTCAGCGGGCGCAACGCCCGCTTTGCGCCGGGGCCAAGTGCACTCGTCAAATCCGCGCTGTACCACGCGATGCTGACCACCGCCATCAAGGACTCCGCTGGCAACGCATTGACGTCCGGATTCAATTGGGACTTCATGACCACGGCCGATATGTGGCTGTCCACGGCGGTGAATGCGTCGGCGCCGACGACTCGCATGAATCATTCCGCGGTGTGGGCCGGCAACGAAATGATCATTTGGGGCGGACTGGACGGTTTGGGTGTTTCCAACTCGGGCGCTCGATACACTCCCGGCAATCCGGCTGCAACCGCGTGGATGCCGACGGCGAACACAATGATGGCCGGAGCGCCATTGGCGCGCACGGATCACACGGCGGTGTGGAATACGCTCGGGAACGAGATGATCGTCTGGGGCGGCGAACTCGGCGGCATTCTCGGCCCAACGAATTCCGGAGGGCGCTATTCTGTTGCGAGCAACGTTTGGACGGCCACGCCTGCTCCGCCGCCCGCCGTTCCTCCAAGGAGCCTGCACACGGCGATTTGGACGGGCGGCGAAATGATTATATGGGGCGGCGTCACGGCCGGTGGAGTTCGTACCAGCACGGGAGGGCGATTCAATCCCATCGGTGGCGGAAGTTGGACAGCGACAAGCATGAGTGGTCCGCCATCTGCCCGATCCGAACACACCGCGATATGGACCGGCACGGAGATGATCGTATGGGGCGGTGTTGATGATGGCGCACTTCTCTTGCAAACCGGGGGGCGCTATCGCCGTTCGACCAACAACTGGCTCGGCGTGTCCACCGTCAGCGCGCTATCGGCGCGCGCCGGCCATACCGCTATCTGGACCGGCAGCGAAATGATCATCTGGGGTGGTGATGCCGGTTTGGGTCCGGTCGCCGATGGAGCGCGCTACAATCCCACAGCCGACACCTGGAGTCCCATGCGAGACGCGCCAATTGCGCGCAGTAGTCACAAAGCGATTTGGACGGGAACTGAAATGATTGTGTGGGGCGGCGAGGTATCCGACAATTCCGGCGCCGCGTACAATCCGGCGCACGATACATGGCGATCGGTTTCGATCGTCGCCGCCCCGTCGGGACGTACCGGACATACCGCGGTCTGGACCGGAAACGAGATGATCGTTTGGGGCGGCAACGACGCCGCGCTAACAAACACCGGGGGCCGCTACGCGCCGTAGCAACTGCCGCGCATACACGGAATGAAGAAGAAGCCACCCAGTCTGCCGCTCGCGGAAAAAGTCTACGAGCAGATCAAGCGCGATATCTTCGACTTTCGGCTGCTGCCGGGGGACCGGTTCACAGAATCCGGCATTGCCGAGCGCATGCACATCAGCCGCACGCCCGTACGCGAGGCGCTGCACAAACTGGCAAAGGAAGGTTACATCCAGGTTGCTCCCCGCAGCGGCTGGAATGTGCGCCAGTTCGATTTCGACTTCTTCGAGAATCTCTACGACGTGCGCCTGATTCTGGAGCTCGCGGCGATCCGTAAACTGTGCGATGTCGAAGAGAATCCCGATTTGAGCGAGTTAAAGGAAACATGGCTTGTGCCGGCGGCCCGGCGGCAACGTGACATGCGTACGGTCGCCGAGCTGGATGAAGGCTTCCACGAGGCACTGATCGACGCGACCGGCAATCCCGAAATGACACGGCTGCATCGCGACGTCACCGAGCGCATCCGCATTATCCGGCGCCTCGATTTCACTCAACCGCGCCGCATCGATTCGACCTACGACGAACACGCGCAAATCCTGCGCCACGTCATGGCACGGCGGCGCAACCAGGCGGAGATTCTATTGCGCGCGCACATCGAGTCGAGCAAAGCCGAAGTGCGTAAAATCACACTGCACATGTTGCACCAAGCACGCGCCGCGCTCACGACCAAGCCCGTGGTCGCCTCGCGCCGCCGCGCCCACACCGCTTGAATCGCCCGCGATAGACCGCGTCGTTCGACGCGATTACACCCCCTACCTCTCGCGACCAATAACGCCGCTTGCCGCGCTGCACCATAGCAGCGCAGCCGTGCGTTTTTCTGCACTCAATTGGGCGAGCCGGCGCCGTTGTATTTCATCGCGTCACCGGTAAACTGGCACACAATCTTGTATACCAGTTTATGAGCACATGACGGGCATTGAGAGCATCCGCAGCGCAGCCGCCGGCGCGCGCACCGGTACCGCGGCAGCTGACCGGGCGCATCCGCGCCAGACCTATATCACCGTGCGCGCCTTGACCAAGTACTTCGGCGCAAGCGCCGTGTACGACAAGTTCGACCTGCGCCTGCCCCAACGCAAGATCATCTCCGTGTTCGGCCCGAACGGCTGCGGCAAGTCAACGCTGATTAATCTCATCGCCGGTCTCATGCCGGCGGATTCGGGTGAAGCGCTGTTCGACGGCAAAACCATCCGCGAGACCACCATCGGCTACGTGTTCCAGAACTACCGCGACGCGCTCTTCCCCTGGAAGCGCGCGATCGACAACGTTCGCTATCCGCTCGATATCCTCGGCAGATCCAAGAGCGAGCGGGATCGCCGAGTCGATGAGTTGATCGCATCGTTCGACGTGAAGTTCGACCTGCGCCGCTATCCCTACGAACTTTCGGGGGGCCAACAACAGCTGGTTTCGATCATGCGCGCACTGGCGCCGAACCCCGAAGTGTTGTTCTTGGACGAGCCGTTCTCGGCGCTCGATTACGAAATGACACTGTTCATCCGCGACAAGTTGCAGGAGATATTCACCGCCACCGGCGTCACGATGGTATTGGTGTCGCACGACCTGGAAGAGGCCGTATACCTCTCCGATCTTATCGTGCTGCTTACGAAGCGGCCGGCGCGGGTGGCGGAGATCGTGGAGTTCAACCCGCCGCGGCCGCGCTCGGCGGCGACGCTATCGACATCCGAGTTCATCTCGGTGAAAGCCCACTGCCTGGAAGTGTTCCAACGCGAGGTGCGCAAGTGAACGCGCGACCGGCCGGTGCGCAATCGACGGCAGGCCCAAAGGTGCGCATGCAACTTGTGCGCCTGCAAGCCGCCCTCCTCGGCCCGATCCTGCTGTTGCTCCTGTGGTGGATCGCGTTCGAGGCTCAATGGGTCAGCTACAAACTGCTGCCGAGTCCATGGGCGACACTGAAATCCCTGGTGGACACCACCGTCAACGGCACGCTCGCGGCGGACTTCTTGAGCACGCTGCTGCGCACGCTCTATGCCTTCGGGATCGCCGCGGCGCTCGGAATTCCGCTCGGGATCATGCTCGGCGCCAGCCGCAAGGTGTACACCTCGGTCGAGTTTCTCATCGACTTTTTCCGCTCGACACCGGCCACCGCGATGTTTCCGCTGTTCCTGCTGATCTTCGGCATCGGCGACTTCGCCAAGATCGCCGTGGCCGCGTTCGCCGCGTGGCTGGTCATCTTTTTCAACGTCGCTTACGGCGTGATGAACGCGCGCCAGACCCGCATCCTCGCGGCGCGCGTAATGGGCGCTTCGCGCGCGCGCGTATTCCGCGACGTGATGTTCTTCGAATCGCTGCCGCAGACGTTCGTGGGCCTGCGGCTCGGCGTGTCGTACGCGCTGGTCGTCATCATCGTCGCCGAAATGTTCATCGGCTCGAGCGACGGCCTCGGGCGGCGCATCATCGATTCGCAAGTCGTCTTCGACCTGCAGCAGATGTACGCGACGATTCTCGCAACCGGAGCCATGGGCTACGGCTGCAACTTGTGCTTTTTTGGACTCGAGCGGTGGCTGGTGCACTGGTCGGGCAAGTAATCCCTAAGTAACCAACTGAAGCAGAGGCTCATCATGAAGAGATTCCTTGTGTTCGTTGCAATCGCACTCCTGCCGTTAGGGACATCGGCGCAAACCCAAAAGCCGGAAAAGGTGGTCGCGTCGTGGCTGCCGATCATGCAGACGATGGCGTATTACGTCGCGCTCGAGGAGAAACTGTTCGAAAAGGCCGGCATCGAGATCGACTCCAAGATGTTCCAGAATCCGAACCAGATCATCGATTCGCTGGTGTCGGGCCAGGCGGACTTCGGCCCACCGGGCGCCGCCGCCGGGATCGCGGTGCTGGCCGAATCGCGCTACCCGGGCACGTTCAAGGTGTTCGGGTTGCAAGGCGGCGGTATCAAAGTGAACCTGATCAACGACGGGCTCATCGTCAAGAACGACTCGACCATCACGTCGTTCAAGGATCTCAGAGGAAAGTCGCTCGGCCACCTCCCCGGTATCCAATGGCGCACCATTTCCCGTTTTATCGTGCGCCAAAACGGCCTCGATCCGGACAAGGACGTACGGTTGCAGGAGATCGCCGTGCCGCTGCAAGTGGCGTCGGTGGTCGCGGGCAGCATCGACTCGACGCTTTCGCTCGAGCCGGTCGGCTCGATCGCCATTGCGTCAAAAGAAGCGAAACGCGCGATGACGAACCCGGTCGCAATGTTCATTTCCGATCCGTTTTACTCGGGCGCTTCGGTATTGACGACGAAGTTCATCAAGGAGCGGCCGGCGGTGGCACGCAAGGTCGTGGAAGTGCTCGACGAGGCCACGCGCCTCGCGATGAGCGACTTCGACAAGTACCGCCCGATCATCTCGAAGTACACCGCGATCAAACCGGACCAGGTGCAGCTCGTCGCCAAGCCGTACTTGCGCGGATTCAAAGACCTAAACGCCGTCGACATCAATTCGTACCAGGCGTTCGTCGACGTGTTCTGGAAAGAAGGCGTGTTGAAGGAGCGCTTCGACGTCAAAAACATCCTGCTCAAATCCTCGGACCTGAAGTAGGAGTTGCGCATGGCCAACAAAACATTCCGCGCCGCCGTGGTGCAAACACTGGCGCCGCTCGGGGATCTCGACGCCAACATCGACCTGCTGCGGCGCTACACCGAACAAGCCGCGCGGCTCGGGGCCAAGCTGGTGGTGTTCCCGGAATGCATGAACACCGGCTACCTGTTCGATTCCGCCGAGCACTGCGCCAAGCTGGCGGAGCCGGTCAACGGCTTGTTCGTACAGGCGATGGCGGAGCTGGCGCGCAAATACGGCATGCACATCGCGAGCGGCATCACCGAGAAGGACGCGGCGAAGGCGAAGATTTTCAACAGCGGTGTGCTGCTGGATCCGAGCGGCGAGCTGGTGCTGCACTACCACAAGCAGTTTCTGGCGACGCACGATCAAAACTGGTTCGCCTTCGGCGAGCGCGGCTGTCCGGTCGTCGACACCGAGCTCGGCCGCATCGGCTTGCTCATCTGTTTCGACGGCCGCATTCCGGAAATCGCACGCAGCCTCGCGCTGCAGGGCGCGCAGATCATCGTCGACATGGCCAACTTCTTCGAGATGGATCAGGCCGAGATGTGGGTGCCGGCACGCGCGCTCGAAAACGGTGTGTGGTTCGTCGCCGCGACCAAGTCGGGCGTTGAGCGTTCCATTTACTATCCGGGCGGCAGCATGATCGTGGCGCCGAGCGGCGATGTACTTGCGCGCATGCCGTATGACACGCACGGCGTAATATCGGCGGAGATCGATCCCGCCGCCGCGCTGAACAAATCCTGGCACGGCGGCGGCGACAAGTTCGCGGATCGGCGTCCGAGCACGTACTCGATACTCGGAAAACCCGTGGAGGAAACCCCGCTTCCGCAATCGCTTGCCGCGTCGCTGGTGCCCGAGCAGGCGACAACGAAGGCGGCCGCGGTTCAGGCGCACGCCACGGTCAAGCCTGGCAGCCTGGACGCGGCACTCGAAATGGCGTCGCATACCGCCAAGCTCGGCGCCAAGGTGATCGTGCTGCCGCAGCACTTCATGAACGATCACTGGCTGCCGGACGCACACGAAGCATCGGCGGCGGCCAACCGTGCCGACGCCGTGCTGGCGAAGCTGTCGATACTCGCGAAGCAATATCAGTGTCTGTTCGTCGCCTCCGTCTTCGAGACGACGCCGAGCGGCCTCGCCCCGACGGCCGTGATCATCGGCCCGGATGGCGCTGAAATTGGGCGTTACCGCCAAGTACATCTCGAACCGGAAATCAAAAAGTGGGCGGTCGCCGGCGACCGGTTCACGGTGTTCGATACGCCGTTCGGGTGCGTCGGCGTTTTGCTCGGATACGACGGCATGTTTCCCGAATCGAGCCGTGCGCTGGCGCTCCTCGGCGCCGATATCGTCGCCTGGCCGTGCGCCTGGCGGCACCGCTACGACCGCGAGCTGTTGGCCGTACCGAAAGCCGAGGACAACCGGCTGTTCGTAGTTTGCGCGAATCGGACCGACAGCCTCTATCCCGGCGGCTCCTTGATCATCCCGCCGAATGGCTTCCCGAAGTGGGACATCAACGTCAGTTCACCCCCGGTCATGCGCCATGGCGCGGTCATACCCGGTTTCATCAACCTCGCACTCGCACGGCAGAAGAAGATGATCCCGAAGGTGGACATGGTGCGCAATCGTCTGGTGACGACCTACGGACCGATCGTGGCATCGCCGTCCGCGCAGGCGGTCGCCTAACCCCATGTCAGTCGGCAGTCTCGACCTCACCACCCTCGGTGGCGCCTACGAAAGCGGCGCGTTTCGGCCGCACGACGTCGTGCATGCCGTGCACGAACGCATCGCCGCGCGTGACGGCGAACACGTCTGGATATCACGGGTTCCACTGGACGCGCTGCTCGCTCGGGCCGCCGCTGTCGAAGCGCAGCGCGCCGCCGGTTCCGATCTGCCTCTCTATGGGATCCCGTTCGCCGTCAAGGACAACATCGACGTCGCCAACGCTCCGACCACCGCGGCCTGCCCGGACTACGCGTACACGCCAAAGACCTCGGCCACGGTTGTCGAGCGGCTTCTGCACGCCGGCGCGATCTACGTCGGCAAAACCAATCTCGATCAGTTTGCGACCGGACTGGTAGGAACGCGTTCCCCCTACGGTCCGTGCGCTAACCCGTTCGACCCGACTTACATCAGCGGCGGGTCGAGCGCCGGTTCCGCGGTCGCGGTCGCCGCCGGCTTGGCGAGCTTCGCGCTCGGCACCGATACGGCCGGCTCCGGGCGCGTGCCGGCGGCGTTCAACAACATCGTCGGCCTCAAACCGACGCGCGGCCTTCTGAGCATGAACGGTGTGGTACCCGCATGCCGCTCGCTCGATTGCGTCTCGATTTTCGCGCTGACCAGCGCCGACGCCTGCAAAGTGCTGAACGTCGCCGCTGCGTTCGATCCGGACGATCCGTACTCGCGCCGCGCCGACGCGTCCGCCGCCTGGAGCGGCGCGGCGCCGTTTCGCTTCGGCGCACCGATGCCGGCACAGCGCGAGTTCTTCGGCGATGGCGCCGCAGGATCACTGTACGAACAGGCGCTCGCGCGGCTCGAAGCGCTCGGCGGGTGCGCGGTCGAAGTCGATTACGAGCCGTTTCGCGAGGTCGCGATACTGCTTTACGAGGGTCCGTGGGTCGCCGAGCGTCTCGCCAGCGTGCGTGACTTCGTGCGCGCCAAGCCCGAAGCGATCCATCCGGTCGTGTGCGAAATTCTGCTCGCCGGAGAGCGCTACGACGCCGTCGATGTATTTCTCGCGCAAGATCGATTGCAACAACTGAAACGCGGAACCGAAAGCGCATGGAACGAGATCGACGTGCTCGCGCTGCCGACGGCGCCGACGATATACACCATCGCCGACGTCATGGCCGAACCGATCAAACGCAATACCGACCTCGGCTACTACACCAACTTCGTCAATCTGCTCGACTTGTGCGCGCTGGCGGTTCCGGCAGGGGCGCGGCCGGATCGGTTGCCGTTCGGTATTACTTTGATCGCGCCGGCGTTCCGAGAGCATGCGCTCTGCACGCTCGGCGCGCGGTATGAAGAGAAGCTTGCGCGGCTCGGCGCCACGCCCTATTCCCTACCCAAGACGGCGAAGGTCTCGGTCCCCGCCGGCACGCACAGCGTGCGCATCGCGGTGGTCGGCGCGCATTTGAGCGGTCAGCCGCTCAATCATCAGCTCACGGATCGCGGC